>CAZLTC010000039.1:0-13238 GCA_964562405.1 uncultured bacterium | reverse complement strand
GCGACGCCGAACCGCTCCGGATCGAGGTCAGCGGCGATGCGCTCGGCCATCCTGAGGCGCCACTGCCAGTACTGCATGGGCGCTCGTGCAATCGCCTCATGAGCTGGAGGCGGCTGCTCCGGGTTTTCACCCGGACTCGCCAGGAATGCGATGGCCTCGTCGAGGTCGGCGTTCATGTGCACTCTGAGGATGCGCCCGTCCGCGCGGGACGGCACGTCGATGACCCGCAGCACGTCCTCGAGTTCGGTGAACTCAGGCAGCATCTCCGAAAGCAGGTTCGGCGAACTCGTCAGGAAGCGCTCGTTGAGCACCGCGCCTCCCTCGTCTGGATAGAGCGGGAGGTAACGGATCCGCGACTCCACCAGATCCTGGAAGAAGTGCGTGCCGAACGAGAGGTCGGGCACGTAGTCGCCCTTCTTCCTGGCGATCTCGACCAGCACCGCGGTGTTCGATATGTCGGCGTACGTGACGCTCACACCGAGCCTGACGTCCCCGCGGCTGCCCCAGCGTCCGGGACCGAGCAGTATGAACCGCTTCGTCGGCAGCAGTTGATTCAGCTTGCCGACTGCTCTGGCCACTGCCAGCATCTGCTCCCGGCTCGCGAGCTCGGAATAGCGGTCGGGGTCCACGTACACGATGTTGGTGATGTCGGGCACCCATCCGTTCGAGATGTGCCTGTCAGCCATGAAGATCGTGTCTTCCGCACGCACGTCCTTCGGGATCGGAGCCGGGGCCGACTGGTCGGATCGGCTCTGCGGCCTGCACTGGAGGAGGTAGAAGTCGGTGCCGTCATGCGCAAACTCGATGTCTACCGGCGTGCCAAGCCTAGCCTCGAGAAGATTCAGCATGTTGTCCAGGTTCTCGACGAACGTCGTCCTTCCCGTAAGACCGTCGAACGTGGCGACGAGGTCGTCCGTGCTCGCATCGAGCAGCATCCTGGGCGGCGCCTTCGAGAGGCGTCCGTCCTTGAGCACCGAGAACACGTTCTCCAGCTGAGGGAAGTCCGACCCCACCTCCGTGAGCACGTCGTCCAGCTTCCTGGTCTCCAGGGTCCCGCTCTCGAGGTTGATGACATCAATCCAGCGGGGCGAGTAGCGGATGATCTCGTCGACCGCGACGTTTGCGCGCAGGCCGGGCTTCCCCGGAACGAGGAGCGTAGGGTAGTCGTCCGCCACGCGGTCGACCGCCCTTGTGCCGAGGCCTGGAACCAGGCGCACCAGTCCGTCCTCGCGCCGGATTCGCGGTGACCATCTGAACTCGCTGTTGCTGAAGGCCACTCCGGCGAACGCGGGCATGAAGTACTTCCCGACTCGTGTGCCCACGACTTCCTGGATGAGGATGCCCATCTCCTCATTGAACTCGAGAAGTCCGCGCTCGCGCCGGTACTCGATCGGGTCGGGCCCGAACGTCGATGCGTACACCTCGGCGATAGCGTCCGCGAGCGCCGCGAGACGTTCAGCCTTGTCGCCCCGGTTCGCGACGAACAGGCTCTTGTACTTCCCGGAGAACGCCGTTCCCAGGCGGTCCTCCAGCAGACTCGAGCTTCGGACGATCAGTGGGACATCCGCGAAGTCGTCGAGGGCCACGGAGAGACCGTTCAGTATCCTTGTCGGGAACGTCGAGTTCTTGAAGAGCCTGACGATGTCGGGGTATTCCTGTCGGATCTCGTCCGTCTCCTTGAACTTCTGCTCGATGACGTCCTGGAGGTCGTTGTGGCCGATGAAGTCGAGCAGTCCATCGGACGGGATGTACCAGGTCTTCGGAAGCTTGACGTCGCCCACCGGGCTCTCAGGCGTTGCCATTCTCTTGAGGATCCTGTGCGCGAGTATCATCCCCGCGCTCTTGCCACCAAGCCTGCCGTGACTGCCTGCCGGGATGATCATGCGTGCCGAGAGCTCGTAGAAGTCCTCGATCTGCATGTTCTCCTTCGCCACTCGGACGAAGTCTATCTGCTCTGTCAGGAGCCTCTGGGTGAGCGAGACGCGCAGCGTCTTGAGCGTGGACGGTCGGAGGACCCTCTTGTCCGGGATGCCGTACTGGAAGCGTCTCATTGCGTCGACGATCTCGGGAAGAGGTGAGCGCGGATTGTTGAGCACCCTGAGGAAGCTCGAGGCCTTGTCATCCTGCATCCAGTTCTGGACGCGCGTGAGGATCTCCGTCTGGCTCAGGTACTCGTTTGCCAGCTCGAACGGCGCGTCGCTCAGAAGGTAGCCCTCGTCCTGCAGTGAGCGGCACGCCGGCACGTTCACCTCTCCGGCCGCAGCGCCCTCGAATCCTCCCGTGACGGCTGGACCGCCCAGCACGCCCTGGGCCTCCTTCGAGCCGATTTGGCAGAGGTAGTTGAGCATCTTGTGGGCGATGCGCAGATAGAGGCTGCGGTCCGACTCCCTGAGCAGATGCAGAGGGCTCCTCCAGATCTCCGCCGGCTCTACCGCGCCCTCGTTCTGCAGCGCCTCCAAGTCCTTCTGGATGCTCTGCAGATGTTGACTGAGCACGTAATGGCCGACGAGGCCGGAGATCGTGTCGATGAGCCTGACCTCCTCCTTGAGAAACGGGCCGACGTCTTCCTGCGGCCGCCTCTCCAGGTAGTAGATCTCGAGGGTTCCGACTGCAACTGACTGAACCACGATGTCCGAACGCAGTACCCACTCGGTCGCCTCGAACTCGGAGTTCCTGATCTCCAGGCCCTCGACGACGATCTTGGCCCTGCAGACGTCCGGATACTGCCAGCCGGGAGGTATCGCCTCGACGACCCCCCGCAGCGCCTCTTCAAGCGAGTCCTCGTGCGTCCTCAGAGCTTCCTCGACGTGATAGAGGCAGTTCAGCTCCTTGGCGCGCTCCTGCAGCGATTCGAGAAGCCCGTCGGGCGTCATTCGCTCTCTATCCGGCATGCGTTATCGCTCCCCGTCCGGTTCGACCGTCGACCTTGACCGTGAGAGGCTCGCCCAGGCGGACGTGCCTGACGAGCTCGGTTTCCGTGAGAGCCGGTCTTGCGTCCAGCCACTCCCAGTCAATTGCTTTCGCGTCGGTGTGGCGCACCGACAGGTAGAGGACCTCGAAACTGATGAGGTTGTGAAAGAAGTGCGATCCCTGGCTCAGGTCGGGCGTCATCTGTGGCAGAGTTGCCTCGACGATCACGCGCGCACCGCAGACCTGGCCCCAGTCCACGGGCACTCCCAACCAAGGGTCGGAACTACCCCAGCGACCGAACCCGATCAGCAGGTACGGGCGTCCCTCGCTCACAAGCGTTCTGTTGATGTCCGATATCTCGCGCGCGATCGCGGGCGTGTGTCTGGACTCGAATGCCTGAGGACGCACGTAGACGATATCCCTGATGTCGCCGCGTACGCCATTGCCGAGAGAGTGTTCCGACACCACAAGCGCGTACGGCGATTTCAGCTCGTCGTCCGTGAGAGATACGGGCTCGCGCGCGACCATCATCGGGCGGGCCTGCAGGTACCCGAAGCGCGGCCGCTCCCGCTTGAGCGGGTCGAACGCGACGGCGAATTCTATCTCGACCTCGCTGCCGACCGCCTTCTCAGTGAGTTCGAGCAACCGCAGCACGAGGTCGTTGAGTGGCACGGTGTCGAGCGTGAGCATGGGTGCAAAGTTCAGAACACGGGCTCCGGGACCGTGCATCCCCGGGCGCAGGCGCTCGGAACGCACGTCGTAGGTCGAGGCCAGATGGTCGAGGCTGCCGTCGTACTCGGCTGCGCTCAGGTCCGATTCTACGAGGTACTCGGTCTCCCTGATAGGGTCAGGCGGCGGGGGCGCGCCCATGTTGACGGCCCAGAACTCCGTCTGTGTATTCTTCATGATGTCGCCGACGTCCGCGTAGGGAGGAGGCGCGGACGGATACTTCGGGCAGTAAGTCCAGGACATGCCGCCGTCCACGATCTGCTTGCCCAGTCCCAGGGCGAGGTTCACGACTCCGTCCTCCGGGAGCGCGCGGCTCACGGGATAGTAGCTGTAGGAACGCGCGACGCCCGACACGCTCGGATAGAAGCGCTCATTCATCCTCGTGCCGACGACCTCCTGCAGGATGACGGCCATCTTCTCTTCTCGAAGCGACCGCCCAACGGACCGGATGTAGCTCCTGGGCTCGCCGAAGAACGTCGAGGCGTAGACGAACTTGATGGCCTCGACCAGACGCTGGAAGCGCGCGTCCGTCCCGGCCTGGTTGTTGGGGATCATCTTCGTGCCGTACACGCCGGCGAATGGGTGCTCGAGCGCGTCCTCGAGCAGGCTCGACGAACGGACGGCCAGCGGGGCGTGCATGCTGGAAACGAGCGCGCGCAGGTCGCCGACGAACTCCGGCGGCAGTTCTCCCTGTTGAAATCCCAGAGCTATGCGGTCATCCGACTCCTCGCTCAACGCGAGATCATAGAGATCATTGCGCTGCAAGAAGGTGTCGAAGAGCTCTGTCGTGAGCACGGTCAGCGTTGGGATGGCTATGTCGATGTCCGGAAAGTCCTGAGGGGACAGGTTGGACAGGACGTCTTCTCTGACCCTTCTGAGGCCAGAGGCCTTGCCGCCTATCTCGCCGGAGCCGATTCGCGTGAACGTAGCGGCGGACTCCAGGAAAGAGCGGTCGAAACGCGGAAGCTGCGTCGGATCGGACATCGCACGAGCCTCGCGTGGGTTCGGGGCGGACCAGGAGGCGGAGCGCCCGTAGCGGGCGCCCCGCCCACGGACCACTGCTAGATCCAGCCTCGGTCGCGACAGGCCTCGGCGACGCGGTTGATCGATACCACGTAGGCCGCGTCACGCATGTAGAGCTTGCGCCTGCGCGCCAGTTCGCTGACAGCCACGTACGCCGCGGTCATCTTGACGTCCAGCTTACCCAGAACCTCGTCCATTTCCCAGAAGTAGTTCATGTTGCTCTGGACCTGCTCGAAGTAGCTGCACGTCACCCCACCGGCGTTGGCGAGGAAGTCGGGGATCACGTGTATGCCCCGCTGTCCGATGACGGCGTCCGCTTCCGGTGTAGTAGGGCCGTTCGCACCCTCGGCTATGATCTTGACGCGCTTGCTGATCTTGCCAACGTTGTCGGCCGTGATGGAGTTCTCGAGCGCCGACGGGAACAGTATGTCCACGTCTTCCTCGACCCACTTTTCGCCGGGGACGACCTCGTAGCCGAGATCGCGCGCCTTCGCCTGGGCTATGCCGCCGAAGCGGTCTGTGATGCCGCGAAGCTGCTCCAGGTCGACTCCGTCCTTCTTCTTAAACGCGTACGGGCACTGGTCCTTCTGGTCCCAGCAGGAGACGCAGATGACGGTCCCGCCGATCTTATGGTACAGCTCTATGGCGTACTGCGCGACGTTGCCAAAGCCCTGAACGCTCGCGATGGTGTCGCTCGGTCGGATGTTAAGCTCCTTGAGCGCCTCACGCAGCGTGTAGACCACGCCGTACCCCGTCGCCTGTGTTCTGCCCAGCGACCCGCCCATGCCGACCGGCTTGCCGGTTATGACGCCCGGGTAGTGCCCTCCGTGGATGCACTCGAATTCATCCATCATCCACAGCATGTGCTGCGCGTTCGTCATGACGTCAGGAGCCGGAACGTCGACCACGTGTCCAATGTTCCTCGCCAGCTGACGAACGAATCCGCGGCAGATCGCTTCCTGCTCTCTGGCGCTGAGGTTGTGAGGGTCGCATATGACGCCACCCTTGCCGCCGCCAAGAGGGATGTCCACGACCGCGCACTTCCACGTCATCCACATCGCGAGCGCGCGCACCGTGTCGATCGTCTCCTGCGGGTGGAACCTGATGCCGCCCTTGCTCGGACCTCTGGCGTCGTTGTGTTGCACCCGGAATCCCTGGAAGACCTGCACGTTCCCGTCGTCCATTCTCACGGGGATCGTGAAGTGGAACTCTCGCGTCGGCGTTCGCAGAAACGCCCGTGCCCCTGGGTCGAGGTCAAGCAGGTCGGCGATCCTGTCGAACTGGGTTCTCGCCACCTCGAATGCGTTGTAGCCACCCTTGCCAGCCATCTTGCACTCCCTCCTTTGAGGTCCGGAGCCGCGGGGGTCGTGCGGAGTTCCGGGCGCGGCGACGGCATGACCGCCACCTGGATGGACCACTGAATGCCAGCACAATAATCAACAAGGCCAACTGCAGATTGTAGCATCCCGGCTGAGGTTATCCAACCGTTAGTGCCGGCCGACCAGGTGTCCGGTCCTCCGTTCTTGTAGTGCTTGCTACGCCGGGCGCCTGGACTCCCATGAGGGGAGACGACTCAGGAGTGCGGGCCTGGAGACCTCCGTGCTGACTCTCAATCAGCGGTGATACCAGCGAACTGATTCGCCATTCACTGATGGTAGTGGTAGACTCCTTGGCTGGCAATCACACATGGTGCCGCCACTCCAGCAGGGCGAACCGCGGTTCACGGAGAAGTGCTCAATGACAGTCGTTCTGGATGGGAAGAGCCTCACCATCGAACAGGTCCACGAAGTGGCCCGCAACGGCGCGAAGGTGAAGATCGCGCCCACCGCGAGGAAGGCGGTTCGCGAGTGCCGGCGCGTGGCCGAGCGACTCATGGCGGAGGGGCAGCTCATATACGGCGTCACGACCGGGATCGGTGAGCTTGCACGCGTCGCGGTGTCGCCCGAGCAGGGCGAGGAACTGCAGCGCCGCATCATCAGGAGCCACTCCGCGGGAGTGGGAGCGCACTTCCCGGAAGACTCCGTGCGCGCCGCGATGCTCCTGAGGGCGAACGTGCTCGCTCGCGGGTACTCGGCCGTCCGGTTGGAGCTCCTTGAGACTCTGGTCGAGATGCTCAATCGAGGCGTTGCTCCTGCCGTGAATCAGAAGGGTTCCGTCGGCACGAGCGGTGATCTGACGTCACTCGCGCAGATCGGGTGCGTCGTGATGGGTGAGGGGGAGGCCTACTATGGCGGGAAGCTGATGAGCGGGCGAGCGGCCATGAAGAAGGCCGGCGTCGCACCGGTCACACTGTCCTTCAAGGAGGGGCTCGCTCTCATCAACGGCTCGCAGTTCTTCACGGGCTGCGGTGCGCTGTGCGTCTACGATGCCGACCGCATCGTGAGAAACGCGATCATCGCGAGCGCGATGTCGGCCGACGCGCTCCGCACCCCCATGGACCCGTTCGACGCGAGGATACACAGACTCAGGCCTTTCGTAGGCCAGATGGTGGTGGCCGAGAACATGAGGCGGCTGCTCAAGGGCAGCAGGCTCATCAAGCTCGGCTCCGGCAAGGTACAGGACGCGTACAGCATCAGATGCATTCCCCAAGTCTACAGCCCTTCGATCGACGCGCTCCACTACGTGAGGCAGCAGATCGAGATCGAGATGAACTCGGTCACAGACAACCCTCTGTTCTTCCCGCACGACGGCGAGCAGCTCTCGTGCGGCAATTTCCACGGCCAGCAGATATCGATGGCGCTCGACTACCTCTGCATCGCCATGAGCGAGATAGGCTCGCTCTCGGAGCGTCACATCAACAGGCTCGTGAACCCGCACCTGAACGGCGGACTGCCGGCGTTCCTCGTGGAGAGTGAGGGGTTGAACTCCGGGTATATGTTGGCTCACTACACGGCGACCGCACTCTGCTCGGAGAACAAGGTGCTCTCTCATCCGGCCGTCGTCGACAACTTCAGCATGGCAGCCGACCAGGAGGACACCGTCTCGATGGGGCCCATCGCGGCCAGCAAGCTCAGGGAGATCATCGGGAACGTCGTGAACGTCGTCGCCATCGAGATGATGTGCGCCGCTCAAGCGTTCGATCTTCTTGGCGAGAGACCCGGGAAGGGAACCATCATCGCTCACAGCGAGGTCAGGGGGGTCGTGCCTACCTACCTCAAGGACCGCATCGTGGCGCCCGACATCGAGAAGATCGCCAGGCTGATATGCAGCTGGGGGCTGCTGGAGGCGGTCGAGCGTGAGGTCGGTCCCGTCAGGCTCACGCTGCGCGGAAAGGGCAGGATCTACAGAGACAGCTAGCGCCATGGGCCGGTTCCCGCAGGCGCTCGCTGTAACAAACCTAGCACGGGGCCACAGGCGATGCGCCTGTGGCTCTGTCACGTTTCGCTCGGCCTGTTCCTGAAACGACCACCAGAGAGGGACGGCAGCGGGAGTTCCCATCCTTTCAGGGCAATACTGCCCACCCCGGCCGACTGCTAGCCATTTGGCCGGCTTTGTGCAATAGGTCATGAGCAGGGGAAGGCCCACGCGGTATGTTGCAGTCGCCTGCAGCAGAGGACGTGGCGAAATGGTTGGGGGAAGATGCCACAGGACGGCCGCTTGGGAGGATGGGCCGTGGCTCCGGAGCCAACGTGGTCTCACGCTGATCGAGCTGTCGATCGCGACCGCGATCATGGCTCTGGTCGTGACGCCGTGCGTCTCCATCTACATTGCGACCACGCGATCGTGGGAGGGCACTGAGGCCCTGGCGAACGTACAGAGAGACGCTTCCTTCGCCGTCGACGTCATGGTTCGTTCGATACGCGGCGCCAGTCGCGTCGATGTCAGTGTTCGTCCCGATTCTATGGATGTCATCTTTCGCGGAACCGCGGGAGACAGCGTTGGCGCGAGGTACTACGTGAACGGACAGAACGAGCTGGTCGATATCAACGGCGAGGTCATCGTAGAGGGCGTCGATTCGGCCGTGTTCTCCCTCGACGGCTCGGTCGTCAGCATAGACATCACGCTGACCGATGACTCCGGGACCCCGTTCCGGTGGACCGATGACCAGTCGGTCCTCATGTCGTCAAGCGTCGTTTGCAGAAACCCATAGGACTCGGGGTACTTGGACGTGGTTGTCAGCAGCAGTGTGAGGACCGGCGGAGTTCACTGGATGGTGGTCCGCATGAGAGGCCCAAATTCCATAGGCAAGCGAGGGACCGGAGTACCGCTTGGTGAGGCAGGTTTCTCGGTCGGCGTGGTTCTGATGTTCGTCTTCGTGATGATGGTGTCCGTACTGGCGCTCTTCACGATAGGAAGCCAGGACGCTTCGCTCGTGGCGGCCAGCATGCGCAAGTCGCAGGCGCTGTTCCTGGCGGAGTCAGGGATCCAGGTGGCGCAAGGGTACCTGGAGGCACAGGACCATCCGCCGGACACGACGGACCCGATCTACCCCGTCGGAGAGGATCAGGTTCAGTTGGGTGCCGGCAGCTTCGAGGTCTCGATCGAGCCCGACCCGTTGAACCCTATTGTCAGCGACAAGCTCTACACGATCATCGCGCGTGGATACGCCGACGGGCGCGCCAGGCAGGTGGAGGTCGTGGTCACTCCGGACTACTACTCGAACTATCTCTACTTCACCGACACCGAGCACGAACCGGGCGCCGGTGGAGTGCTGTGGTTCATTTCGGCCGACGTGATCGAGGGCCCGCTCTTCACGAACGACCAGATCAGTATCTGCGGGAACCCGACCTTCAACGACGTCGTGTTCAGCTCCTACGGAGGGCCCGACGACAAGGTGTCATCGCACAACCCGGAGTTCCTCTACTACAACGGGGATGCACACAACCACATAGAGTCGGCCGGTTCGAGCAACGCACCATACGACAACCCGGTGTTCAGCGCCGGCTACATGCTGGGGGACACAGCAGTCGACTACCCGACACACTCCGTGGCGTTCGACGTGAGAGATCTGGCGAACTCTGGGGGGATAAGCATCTCGGGAAACTACGAGATCGAGCTGAGCAGGATCGACGAGGCCACAGGACTTCCGATGTACGGGTACTTGAGTTACAGAAAGCCCGGGAAGTCATGGACGGACGTCGATCTGGACTCATTCAACGGGATCTTCTACGTGAACGGCGGCTTCAGCGTGAGCGGCGTCCTGGATGGCGAGCTTACACTGGCCACGAACGGCAGCGTGATCATCACTGACGACGTCACCTACAGAGCGAGCGACGAGAACGGTCCACTGCCAGACTGCGACGACCTGCTGGGTATCGTGGCCGGCACCGACATCACCGTTGAGTGGAACGAGGCCACGTCCGACGATTGCGTCATACACGCGGCGCTTATGGCACTCGATAACAGTTTCCGCGTGGAGAACTGGAACGTCGGAGACCCGCGCGGGACGCTCACGGTGTGGGGAAGCATCATCCAGAGCTTCCGCGGCTCCGTCGGTACGGGCTACATTGATGGGGATGGAAACCTCATTGTCGTCACAGGCTATGAGAAGGACTACCACTACGACCTCCGCCTGCAAGAGAATCTCCCGCCGGCGTTCTACCAGTTCGCGCAGACCGGCATGTACGTGCGGCTTGTCTGGAACGAGGTTCCGGTTGTCTCCGAGATCGTTCCGCTGGAGTAGCGGCCTCGCGGTCGAGTGGCAGAACATCCTGAGGATATGTGGGGGAGGCATGAGGTTCGCGGCTACGCATAGAGACGCTCGAACACCTGTTTGTGGCATGGCAGACGGCGCTGCCCGGCAGGCCCGGCCGAGCCGGCGCGGTAGGAGGCTCCGCCGCGCGTCGGCGGGATTCACCCTGATCGAGGTGCTCGTCGCCGTCGTCATCATAAGCATCGCCGTGGCGCCGATCTTCGCGGCATTCGTTCGTGGGCGTACTCTTGTCGCCCACCGCGGCGAGAAGCGAGTGGCGTTGGGGCTGGTCGAAAGGAAGGCCGAGCAGCTCTTGATCGCGGGGTATGGCTCGTCCGGTGCCGACGACGATGTCTCGAGCATCAATCTCGAACTGGGGACGCATCCGACCGACTCCACCATCATCGTCAATACACGCGGAGACAGCGACCCGTCCAACGACGTGCTTGGAAACCTGGTGTGGACCGTCGACGAGCTCTCCTGGACGACTCCCGATGACGACCTGGACGCCAAGCGCGTCACGATGACGCTCTCCTGGCCCCAGACGCAGTGGCGCGACAGCGTGACGATGACCTTGCTGATCTCCAGGTAGGACCGCGAGGCAGCCTCCCTGCAGCGCAGTGTCCCCATCCCGTTCAGCACACACATCCGCAGAGACATTCCTGCAGAGACATTCGCCTTAGCGCCGGTGTCATGCTAAGATGATGCTTGAGCCTGTCGGGCGCCGTCCACGCGATGCCGCCCCGGCGCGAACCATCCTTCGCCAGCGAGCCCCAGGGCGGGAGTGCTCGATGCGACTCGGCGCGGTCGGATGCTTCACCAGACGTGCACCGCTCACGCGTGTTGCTCTGATCGCGGCGTGCCTTGCTCCTTTCCTTACCTCATGCGAGCCCGGGGTGCATACCCTGGGAAACCATCCCGAGAGATACCGCTACACGCTGACGACCGCCATTCAGGCGGTGACGCCGTGTCCGGACGCCATCTACTCGGTGGATCTGGACGGAGACGGCGTCGACGAGGAGATCAAGTACGCCGGCGCTGCAGGCGGCGCTTCCTACTTGGGCATCGCGCGTGTCGGTGAGGACCGTCACTATGCTCTCTGGTCGAGGAACTTCCTGACGCCGGCCGGCCTCTGCGGTATCGCCGATGTGACGGGCGACGGGGTGGCGGAGATGATCTGGTGGGAGCAGCCGCGGACACGGCTCATGCGGATCAGCGTGTCCCAGATCATCGTCAGCGGAGTCTCGGCCCGCGATTCGACGCTTGCCGTGATCGAGTGGGACCCGGCAGGGCAGCTGCTGCCCGACGACAGCTGGGGCGCCGGCATGCCGCTCATGGGCGCGTTCGACTCCGACCTCGATGGGAAGGCCGACATCGTGGCGATCGGGATGTGCGCCGGTGTCCTTAAGCGCCCGAGGGGGGTGTGGTTCTGGGATCTCCACGAGGGGCGGTTCTCGCGCAAGGTCCCGCTCGCGGGCACTCCGAGCGGGCAGTTGTGCGTCGGCGACATAGACGCGGATGGTGTCGAGGAGTTTGTGGTCGGACTCGGGGCCCCAGGCAACCAGGTGAAGGAAGGCGTGTGGGATGACTCGCACTCCTACGTGATGGCGTTCGAGTCGGACGGGAGCATCCTCTGGTGGCACGAACAGGGTCCGTACTCCAGTGATGTGCATCTGCTCATCGACGACCTCGACGGGGACGGGACGATGGAGGTGGCAACCTCGGTGAGCGGGCACTCCGAGCGGGATACCGAGACCTTCGGCATCTACTTGTGGCGCGGCGCCGACGGAGCGCCGCTTGCCCACGTGCCGGTGGGCCACTCCGTCAACGGCGTGGAGACCATGACCTGCAGTGGAGGCAGGCGTTTGTACGCCGCTTCGTCGGACGGCTTCCTGAGGCGTTTTCGCTGGGACGGGACCACGCTGTCGCTCGAACGCGAGCTCTACTGCGGCGACGCCGTGGAGGGTCTGGCCGCAATGCCGCTCGGCCGTGAGCCGGCCGCCGACATGCTCGTTGCGGCGATGGTGAAGGGAGGGGTGGTCGCCCTCGACTGCGACCTGTCGCCGCTCGCCTATACCAAGACCGAGTATTCCATCCGAGAAATGAGAAGCGGCCCTCTCAAGCCGACCAGAGTCTCGATCGGCGGTCGGCCTGAGGCGGCGCTAATGCTCTTCACGCAGACCAGCCTGCTGCGGCTTCACCTCGTCAAGCGACCGCTCCCGTTCTGGATGCGCATCACGCTTCCCATCGTGGCCGTCGTCGCAGCGCTCTCACTGATACCGAGGACTCGCCGGTACGCGATAGCGGGTCTCAGGCGCTGGCTGCTTCCGCGCGCCAGCCGTGGCGAGGACATTGACGCGCTTCTGGCCTCACTTGCCGCGGCCAGCCACGGCAAACTCGCCGCCACCTCGACGCTCCGGAGACTTCGCGAGCAGTTCCGGATGCTCCAGAACTACGACGGAGATCCACCCGCGGCCTTCACGGAGCGCTTCGAGCACGCCGTCGACGACGTCCGCCAGGTCGGCGTCCCCGGCATCGATGGTATCGTGGGAGGGGCCGAGCGACTCGGGCTCGCGCCGACCCATGCGACATCGCTCAGGCGCAGCGTCGCCGCCCTGGATTGTCTCCTCGGTGAGCTGCCGCACGGACTTCCGTCCCGAAGGGGAGCCTCGGTTCTTGGAGAAAGACTGGACGATCTCCTTCCCGGCATAGAATCGGCTCTCGTCGCGATAAGAGGAGCGGCAAGACTCGAGCGATCCGCTGATCCGGGTGCGGAGTTTGAGCGGGCCATGGCTGCGAGAGCGCCTGAATTCGAGGAGCTGGGGGTCGAGGTGACCTTCGAGGGGCGTGATGTGCTGGCCGGCATCCGCGTGTGCGGAACGCCGGGCGAGATCTCGTTCATTCTGGAGAACCTGCTCGGCAACGCGGTCGAGGCGATGAAGGA
>CAZLTC010000038.1:0-23475 GCA_964562405.1 uncultured bacterium | reverse complement strand
GGTCGCGGCTGCGTGACTCGGGCTCGCTGGGCGGCGCGCCGAGCGACGAGCTGGTCTCGCTCATGAGGGACGAGCAGGAGCGCCAGGGTCGTCAGGAGTTGGTACGGGTGGAGCGCATGGCCTCGGCCAGCCACGTTCCCGTGAGGACGAGACTGGTCGTGGGCGAGCTCGTGGGCTGCTCTCTTGAGGTCGCGCGGGAGGAAGGGGCCTCGGCCATATTCGTGACGAGGCGTGACCGACCCGCCCTTTCGAGGATCGTCGCGGGCTCCGCGGTGAAGGATCTGAGCGTGGCTGCTCCCTGTGACGTCACGGTGCACGACGCGCGGGGGTTCAGGCGCACGCACAAGAGGGACACCGGCGACTGATGGGGGTGATCAGGCGGACGCCGGTGACCAGCGGTGGTAGTGGCGGCAAGAGTCACCCGGCGCAAGTTCGCTTCACGAATCCCTCGGCCGGCCGGGTCACTCGCCGAACGACTCGAGTTGCTTCTCTAGCACCGAGCGAAGCTTCGGGTCGTTCGTGAGCGACATCGCCGTGCGGGTCTCCGAACGGGCTTCTTCCTGCCTTCCGGTCTCCGACAGGATCCTTGATAGTATCGCGTGCGGGGAAGCCAGATGGGGGTTCAGCTCTATCTGGGTACGAAGCTCGCTCTCCGCCGCCGCGAGGTCTCCCGACCTGTAGTATGCCTCCGCCAGCCTCGTGTGAACCTGGGCCACGTCGGCGCCCGCGGCGATGGCGGCCGTGAGCGTGCGAGTCGCATCCTCGTACATCCCGCTCGCGACGTAGATGTCTGCCAGCCGCGTGTAGGCCGCCGCGCGCTGTGGGTCCAGCTCAAGCGTTCGCTCTAGGGCCGCGGTCTCCTGTTCCGAGTCACCCGTCTTCTGGAAGAAGACAGCAAGCGCGTACACGACCTCCGGATCGTCCTTGTCGATCTCCAGGGCCTTCGTAAGCTCTCCGAACGCCGATTCGAAGTCGCCGTAGAGCTGGTACGTCTGGCCGAGCCCCAGGTGTCCCCGCAGGTTGTCCGGCGCGAGGTCTATCGCCTTCCTGAAGGCCCGTGCTGCCTCGGATAGCCTGTTCAGTCTCAGGTATGCACTGCCGATGCTCAGGTATGCGTCGACGTTCTCGGGGTCCTTCTCCAGCATCGTCCGGAAGGCCTCGGCCGCTCCCTCGTAGTCACCGCTCTCGAAGAGCGAGAGCCCCTTCTGCATGCCGTCGCCGGCGTCCGGCGAGAGAGAGAACATCCCGGACTTCCGTCCGACCTCGTCGAAGCCGCGCAGCGCGAGCTGCTCCCTGAGTATGGGTGCGCCGCAGGCCCCCATCAGGCATCCGGCCAGCACCAGCACCGCCGCCAGGCCCGCCAGACCCGCCGGCACGCGCTCGCGCTTGCCACGCGCGATCAGGAAGAACGCCCCCACGCCAACAACGGCCCCCGGCACCAGCAGCGACGGCATTGCGAGAAACGCTCCCGGAAGCAGAGACGCAACGAAGGCCGCAGCTCCCGCCGCAGTCCTGTCCCGGTCCCCGGGGAGCAGCGATGTCAGACTCCACCCGTCGGTGGTGGGCGACCACACGTCCCTGGCGAGGAGCGCGAGCGTCGGTATGAAGAGACAGAGCGCTGTGATGCTGCCCGGCATCCACAGCGAAGCGGAGGCTCCGGCGTAGGCAGAGAAGCCAAGCGAGAACGTGAAGAGGAGCGCGGCGCCCGCCGTGAAGCCCGACAGGAGTGGGAACCTCTCCAGTCTGAAAGGTCGAGCGTAGTACAGGTACCACGCGGCAAGCGCGGCCAGAACGTAGGTCAGCGAGACGTAGCTCACCGACACGGCGAACAGGCACGCGAATGAGAAGCAGAAAACGGTCTGCGTTCTCAGCTCCGCGGTCTCTTCCGCGGTTCCGTCGGTCCTCTCGTGTATGGCGCGCAGCCCGCCCGCGGTCAGAGCGGTGAAGATCGAGGCGGCCGCTATTCCAATGAGCGCGATGACGTCGAACGGGTGGGTCACGGAAAAGAGGCCCGTCGACCCGAAGAGCAGCCTGGCTCCCACCGCCGCTCCGCCGAGCGTGGCGGCCAGGTGAACACCGGTCTGGACCGGGTCGATCCTCCCGATCAGGGCCCTGAACTTGTTCGCGTCGTAGAGCCTGTACCAGACCGCCAGGAGCGGCGCGATCACGATCAGGTCGATGAGCGCATTCGACAGGTCGGACACCGCAAACGGTGTGGCGTTCACGAAGGCGCGGTGCACGCTGGCCTTCGCGAACAGGAACAGGTAGACGTTCTCGACCTCGGCGCCGAAGAGGCGCACGACGGCCAACGAAATCGACGGGAGAGCGAAGAAGAAGAACATCGTGACGTAGACCGCGACGAACGCGAGCGCCGTGCGCGCAGCATTACGAGTCTTCAGGAAGACATAGAAGGCTCCGAGAATGCACCCGAGTCCCGCTTCGACGCGAATGCCCGTCGTCGTCCCCTGGAAGCTCTTGTAGGCCGGGTTGAGCAGATTGAGGAAGGCCGCGCCCAGAGACGAGCCGTGCGGAATGAGGTACCCGATGAGCTCGGGGGCCTCTGTGCCGCTGTGGACGACTATGTCCACGAGCGGTGGCAGCAGCGTCAGGAGCCAGGCGAAGAGCATGAGCCTTGTGACTCTCTCGACACGCTCCCTGGCGAGGACGGACAGCACTACCGAGAGCGCGAGGAGAGGAGCGATGTAGGCGAGAGGGTAGTGGATGAAGTATGAGAGAAAGTAGAGCGTCTTCGACTGGGTCGATGCCTGCTCGAGAAAGTGCCGCAGCACTACTATCGCTCCGAGCAGGAGCAGCCATCTGCCGAGGGAGACGGGCAGCCCCTCGACCCACTCCGCCATCCCGAGGATCCTGCTCTTGGGTCTCCCGGTGGTCATCCCTTGTCTACTCCTTGTCTTTGTCCTTGTCCCTGACGAACAGGTGCAGGTAGATGGCGAAACCCAGGCAGGCTATGGAGAAGCGCCAGAGCGTGATGGGCGCCAGTCCCGCGATGAAGCGGCCCCCCATGAAGTTGACCGCTATCCCGAGAATGAAGACGGCAGCCGCCACGGCAGCCAGCGAGAACGACAGAAGCCTCATCGATGGGCCCCTTTCTAACGGCAGGATGCATTCCATCCGGAGCGCAACCCCAGCCTACGTCCGCGCGCTTGGACGTGTCAAGTGCTGCGGGTGTTCTGGCTTGACCGGGCCACGCAGGGCGCATACAATACTCGGATAGAGAAAACCCCTGCAAACACGTATGAACGGAGCAACTCCGAGATGACGAACGACCTCTACGACAGGGAGATGGCCGAGCTTCTGGCGCAGGAAGACGCCAAGCTGGCGCTCCTTCGCGAGATCGTTGACAGCGCTTGTGAAGAGATCATGGGGGGACGACTCAACAGGCAGGAAGCGACCGTTCTCGCCCAGAGGGTCAGAAGAGAGGCTCGGGAGATCATACCTGACCTCATGGACAAGTTCGACCTGATCTACAAGAGCCGCTTCGAGAGGCTCATATCCCAGTACATTGACGCTCAGCGCAAATCCGGCCGGAACGAGTAACCGCCGGAAAGGCTGGAGCTCGGGCCACCCGATGAGTCCCCACCTCGGGTGGCCGAATCGTGAGAGGCTCCATTGTGTCGAAGCGCTCGGCCGCTTGGGTCATCGTGATCGCGGCTCTCGCCGCGCTCGTGATCATCGCTCTCACGGATACGAAGGAACGCCGGGGCCGTCGAGGCCACGGCTTCGACAGACCTCCGGAGACCGCCGACGAAACGCTTTGACCCTGTCGGCGGAGGTATGGTAGCTTGCGTGGCCGGGCCCTGCCGCCGCGTCGAGCGGTGGACGGGCTCGAGAGACGTGCTGGCGTGTCCCGCAACGGCGGGGGCGCCGCCATCGGTCTGCCGCTACAGGGAGCGCTCACGTGCGGATCTCCATCCTCGCGAGCGGAAGTTCGGGCAACGCCTTACTGGTCTCGTCCGGCACCACCCACGTGCTCGTCGACGCCGGCATCTCGGCGCGCAGGGTCGCGGAGGGTGCTCGGAGCGTGGGTGTCGACCCGGCTCTTCTGGAGGCGGTCATCGTGACGCACGAGCACTCCGACCACGTGAGTGGGCTGGGTCCCGTTGCACGGCGCTTCGGGGTCCCGGTCTACGCCACGCGCGGTACGCACGACCGCGTCGCAGGTCGAGCCGGCAGCGTGCCCCAGAAGGTCTACATCGAGGCCGGACGTGACTTCCATGTGGGTGGTCTCAGTGTTCATCCCTTCGTGACCAGCCACGACTGCATCGATCCGGTCGGGTTCTCCATAACTGACGGGGCCTCCAGGGTGGCGATCGCTACCGACCTCGGCGTCGTGAGCCGCGTGGTCAGGCGGCATCTGTTGGAGGCCGATTGCGTTGTGCTGGAGTTCAACCACGACGAACGGATACTGGCCGACGGCCCCTATCCGTGGTCGTTGAAGAAGCGCATCATGAGCAACGTCGGACACCTTTCGAACGAAGCTGCCGCGGCCGAGGTGGCCTCTCTCAGAGACGCTCCCGTCTCGAGCATCGTGCTGGCGCACCTTTCAGACGAGAATAACGTCCCGGACCTGGCTCTATCGACTGCGAGAGAGGCCCTGTCGCGTGCGGGCAGGTTGGATGTGTCGGTGCATCTGTCGTCGCAGCGCACTCTGGTTGGACCGATTGAGGTCGGAACGGCGGCCGTTCGGGCCTCGCTGAACATCGAGGAAGGGGCAGCGACTTCGTGCACAGGATAGCTGTTGTGGGGACCGGCTACGTTGGTCTCGTCGGAGGAGCGGGGCTCGCCGACTTCGGTCACAGGGTCGTGTGTGTCGACCGGCTCGAAGAGAAGATAGAGACGCTATCGCGGGGAGAGATACCGTTCTATGAGCCGGGTCTCTCGGAGGTAGTGGAGCGAAACGTCAGAGAGGGAAGGCTCTCCTTCACGACCGACATCGCACGCGCCGTGGGCGAGAGCGAGGTCATCTTCTGCGCGGTCGGCACGCCGGAGGGTGAGGGAGGAGCGGTCGACCTCTCACAGGTCGATGCGGTGGCCGTGGAGATAGGCAGACACATGACCGGCTACCGTCTCGTCGTTCAGAAGAGCACGGTTCCCGTCGGCACGGCCCGCAGGATCACCGGCATCATCAGGGACAACCAGAGCGCTCCCAATGACTTCGACGTGGTCTCCAATCCGGAGTTCCTGAGAGAGGGCTCGGCGGTAGGGGACTTCATGAGACCCGACCGGGTCGTCGTAGGGGCAGACAGCGACCGCGCGATGTCGACCATGAGGAGCATCTATCAGCCCCTCTACCTTATCAGGACGCCGATCGTAGAGACGACTCCCGAGACTGCGGAACTCATCAAGTACGCGTCGAACGCCTTTCTTGCGACGAAGATATCGTTCATCAACGAGGTAGCCAACATCTGCGAGGCCGTTGGCGCCGACGTGCAGGGAGTTGCCTACGCGATGGGACTCGACAGGCGCATAGGGCCCAAGTTTCTGCACGCGGGAGCGGGGTACGGCGGCTCGTGCTTCCCCAAGGACACGATGGCGCTCGTTCGCATCGCAGAGGCCGCCGGAACCGAGGCGCGGATCGTGGCCGCCGCCATCGACGTCAATCGCGAGCAGAAGGAACGAATGGTCGACAAGGTCGTCCGTGCCGCCGACGGCGACGTGTCCGGCAAGACCGTCGGCCTCTTGGGGCTCTCGTTCAAGCCGAACACCGATGACATGCGGTACGCGGCGTCGATCGTTCTCGTCGAGGGTCTGAAGAAGCTCGGCGCGCGCATTCGGGCTTTCGACCCGGTCGCCGTCGAGAACGCGCGAGCGATCATGCCCGACATCGAGTACGTGGGAGACGCCTACGAAGCGGCATCGGGCGCCCACGTGCTGGTCATGATGACAGAGTGGAACGAGTTCAGGCGCCTGGATCTGGAGCGCGTCAAGGCGGTCATGGCCGTCCCATCGGTCGTCGACTGCAGGAACGTGTACAGCCCGGACGACTTCGAGTCGCTCGGCTTCCGCTTCGAAGGAGTCGGCCGGGGCAGGGGAGCCGCGCGCTGACGATGCGGCTCGGTCCGGAATGGCGAGGCAGCCGAACCGACCAACAGGAGGACGCGATGTCATCTCAGGGACAGGGAGGCGGAGGTCGACTGCCCAGAGGCGTCAAGGCCAGGCGCCTGATCGAAGGCGTGGCCTTCAAGGAACTCCGGCTCATTCCCGACGAGCGGGGCTACTTGATGGAGATGCTCAGGGCCGACGACGAGATCTTCGCGAAGTTCGGCCAGGTCTACCTCTCGGTGGCCTACCCGGGCGTGGTCAAGGGCTGGCACTACCACAAGGTCCAGACGGACTGCTTCACGATAGTCAAAGGGATGATGAAGGTCGTGCTCTACGACGGAAGGCCCGACTCCCCCACGAAAGGGGAGGTTAACGAGTGTTTCATTGGCGAGCTGAACCCCCTGCTCGTGGTGATCCCGCCGGGCGTTCTTCACGGGATGAAAGCGATAGGCGACGCACCGGGCTACCTCGTGAACTGCCCGACCGAGACCTACAACTACGATGAGCCGGACGAGTACCGCGTCGACCCGCACGGCAATGACGTCCCATATGACTGGGATCTCACGGACGGCTAGGTGAGAGAACGGCCGCTGGAAGGTGATGCCACGAGATGACAGGACGATACCCACTACAGGCGCACGTTGCTTTCGCGACGGCGGCCCTGCTGCTCTCGGCCGCGCCGACCCTCGCGGCGGAGGCTTCCGAGCAGTCTGCTCCCGTGCCGGTCAGACAGGCGGCGCCGGCACAGCCCGCGGCCGTCGCGCCCGGAACGGTGCTCCGCGGGCCGATCGACCAGGACGAGTATCTGGTCGGTCCCGGAGACCGGTTCTCCATAACGCTCTGGGGGCAGGAGATCATGACGGTGACGCAAGAGGTCACCCCGGAGGGCGAGCTGGTGCTCCCCGGAGTGGCGTCTCTCTACGTCGCGGGGCGCAGTCTCGGCGCGGTCAAGGATGACATCCGCGCCAGCCTGTCGGAAGTCTACAGGAACGTCGAGGTCAGCGTCTCGCTGTCAGGGCTGCGCCGCATGCTGGTCAACGTGCTCGGCCTCGTGGAGTCGCCGGGCATCTACACCGGTACGGCGCTCGATGCGGCGAGCGAACTGATCGAGAAGGCGGGAGGACTTGCGGACGGGGCAAGTGAACGGAACATCGTCATCACGAGACGCGACGGCGAGAGCAGGCGCGTCGATCTAACGCTGTATAGGAACACGGGCGACCTCGCGGCCAACCCGCCCATCCTGGACGGCGACGTGATATTCGTGCCGGTGGCGCGCGAGTTCGTACACGTGCTGGGGGCAGTTGCGAGGCCGGGCCGCTACGAGCTCGTTCAGGGTGAGACGGTCGGCGAACTGCTGGAACTGGCGGGTGGGTTCGTGCACGGCGCCGTGACGGACACCGTGGAGATAAGGACGTTCGTCGACGGCGCGAGAACGGTATCGCATCTCGTGTCTCCGAGCGACGCGGCACGCGGTCAGCGCAGGCTGGAGGACGGCGATCAGGTCTACGCGCGCTACCTCAACGAGTGGCACAGGCTGAGGTCCGTGAAGGTCGAGGGCGAGGCCGTGAACCCAGGCGTCTACGGGATCAACGAGGGCGTCGACCGGCTGTCCGGAGTGTTGCGCCGAGCCGGAGGAGTGACTCCCGAGGCGTCTCTCAGGAACGCCAGAGTGGTCAGGTCGGAGAATCGGGCCGCCGCGGACAAGGAGTCAGAGCGGCTGTCCCTGCTCTCGCCGGGCACCATGAGCGAGACCGAGTACGCCTACTACAAGACGCAGTCCCGCGGAAGGAGCGGCGTCGTGGTCGCCGACTTCGCGAAGGCGCTCGAGGGTGACGAATCTTCAGATGTGCTCCTTCGAGACGGGGACCGCATCGTCATACCCGAGAGGCCGCACACCGTGGTGGTCTCGGGGCAGGTGGCGACGCCCGGCCACGTCGAGTACGCGCCCGGCGAGCGGTACTCGTACTACGTCAGAGAGGCGGGAGGATACTCGGACGGCGCGCGGCGCAGCGGTGTAAGGGTGATTCGCGCGGCCAGCGGAGAGTGGGTGAGAGGGCGAAGGGCCGGAGAGGTCTTCCCAGGAGACACCGTGTGGGTGCCCGAGAAGCTGGAGACCAACTGGTGGACGACGACGAAGGACGTGGCCCAGTTCGCAGCCTCCGTGGCCACCGCCTACCTTCTCATCAGCCAGGCCACGAAGTAGCACACAGAGAGCGGAGCGGGCGACCTTGAAAGACAGAGACGACGGGAACTTGGGCGTGCTGGAGATCGTCTTCCATTGGCGAAGGCTCATCTACCGGCTTGTGGTTATCGCGGCCGTGGCGTCGGTGGGAGTGAGCCTTGCCCTTCCGAAGTGGTACTCCGCGCAGTCGACCTTCGTGCCGCCCAGCAGCTCGGACAAGGACCTGGGCTTTCTCCAGATCTCCTCCGCCATGGGAATCGATCTGGGAGGTATGGGGCTGCTCTCCGATACCCCGACCCTCGATCTCATGATAGGCATCCTGAAGAGCCGCCGCCTTCGCGAAGAGATGGTTGACCAGTTCGACCTCCAGACGGTCTACCACTCCCGCACGCGCGAGCACGCCGTAGAGTCGCTGGAGTCACATCTCACGATAGACAGCACGGCCGAGGGCCTCATCAGCGTGCAGGTAGAGGACCGCGACAAGCAGCGGGCCGCGGACATGACGAACACCCTCGTCGGGTTCCTCGACCGCTACAACCGCGAGATGAGTGTGGAGAAGGCCAAGAGGACAAGTGGGTTCATCTCAAGCTACCTCGAGGAGAACGACAGCAGGTTGGCCGACGCGGCGAAGGCGCTCCAGGACTTCCAGAAGGAGCACGGCGCCATCGAGCTGACCGAGCAGACCAAGGCGACCGTGCAGGCGGCCGCCGAGCTTCAGGCCGACAGGACCGCTCTCGAGATACAGCGGGACGTGCTGTCGAACTACACCTCTGCCGGGCAGTACAAGATGGTCGACATACAGGCCAGGATCGACGAGATCGACTCGAAGCTGAGAGAGATCACTCTCGGCAAGCCCGGAGCGGTCACCGGCGACGGCGTACTGCTGTCGCTCGCCGACGTTCCTCAACTGGGATTCGAGCTGGCACAGCTCACAAGGGACGTTCTCGTTCTCGAGAACATCCATGGCCTTCTTGCTGCGGAGTATGAGCAGTCCCGCATTCAGGAGGCAAAGGACCTGCAGAGCATACAGATCGTCGATCGGGCCGTTCCGCCCATCCGGAAGTCCCGTCCACGACGGAGCCTCGTCGTGCTGCTGACGATGGCGCTGATCGGGCTCGGCGGCGTCGGCCTCGCCTTCGCGTGCGACGGTCTCCTCTCCAAGGAGGACGAGTGGGTCGACGGGGGCTTGGCGTCGTCCTCCGAGGTGAGTCTCTTCCTTCGCATCGCCCACCGAATCGCCCGCTGGAGCGGCGTCGAGTAGGCGAGCGCTCCTTTCTCCCGGGACGTCGATGAAGCGGATCGTCGCAAAGGGTCTACTCTGGGTCATGAGCACCATGGCCCTCGTGAGAGCCGTGCGCTATCTCGCGTTCCTCTTCCTTGGCGGCGCTCTAGAACCTTCCGACTTCGGCAAGTTCGCGGTCATCTTCGTCGTGGTGAACGGGCTGGCGCTCCTGCAAGGCTTCGGGCTCGGCCCGGCCCTGCTGTACAGGCGCGACCGCGTGTCCGAATCGGCCGACACCGTGTTCTTCGTGTCGGGCGCGCTAGGAGCGCTCTTTGTGATCCTGGCCTGGTTCGGCGCGCCCTTCGTGGAGCGCTTCTTCGGCGAGGAGGGACTGGTCGGTCCCTTCCGTGTCTGCGCCTTCGTCATCCTCTTCCGCGCCTTCCAGACGGTTCCGCTCAGGCTGTTCGAGAAGGAACTGAACTTCCGGAGCAAGCTCGTTCCGGGCCTCATCGGCTCGGGCGTCTACGCGTCCGTCGCTCTCGTTCTCGCGTCGCGCGGGGCTGGCGTCTGGGCGTTGGTCTTCGGCGAGGTCTCCGCCACGTTCGCGGAGACCTCGGCCTACTGGATCTCGTCGCGGTGGCGCCCGCGCATGCGCTTCGACCTCCGTCTGGCGCTGGAGGACCTGCATTTCGGGTGGGCCGTGCTCGGAGGCACCATGCTCATCTTCGCTTTCCAGAGCATCGACCGCGTGGCAATCAGCAGGATGATGGGGGCGTATCACATGGGCCTTTACGCCTTCGTCTTCACCCTGAGCAGCCTGCCGGCGACCTATCTGGTCCGGTCGCTCAACACCGTCCTGCTTCCTTCGTACACGTCGGACCAGGCCGACGCCGCCAAACGCAAAGAGCTCTACTTCCTGGCCACCGGATACACGGCCGCGTTCGGCCTCCTGTTCGTGGTCGGCGTCTTCGCGCTGGGTGGGTCCTTCCTGAGAGCCGTCTACGGCGAGAAGTGGGTCGGGGCCATCAACGCGTTCTCCGGGCTGGCGCTGCTGGGCTTCTTCCAGTCGCTGTCGTCCATCAACGAGGATCTCGTCGTGGCGTTGGGCAAACCTCAGGTCTTCAGGGGACTTGCCGCGCTGCGCGTGGCGCTCGCCGCCGCCGCCGTGTGGTTCGCCGCCCGCCACTGGGGAATAGCCGGTGTCGCCTACGCGATGGCGGGGGCGACGGCCGTGTCGTGCCTCGTCGGGTGGCGGAGCGTCTCGTTGGCGGTCGGCTCGAAGTTCGTCGAGTACTGGTGCATCCTGCGCTGGCCACTGCTCGCGGCGGCGGCGAGCGCCCTCGTCGCCCGGGTCGCGTCTCCGCTCGTCCCGCCCGAATCGGGCGTCGGTAGGTTCCTGGCCGGAGGCTCAGCGCTCGTCGTCCTCTACATGTTCCTGTGGTTCGCGTTCGACTCCGAACTGAGACGTGAGTGGCTGGGACGTATGGCACGCGTCGGACGGGCCAGGAGATCGGCCGACGGCCCGACAGGCCGCGGCCCGCGGAGGTGACCGTGCGCGTCCTAGGACATGACGTCGCCCCGTGGGTGGCCATCGCCGTGGTAGTCGCGGCCGTTGCCGCGGCGGTAGCGTTCTCTCCTCTGCCCGTGTCTCTCGTTGTGATCGGCGGCAGCGCGGCCGCCGTCCTCGTGCGACGCTACGGCCTCTCGCACGGTGTGTGGTACCTCATCCTGCTCACGATACCCGTCAAGGAACCACTCTCCTTCGACGTGCACGGGACCGTCTCACTCTATCCGGTCGATGTCTTGCTCTTCGCGCTGTGCGGGGCCCTGCTGCTGAGGCACGGCTACAAAGAGGTGTGGCGGCGCAGCCGTACGCTCCGTCCGCTCCTGGCGATAGTCGTGCTGAGCGTGGTCGGTCTCTACGGCGCGTCGAACGTGTTCTGGGGTGTCGCGTCCATATACAGGATCGCGGTCCAGCTAGCGACGTTCGTCACGGCGCTCCTCCTGGTCAGGGACGCGGCGGATGCACGGAGGTCGCTCATCTTCGTGGCGCTAAGCCTCGTCGCGCCCGTGCTGTACGGCTTCTACCAGGCTTCCCTGCCGTTCGGCGCGCCGGTGCCGGATTGGGGCCCGCACGCCACGGCCTACGACCTCTTCGGCGTCCCGTTCTTCCGGGCCTTCTCGACGATGAACCACCCTCTCAACTTCTCGCACTACCTGACGATCGGCGTCGGGCTGTGCTTGGGCTTGGCGGTTCACGCGCGCTCGCCACGCGTCCGGGGGCTGCTCGTCCTGACGGCCGGCGCGGCGGCCGTGTGCAACCTCTTCACCTACTCCGCCGGAGGTATCGTCGGTATGCTGGCGGCTGTGATCGCGGTCGTCATCATGTCGCGCTCCCGCAAGCTGATGGCCGCCGCGGCAGTCGTGGTCGTCGCTCTCGCCCTGACGTCGCCACCCGCGTTGACGGCCAAGATCGACAGGCTTCTCTCCGGGCGCTCGATCACCACTGCTGCCAGGCTCGTAACGTACCACCAGTCCTTCCTCGTGCTGCGAGACCATCCTATACTTGGTGTCGGATGGGGCGGCGTATGGGGAGCGTTCTCCGGCCAGTACCGGCTGACCCGCGCCGACGCGGTGGCCTTCGGCGCCGAGAACTACTTCCTGTACAGAGCAGTCGCGACGGGCGCCGTCGGCCTTCTTCTGTACCTGCTCGCGCTCGTCTACTACGTGCGCAACCTGAGAGCTATGGGCGGGCTCGAACGGGACGATGAGAGGCTGATTCAGCTGCGCGTCGCGATGGTGGCGGCGAGCTTCGCGTTCTTCGCGCAGGCCGAGTTCATTCCCGCCGCCAACATAAGCACGAACTCGATTCTGTGGTTGTTCCTGGCGCTCGCGGAGAGGCTCGGCGATCCGGGCTCCGTGCGGGCCCGCGCGGTCGCGGACGGACCGACCGGCAAGCTGCCCGGTGAACTGATGGGGGAGGAAGCGTGAGCCGACCGCGGCTCGTCAGCGTCATCGTCGTCAACTACAACGGTGGACAACGTCTCGTAGAGAACCTTCGCGCGATCGCCGATGCGGCGGCCGCCGTCGCCTCCGAGGTGCTGCTCGTCGACAACGCCTCGACCGACGGCAGCGCCGATCAGGTGCGTGGTCTACTGCCCGGCGTCAGGGTCGTCGATGCCGGCTGCAACCAGGGGTACGCCGCCGGAGTTAACGTCGGCCTGCGCGAGGCGTCGGGCGACGTGTTCGTCATTCTCAACTCAGACGTGATCCCGAACGAGGATGCGCTGGAGCGCCTGACGCGTGCGATCACCGCTCCCGGCGCGCCCGGGCTGGTCGGTGGACTCGTGCTCGACAGCGACGGGCGCGTCTGCAGCAACTGCTTCAGGACAGCGCCGACGCCGACGGACATCATACGAGAGGCGCTGTTCGTGCCTCCGCGCACGGTGGGACGGCCGCGGGGCGGGCAGGGCGTGCGCGCGACCGAGGTCATCTCCGGAAGCGTGATGGCGCTGACCAGGGATACGCTCCGGACACTCGGCCCGATGGACGAGGAGTACTTCCTCTATAACGAGGACGTCGAGTGGTGCAGGCGCGCCGCGCGCAAGGGGATGTGCGTCGGCGTCGCGCTCGATGCGGTGTTCCGGCACGAGGGGGGGCTGTCGACCCGCGCCAACGAGGGCCCGGCGTTCGCGGCTCGTGTCCTCTCCGACTTCCAGTACTTCTGCGAGGTCGACGGCGTCGATCCCGCAACCATCAGGCGCGCGTGGCGAGTGCGGCTGGTGCTGCGCTCCTGGCTCTACCGCGCGGACGCGCTCGCAGGGGTGCTCGGTCGAAGGCCCGGCTCGCGGAGGAGGGCGGCCGTCTACCGCCTGCTCGCCCGCGCGATCTCCGGCTTCGCGTGGGCCCCGACCGGAGACGGACAGAACGCGCACCCCGACCGGCTGTTCGCGTTCCCTCGACCGGGCGCCGAGGACGGCGCCGGGCGGCCGCACGTGCTGCAGCTGATCCCTAACATGGAGTACGGCGGGGCGCAGCGTCTCGTTGAGAAGCTCGTATTGGGCCCACTGGCCGAGCGGTTCCGCTTCGACGTGCTCTGCCTGACGCACGCGGGAAGCATCGGTGAGAAGCTCCGTGCCGCGGGCGTGCCCGTGCACGTCGCGGGGATGTCGGGCTGGAGGCGGCCCGCCGACTGGCAGCGCGCCTCCGATTACTGCGCCCTCCTGGAGCCGGATCTCGTGCACTCCCATCTCATTCCCGCGGACATCGCGGCTCACCTAGGCTTCGGTAGACGGGTGCCTCGGATCTCGACCAAGCACAACATCGGCGCGCTGTTCGGAGCGCACGTCAGGCTGCTGGAGCGCATCGTTCTGAGGGGCGTCACGGTGTTGGCCGTGGGCGACGCCGTCGCCAGGGCCAAGGCTTATCTGGGTCCCTGGGGCGTTCTCCCGGCGGTTCTGGAGAGCCCGCCTTCGGTGCCGGTCGCTAAGGAACAGGCGCCGTTCTTCGTCGAAGGTGGACCGGTCCGGTTGTCGGCGGTGGGCCGGCTGCACGCTCAGAAGCGGCTGGACATATTCCTCGAGGCGGCCGCCGTGCTGGAGCGGAGGGCGCCCGGCAGGTTCTTCTTCCGCATCGTCGGCGAAGGGGCCGAGGAAGCCGCGCTGCGGAGGCTCGCGGCGTCGCTCGGGCTGGGCGACAGGGTCGAGTTTCACCCGCCGGTGGCCGACGTAGCGGCCGTGCTCGACGACAGCGACATCGTTGTGATGGTGTCGGACTGCGAGGGGCTTCCTCTCACGGTCCTCGAGATGCTCGCGCGCGGTCGCATCCCCCTCGTACGTCGCGTCCCCGGAACCGACGAGGCTCTCCCCAGCGCGCTCGAGCGGTGCTACGTTGACTCCGCATCACCGGCCGCCGTGGCGGACAAGGTCATCGAGATCTGCGACGATCCCGAGACGTTCATCCGTCTGGCCCGCGAGGGCCTGGAGTGGGTGGCTGGAAGGTCGGACTACGCTGCCGTAACGCGCGGCATATACGACGAGCTTCTGGGGCGTCTGCCGGTCAGGGTCCGTGTGCTCCATCTGATAACACGTCTCATCGTGGGCGGCGCCCAGGAGAACACGATAGCGTCGGTGGCTCGCGTCGATCCCGACAGGTTCGATTCCCGTCTCTGGATCGGTCCGCAGACCGGGTCCGAGGGGTCACTGCTCGAGGACGCGAGAAGGCGGGGACTGCTCGTCCGGGTCCTGCCGAACCTGGTGCGCGAGATCGCTCCCTTGAGAGATCTGCGGGCGGGGCTGCAGCTGATCGCGCTTCTCAGGCGCGAGCGCTTCGACATCGTCCACACCCACAGCTCGAAGGCCGGCATCCTGGGGCGCTTCGCGGCTCACGTGGCGCGGGTGCCGCACGTGGTACACACAGTTCACGGCTGGGGGTTTCACGACCACATGAGTCATCACCTGAAGAGGTTCTACGTCGTCCTCGAGCGCATGCTGGAACCATGGACCAGCCGTCTCGTGTCCGTCTCGAACACGACTACAATGGTCGGTCTCGAGGAGGGCATAGGTGAGGAGTCGTCGTACGCGCTCATCAGAAGCGGCATCCCGCTCGAGCGATTCCATCCCGACGCGGAGCGCGGGCGCCGCGTCCGCGCCGAACTCGGCATCGGAGCGGACGAACTCGTCGTCGGGTCGGTGGGCCGCCTGTCAGAACAGAAGAACCCTCGCGACTTCGTGCGCATGGCGGCGGCGTTGTCGTCAGGGCGCAGCGGCCTGAGGTTCCTGTACGTCGGTGACGGGCCCCTGAGGAAGGAGGTCGAGCGACAGGCCGCGGACCTCGGCCTTGGAGACGCGGTCCTGATGCCGGGCATTCGGGGGGACGTGCCCGACGTCCTGAGGGCGATGGACGTGTTCGTGCTGACCTCGCTCTGGGAAGGGCTACCCAGAGTCGTGCTCCAGGCGCTCGCCACGGGCCTGCCCGTCGTCGCCTATGACACCGCAGGCATACAGGAGGCCGTCACGGAGGGAGTGAACGGACACCTCGTGGCCCCCGGGGACGTCGAGCGCATGGCCGGCAGGCTGGGGCCGCTGGTCGACGACGCTTCGCTGCGGGCGGAGATGGGGGAGAGGGCCTCCTCCGGGTTCGACCGCTCCTTCTCCGAGGACGCGATGATACGCGACCTCGAGACGCTGTACGGCTCGCTCGACTCCTGATCGTCCCCATCCTCCTGACCTTCGTCCTCCTCCTGACCTTCCCCGTCCTCCGGACCGCGGAGCGCCCCTTGCACCTTTCGGGCTGCCGCGCCAGGCCCCCAGCGGTGGGGGTTCCGTCACGGGGCGACGGAAACCGTTTGCCCGCGCGTCTCGGGCGGTGTATAGTCCGTATGTTCGCAGTTAACTGAATGCCGGGGTCGCTGGTTCGTCACATCACACGGTCCCCGGTTCTCGCGCGCAGGAGGGTATGTCGGACACATGAAGGCACTCGTCACGGGCGGCGCCGGGTTCATCGGTTCGCACCTTGTTGAGGCGCTCCTGAAGCGCGGCGATTCTGTTCAGGTCGTTGATGACCTGTCGACGGGCCGCTTCGAGAACATAGCTCACCTAGAGGGTCACCCGAAGTTCGACTACGTGATAGACACGATTCTCGATGAACGCGTCGTCGCCGAGTTGATGGCCAAGATCGACGTCGTGTTCCATCTGGCTGCGGCAGTGGGCGTGGCCTACATAATCGACAACCCTCTGAAGTCGCTCGAGACGAACATCCGCGGCACCGAGATCGTCCTCCAGCAGGCCAACGATGCCAAGAAGAAGATCGTGATATTCTCTACCTCGGAGATATACGGCAAGGCGAACCACCAGCCCTGTAAGGAGGAGGATGACAGGGTGCTGGGCTCCACGACCATCAGCCGGTGGGGCTACTCCTCTTCGAAGGCGATTGACGAGTTCCTCGCGCTCGCATACCATCGTGAGAAGCAGTTGCCTGTCGTCATCGTCCGGCTGTTCAACACCTGCGGAGCCCGTCAGACAGGCCAGTACGGGATGGTCATCCCTCGTTTCGTGAAGCAGGCGCTCCTTGACCACCCCCTCACGGTCTACGGGGACGGCCAGCAGACGCGGTGCTTCTGCGACGTGTCGGATGTCATTCGCGGAGTTCTGGGGCTCGTCGAGGAGCCCGCCGCGAACGGCGAGGTCTTCAATCTGGGCAGTGATGAGGAGACCACGATCGAGGATCTGGCGAAGAGGGTTCTCGAACTGACCGGCTCGAATTCGACCATCGAACGGATTCCCTACGAGAAAGCATACGAAGAGGGGTTCGAGGACATGCGGAGGCGGGTCCCGGACCTGACGAAGATAAGGTCGGTCATCGGATACGAGCCCCAGGTCTCACTCGCGGAGCTTCTCGAGCGCGTGGTGTCCGACTTCAAGAGGTAGTCCGCTTCTGACCGGACGCGGGCATTCCGTCCGACGGCGCTCCAGGTGCCGCACGGGCGGGGAAGGCGAAGCAGAAAGAGCTTGACAGCTACTGGTGTGTTAGGAATAATCCCGTGCGATTTGGGGCAGACCTCCCCAGGGAACTGTCATGATCTTTCTTTGCGCCTTCGGGCTGTCCATTCTGGCCGTCCTCGCCCTGACTCCCGCGGTACGCAGCCTCGCGAGGCGGCTCCGTTTTCTGGACCATCCCAATAGAAGCAAAGTACACATCACTCCCACGCCGCTGATGGGGGGTATCGCCGTTGCGTTGGCGAGCCTGGCCTCGGCGGCCGCAGTGCTCGCGCTCATCAGGTGCCCCTACAGCGCGCGGATCGTCGGGTTCATGTCCGGCGGGCTCATGGTGGTGGTTCTGGGCCTGGCGGACGACGCCAACGGGATGAGACCGGCCGTGAAGCTCACCGGCCAGACAGTGGCGGCGGCAGTCATGCTGCTCTCCGGTGGGGTCCAGGGCCTCCCGATACCGATGATCATCGGGTTCCCGCTGGCGCTCTTCTGGATGGTCGGTCTCATGAACGCGTTCAACTTCCTCGACAACATGGACGGCATCACCGCAGGCCTCGCGGCCATAGCGAGCTTCGGCATCTTCTCGCTGGCCCTCGGGAACGGCCACACGAACACCGCGATCGCCGCCATCGCCGTGGCGGGAGGTGCGCTCGGATTCCTCCGCTACAACTTCTCCCCGGCCTCGATATTCCTCGGCGACGCCGGCAGCCTCTTTCTTGGATACGTCGTCGGAGGGCTGTCGCTCAGGGCGGTGTCATACGCTGAGGCGGGTTCCCCGGCTCTCCTGCTTCCCGTGCTGATGCTCGGCTACCCCATCTTCGACGCGTTCCTGGTCACCGCCTCGAGGTTCCTGGACGGACGCGACGTGGCCAAGGGGGGGAAGGACCACAGCTCTCACCGGCTGGCGCGGTTGGGGCTCACACCGAGGCAGACGGCCGTGACCATATACCTGATCTCGGCGTCGCTCACGGCGGCCGCGGTCTACCTGTCCTTCTTCCAGCCTGGCCGTCCGAATCTGCTGGCCGTGACGACGCTCGCGGCGGCCGTGGGCATGGCCTTCATGGGCCTTCGGCTGGTACGCGTGCCCGTCCCCGAAAAGGCCATCGCCATGCTGCGCCAGATGGGCCGTGGTGACACCCTGGTCAAGCCGGACGAGGAAGACCTTCTTGTTCTGAGCCTGCCGTCGCGGCGGCTCCCGTCGGACGACGAGGAGCCCGCGCCTCTGGCGGAGCGATCTCGCAAGACAGTAGAGGTGCGCTGAAGTTTGAGGCGCGCATAACCAATCCTGCAACCGGTGGATGCGGAAATGCTGGATCTGAGATACATACGCGGCAACCCCGAGGTCGTGAGGAAGGCCATCGCCGACAAGGGAGAGAGCGCCGACCTGGACAGGCTGCTCTCGCTCGATGAGGAGCTGCGTGCTCTCATCGTCTCAGCGGACGAGCTGAAGCAGGAGCGCAATCTCGAGAGCGAGCGCATCGCCGAGCTCAAGAAGGGCGGTAAGGACGCCTCTGAGCCGATCGCCCACATGCGCGAGGTCTCGGGGCGCATCAAGGAATACGACGAACGGATCGGATCGCTCAGAACGGAGATCGCCTCTCTGGAGCTGACCATTCCCAACGTTCCGCACGAATCGGTTCCGGTCGGCCGGGATGAGAGCGACAACGTGGTCGTCAGAGAGTGGGGAGAGCCCAGGAAGCCGTGCGCAGAGCCACTTCCTCACTGGGAGATAGGGGAGAAGCTGGGCATCATCAACCTCCCGGCGGCGACCAAGATCGCCGGTTCCGGGTTCATCTGCTTCGTGGGCACGGGAGCGCTCCTGGAGCGCGCCCTGATCCGGTTCATGATCGACGTCCATACGAAGGAGCATGGCTACACTGAGATCTCGGCGCCCTTCCTCGCGAACCGCACGTCGATGACGGGCACCGGCCAGCTTCCGAAGCTCGAGAACGACATGTACCGGTGCGACGAGGACGACCTCTTCCTGATCCCGACCGCCGAGGTTCCGATCACCAACTTCCACCGCGACGAGATCCTGCAGAGCGCCAAGCTCCCGGTCCGCTACGTGGGATACACGCCCTGTTTCCGCAGGGAAGCGGGCTCGTATGGCAAGGACACGCGCGGGCTCATACGCGTGCACCAGTTCGACAAGGTCGAGATGGTGAACTTCGTCGAGCCTGAGACGTCGTACGACGCCCTCGAGCTTCTGACCTCGAACGCCGAGGACATCCTCCAGAGGCTCGGACTGCCCTACAAGGTCAAGACGCTCTGCACGGGCGACCTCTCGTTCGCTGCCGCGAAGTGCTACGACATAGACGCGTGGGCGCCGGGTGTCGACGCGTGGCTCGAGGTGTCGTCGTGCAGCAACTTCGAGGACTTCCAGGCCAGACGCGCGGCCATACGTTACCGTCCCGCCGAGGGTGAGAAGGCCCGGTTCGTCCACACGCTGAATGGGTCCGGGGTCGCCCTGCCGCGGACGGTCATCGCTATTCTCGAGAACTACCAGACGGACGAGGGCACGGTGCTCATCCCGGAGGTCCTGCGTCCGTACATGGACGGGATGTCCGAGATCCGTTGACGGCGCGCCCCGAGCACGCGGTGCCGTCCCTTCCACCGGCGCTGATCCCGCGACGCTCCTGAAGCCCCGAGGGGGCCACGTTGAGGATCGCTTTCCTGACCGCGACAGACCCGCTGGACCGCGGGTCGTGGTCCGGCACCCCCTATCACATGCTCAAGGCGCTGGAGCGGCGCGGTGTCGACGTGGTCCCGCTCGGCCCGCTTCGTACGCCCGTCAGACAGTGGCTGCGCGCATACGGGCGGCTGAGGAGCATCGTCGGAGGGCGCAGGTACATTCACGGCCATTCGCCGACCTTCGCCATGTCGTGCGCGCGAGCCGCGGAGCGTGCGCTCGCCGGAGGGGGGTTCGATGTCGTGCTCGCGCCGGCGGCCAGCGCGTGCGTCGCGTACCTTGCTACTGACCTTCCGATCGTCTACGTGACCGACGCGCCCTTCAGACTCATGGTCGACTACTACCCGGACTTCTCCAATCTCTGCGCGGACTCGCTCCGCGGCGGAGAACGCATCGAGTCGCTCGCTCTCGGGCGCGCGGCGGCGGTGTGTGTCCCGACAGAGTGGGCCGCCCGCTCGGTGGAGACAGACTACGGCGTGGACCGCGGGAGGCTGCACGTTGTGCCATTCGGCGTCAACCTCGAGCCCGGACCGCCAAGAGCACGCGCGCGGACGGGCCGCTCCGGAGGCAGGCTGGAGCTGCTGTTCGTCGGGAAGCAGTGGAGGAGGAAGGGCGGGGACATCGCCGCGGATGCCGTGCGGGCGCTGAATGCGAGGGGGGTGGATGCGCGTCTGACCGTCTGCGGTTGCGTTCCGCCAACGGGCGCTTGCCCGGAGGGAACGCGGGTCATGCCGTTCATCGACAAGAACACGGCCGTCGGAAGGGCCGAGATCGAGTCCCTCTACGCATCGTCGGACCTCCTTCTCCTGCCGACGAGGGCGGAGTGCTTCGGAATGGTGATCGCGGAGGCGAACTCGTTCGGAGTGCCCGCGCTTGTCGCGGCGACCGGCGGGCTGCCCGAGGTCGTCGCTGACGGGCGGAACGGGTGGGTGCTCCCGCAGTCCGCTGGAGGCGACGATTACGCTGAGGTCGTTCTGGACACGGTCTCGGACGAACGTGGGTACCGGCGGTTGTGCGAGACGAGCCGCCTCGAGTACGAGGCACGCCTCAACTGGGACGTTTGGGCGGATGCGGTGATCCGGATCGTCTCGGGGGTGTGCGCGGCGCGCTGATGCCCGCGCCGCGGTCCGGTCGGGTCCGGACGGCCGGTCTCCTTGACAGGGTCGGGGGCCGTGCTAGACTAACCAATGAACGTTCCCGCTCGGGAGTCGCGCAGCGAAACGCGAACCTCTGACACCACAGGGAAACGCATGCCGCCACAAAGACGCAACCGAATGGAGTGGGCCGAGCCCGTGACCGTGCGCTCCCGGGCCTACGTCTTCGTCGCGATCTGCGTTCTGGCGGTCGCGATATTCGTCTACACCAACGGTCTGATAAGGCGCCTGGAGACGCAGGCGGCCACGCTCTCGCGCTCGCTCGCCGGGCTCTGCGCTAGCGCAACCTATGCGGCCAAGGAGAACGAGGAACTTCGCGCGATCTTCACGGAGCTCATCGCCACGATCGACTTCCCGATCGTCATCACCGACGTGCGCGGGGTCCCCATCACCTGGAAGGGTATTCCGGTCGACCTCGATCCCGGGGAGGTCACCCACTCTGAGTACCTCAACGCCACGGCCGGCAGCGCGGCCGGTACGCCACTGGGAGACGTCTTCCAGTACGTGAGGCAGCTGGACCGCCGCACGGCGCCGATCCCGATGACGCGCGTCTCGGACCGCAGCGTGCACGGGTATCTTCACTACGGTCAATCCAGCATGATCCAGGAGATCAGGTTCCTGCCGGCGGTGGAGCTCATGGCTTTCGGCGTGCTGGTGCTCCTCGCTTTCCTGGGCTTCAGGAATGCGAAGCTGGCGGAGCTGCGCTCGATCTGGGTCGGCATGGCGAAGGAGACCGCCCACCAGCTCGGGACGCCGATATCCTCCATGATGGGCTGGGTCGAACTGATACGGGAAATGGCGAGGACCGGGTGTCCGGCCGACCAGATGGCCGAGATGACCGGCGAGATGCAGCGGGACCTTGAGAGGCTCGAGAAGATCTCGCTCAGGTTCAACCAGATCGGTTCCATACCGAAGACCAGACGTCAGGACGTCGTGGTGGTCCTCCGTGACGTCGTGGACTATCTCAGGCGGAGGCTGCAGTCCATCCGCAAAGACGTGGTCATCGAGGAGGACTATGCGCCGATCCCTCCGCTCGAGATCAACCGCGAACTGATGGAGTGGGTGGTCGAGAACCTCGTCAAGAACTCCGTCGAGGCGCTGGAGGCCGAAGGCGGCAGGATCTTGGTGACGACCGAACACCTGCCAAAGCAGGGGCAGGTGAGAATCCTCGTGACGGATAACGGCAAGGGCTTCTCGCCGGCCGAGCGGCGACGTGTGTTCGCGCCGGGGTATTCGACGAAGCGCAAGGGATGGGGGCTGGGTCTCGCGCTCGCGCGCAGGATCATCGAGGACTATCACAAGGGACGCCTCGTCGTGCTCTGGTCCGAGCCGGGCAAGGGCACCACGTTCGCAATAACGCTGCCGACCTCCTGACATCACTCTCGGGCGCGACGCGCAGCCGGAAGGAACCCTGATGGAAGCGACAGGACGGAAGATACTCTGGGTCGACGACGAGATCGATATGCTCAAACCCCACATCCTCTTCCTCGAGCAGAAGGGCTACGAGGTCGGGTCGGCCACGGGCGGCGAGGAGGCGCTTCGTATGCTGCGAGACGGCCGCTTCGACATCGTGCTGCTCGACGAGATGATGCTCGGCATGGACGGTCTGGAGACGCTGGGCGAGATCAAGGAGCTCGATCCGTCGCTTCCGGTCGTGATGGTGACCAAGAGCGAGGAAGAGGAGCTGATGGACGACGCGCTTGGACATCGCATCGACGACTTCCTGATCAAGCCCGTGAAGCCGACGCAGGTCTTCCTCGCGATCAAGCGAATACTCGACGGCCGGAGGCTCCTGCAGGGACAGCTGGCGCAGACGTACGCGGCCGAGTCGAGCCAGATACGGATGCGCATAATGAGCGAGCTCAGCTGGGAGGAGTGGGTTCGCCTCTACCTCAGGATGGTCAACTGGGACCTCGAGCTGGACAGGATCCGGGAGCCGGGCCTCAGGCAGGCCCACGAGGACCTGGAGCAGTCGGCCAACGTGGAGTTCGGAAGGTACATTGTCGACTCGTACGAGTCGTGGGTCAATGATGACACCGAGCGGCCGCGACTCTCCGTGGACATCTTCAGCGACTTCGTCGCTCCCCGGCTGCGCGCGAAGGAGAAGGTTTACTTCGTGGTGCTCGATTGCATGAGGCTCGACCACTGGATGAGCCTCATGCCCAGCCTCGAGCCGCTCTTCGAGATCACGAACAGCTACTACTACTCGATACTGCCGACCGCGACCCCGTTCTCGAGGAATTCGCTCTTCAGCGGGCTCTGGCCCATCGACTTCGCCAATGCCCATCCGGACATGTGGGGCGTCAAGGGCCGGGACGAGTTCAGCAAGAACAGGTACGAACGGCAGCTCATGGACGCGCAGCTCGAGCGGTCGGGCATCCAGCTCAATCCCTCTCATAAGTACGTGAAGATCTACGAGAAGGAGGAGGCCGACAACGTCAGGAGGCAGATGTCGTCGATGGTCGACCTGCCCTTCGTCTCGGTCGTGTACAACTTCGTCGACATACTGTCGCACTCGAGGTCGGAGTCGGCGATCCTACAGGAGCTGGCGCCCGACGAGCCGGCCTTCCGTTCTCTGGTGCGGTCGTGGTTCAACCACTCCGCGCTCTACCACATACTGGCGGAGATGGCGAGGCAGGGTGCGACGGTGGTTCTGACGACCGACCATGGGGCCG
>CAZLTC010000037.1:0-23560 GCA_964562405.1 uncultured bacterium | reverse complement strand
AGCCGCGCAATGGGCGGCACCGGCGCAGAAGCCGGACCACCAAGTACCGATGATACGCTAAATCAGATAAACCTTCAATGGAGAACGACCAGTATTCACCGCAATGAGCGCACTCGACGCTCGCCGCCCGCACCAGAGGCCGTCAGTTCCCCTCCGAGCTACGCTTTACATCCGGCCCCACACCCCGTTAGAATAGCGTCTCCGATCCACCACAAGTTCCCTAGTGCATCACGCCGGTCTGAGACGGGCCGCACCCGGCGGTCGCCATGACCGCCCGGCGCCGGCGCGCCTCCAGGACAGACGGAGGTATGAATGCGCGTGCTCCTTTCGGGCAACGAGGCAGTGGCCAGGGGATGCTACGAGCACGGCGTCAAGGTGGCCACCGCCTACCCCGGAACGCCCAGCACCGAGATCCTCGAGAACGTCGTCAAGTACAAAGATGACATCTACTGCCAGTGGTCGCCGAACGAGAAGGTGGCGTTCGAGGTGGCCATGGGCGCCTCGTTCGGAGGCGTCCGGACGCTCGTCGCCATGAAGCACGTCGGCCTGAACGTGGCTGCCGACCCCCTCATGACTTCGTCGTCGGTCGGCGGGGACGGTGGGTTCGTGATCGTGACGGCCGACGACCCGGGCATGCACTCGTCGCAGAACGAGCAGGACAACCGCTACTACGCGAAGTTCGCCAAGATCCCGCTCGTCGAGCCCTCGGACTCCCAGGAGGCGAAGGACTACGTGGGCGAGGCTCTGCGTATATCCGAGGAGTTCGGGACGCCCGTCCTGTTCCGCCTCACCACGCGCATCTCGCACGCCAAGAGCCCTGTGGAGCTGGGCGAGCGCACCGAAGTTCCCCGCAAGGAATACGTGAAGGACACATCGCGCAGGGTCGTCATTCCGGCGCACGCGCGCCGGCTTCACGTCGAGATCGAGGAGCGCATCGAGAGGCTGCGCGAGTTCGCCGAGACCTCTCCCCTGAACCGCGTCGAGGAGGGAGACCCCAAGGTAGGCGTGATCTCGAGCGGCATCTCGTACCAGTACGCGCGGGACGCGTTCCCCGAGGCGACCTTCCTCAAGCTGGGGATGTCGTTCCCGTTCCCGGTCGAGCTTGCGAAATCGTTCTGCTCCAGGTTCGACAAGGTACACGTCGTGGAGGAGAACGAGCCGTTCATCGAGGAGCACCTTCGCTTCGCGGGGATCACCAACATCGTCGGCAAGGACTCCGTTCCGCGGTGCGGCGAACTCAACCAGGGGATCGTGCGCGACTGCCTCTGCGGAGAGCCGCGAGAGGTCGACGTCGCACCGGCCGCACCCAGACCTCCGGTCCTCTGCCCCGGTTGCCCGCACAGGAGCACGTTCTTCGCCCTGAACCGCGCCGGGATCGGCTCGACCTCCGACATCGGGTGCTACACCCTCGGCGTCATGCCCCCGTTGAACGGGATCGACACGACCATCTGCATGGGCGCCTCGATCGGCAACGCGCTCGGGTTCGAGAAGGCGATAGGCCGCGACTTCGCGAAGAAGATGGTCGCCGTCATCGGGGACTCGACGTTCGTGCACTCCGGCATGACGGGACTCGCCGACGTCGCGTACAACAGGGGCGCTACCACGGTCATCATCCTCGACAACGCAACGACCGCGATGACCGGCCACCAGAACCATCCCGGAACCGGCGTGACCCTCATGGGCGAGCCGACGGTGAAGATGGACTACATCAAACTCGCCGAGAGCATGGGTGTGCGCGACGCGAGGCGCGTGGACGCTTTCGACGTGGCGGCCGTCAGGGAGGCCATCAAGGACGCCGTGTCGAAGGACGAACCGTCACTCCTCGTCATGGAGGGCGCCTGCGCGCTCAAGAACAGGAAGAACTGGGGAGCGCCGTTCGAGGTCGACCCGGACAAGTGCACCGCCTGCGGGCTGTGCCTGAAGCTCGGCTGCCCCGCGATAGGCAGGGACCGAGACGGCAAGGCGAAGATAGACGGGTTCTTCTGCGTGGGGGAAGCCTGCGGGATGTGCTATCAGGTCTGCCCGGCCAAGGCGATATCGGTCTCCGGGTAGGTGGTGTTGCGGCCGTGCCGCCGGGAAGCGTCGACCGCCGCCTGCGGCCGCGGGACTACTCGTCCGGCGGAACAACTCGTCCGAATCGGGAGGAACATCAACATGCCGGATAGGACCACCAACGTGTTCATATGCGGAGTCGGAGGCCAGGGGATCCTGCTGGCCAGCGAGATCCTCTCGGAGGTGGCTCTGGCGCGCGGCCTCGACGTCAAGAAGAGCGAGGTCCACGGCATGGCGCAGCGGGGCGGGGCGGTCGTGAGCCACGTGCGGTTCGGCGAGAATGTCTACTCCCCCGTCATCGCCGACGGTGAGGCCGACATCCTGGCGTCCTTCGAGAAGCTCGAGGCTCTTCGCTGGGTGCACTCGCTTTCCCCCGCCGGCGTCCTGATCGTCAACGACCAGGAGATCACGCCGAGCGGCATGGAGACGTACCCTGACAACGTCGATGAGGAACTCCAGAAGAGGGCTCCCGGAGGGCACATGGTCGAGGCGCTCTCCCTAGCCATGCAGGCGGGCCACCCGAGGGCCGTGAACACGGTCATGCTAGGGGCGTTCTCGAACTTCCTGCCGTTCACTCACGACGAGTGGCAGGCGGTCATCGAGAAGCGCGTCCCGCCAAAGACGATTGAGATCAACATAAGGGCATTCGACCTCGGCAGAGCCGCGGTCCAGGTATGAAGAAGGCCTTGGAGAAGAAACCACCCCTGGACGACCCGCCACGCGGCCCGCTCGGAGAGGACCACAAGGCCCTGCGCTCGAGGACCATCAAGATCCACCGCGCGCTCAAGAAGGCCTACCCCGACGCGCACGTCCCGCTGAACTTCAGAAACCCACTCGAACTCATGATTGCGACGATCCTATCCGCGCAGTGCACAGACGCGAAGGTGAACGAGGTCACGGCGTCGCTCTTCGGCAAGTACACGACGGCGGCCGACTGGGCCGCGGTGCCCACGACGAGGCTCGAGCGCGAGATCCATTCGACCGGGTTCTTCAGGAGCAAGGCGAAGGCCATCAAGGAAAGTACCCAGGACATCGTCGAGCGGTTCGACGGCCGCGTTCCAGAGACCCTCGATGAACTCACCTCGCTGCGCGGTCTGGGCAGGAAGAGCGCGAACGTCATCATCGCGCACGCGTTCGGCGGGCAGGGCATCATCGTCGACACGCACTTCATTCGCCTGTCGAGACGGATGGGCCTCACGGCCGAACTGGATCCGGTGAAGATCGAGTTCGCCGTGCGCGAGCTGCTCCCCGAGAAGCGCTGGTCGAGCTTCTCGCTGCTCATGACGTGGCACGGCCGCGTCACGTGCACGGCCAGGAAGCCCGCGTGCGACAAGTGCCCGGTGGCGAGACTATGTCCCGCCTGCGAGTCGCGCGGTGAGATAACGTGGAAGGTCAAGGAGCCGCCGCGCAAGAGCAGGCGCGCCTGAACGAGACGAGTGCCACAAAGCGAAGGGCCCCGGTCCAACGACCGGGGCCCTTTGCAACTGCTTGCGGAATTCTACTCGACGGTGATGGCTTCCATCGGACAATCGTCGGCCGCGTCTTCTGCGCAGTCCTCGAGATCCTCCGGAATGTTGGCCATCTTCGCTCGCGCGACGTCTCCCTCCAGCTCAAAAACTTCCGGGCAGATGTCAACGCACAGGCCGCAGCCGGTGCAAGCCGCTTCATCCACGGTCGCACGCATTCCCTGACCTCCCTGTATCGTCCCGTCTATTCTGCCGGTCGGCTGCGCCAGCTCGCTGCAGACCCGGACCGGCTGCCAGCACCGGCAGGGAATGTAACCGCACCCGGCGCAGCGCGCAAGAGCCTTTGTTGGGCAGGAGGGGGCCCCGGAACCCCCCTATCCCGGCCTTGCGCCTGGCCAACAGGTGCCGTATCATGGGGCCGTGAACCGCTTTTCCCCGCCCGCCGGCAGGATACCCAGCCTCCCGCGGGAGTCCGTGGAGCCCGTACACTAGGGGACCTAACAGGAGGAGCCATGCCGGAGCACAAGACCGACCAGGAGCGCATCGACTTCGCCCTCAGGACCGAGAGCGACGGCAGCGACTTCTACGCCCGGGCCAAGGTGCAGGCGGGCCACAAGCTCGCCAGAGCCGCCTTCGAAGTTCTGTCGAGGGAGGAGATGAGGCACATGGCTCTCATCGAGGGATTGGCGAAGCACCTCAAGGGTGAGGGCGAGCTGGCCGAGCCCAAGTCGCCCACGATGGCCGAGCTCGAGACGGATCTCAAGACGATCTACGGCGACGCCATGGATGAGCCGGGTGAGGGCAAGATGGACCCCGCGGAGGCGTACAAGAGGGCCATCGAACTCGAGAAGAAGATATCGGCGCTCTACTTCGGCTACACGTCCGAGTGTGACAGCGACGCTGCCAAGAGGCTCTTCCACATTCTGTACGGCGAGGAGCAGAGACACCTTAGTCTGCTGCAGGACATGCTCGCCTATCTCACCAAGCCGGACCAGTGGTTCATCGACAAAGACGGGGTCATGCTGGACGGCGGTTAGTCTTCCGATGACGATGGAAGTCGATGCGGCACGACGGGCCGCAAGAGTGCTCTTCTCCGGGGACTTCCACCCGTACCTGGAGGAGGCCTTCATAGAACACGTGACAGGGGCGATCGGGGAACACCCGCTCGACCCTGTCACCGTTGTTGTCCCCACGAACTTCCTGGCCATCCGCCTGAGAAGGCGACTCGCGGAACGCGCCGGCGGCCACATCAACGTACGGTTCCAGAATCTGCGCGACCTCGCCAGGACGCACGCGCCATCGCCACTCCCAGGAGACCGCGCTCTCCTTCCGAAGCGCGGCGATGCGGTCATCATCCGGAGGGTCATCGAGGGCGGCGCGGTGCGCGGCGGCTACTTCGCCGCGATCGCGGACCGACCGGGGCTCTCGACGGTCATGCTCGCCGCCATCCGGGACCTCAAGGAGGCGTCGTACGACCCGGAGTCGTTCGCCGAGGCGTCGGCCGCCGCGGGGCTCGTGCGCGACGGCAAGAGAGGCAAGTTCGCCGAGATCGCGTCGGTCTGGTCCAGGTACGAGTCGTTCCTGGCCGGCGAGCGGCTCGCCGACGACTCCGACGTGATGCGCGCCGCCGCCGAGAAGCTCGAGGACGAAGGAGACGCATCCGGATCTCGCGTGGATGCCGGAACGCCCGACCGCACCGAATCGCGCGGGGCCGGCGACCGCGGCCACCTCATCGTGTACGGGTTCTACGACCTGAACGCCCTCCAGAAACGTCTCGTCCTGGCGCTGCTGGGACGGGGCGGCGCTGCGGTCTTCTTCCCCTACGCCGACGTTCCGGCATACGCGTTCGCCGAACCCACGCTCGACTGGTTCCTCTCGCTCGGCTTCGAAAGACGCAACCTGGATCCCGACCCTCCAGACCTTCCGCTGCCGTCGGAGACGATCATCATCTCGGCCCCCGGTGAGGCTCGGGAGATGCGTGAGGCCGTGAGGACGCTTCGCAGGCTCGTCGACGAGAGGAACCTGGCGCTTCAGGACACTGCCTTCGTCGTGAGGACACCGGAGGTCTACTCCGACCTGCTGGGCGCGGAGCTCGACGGCCTGTGCGACCCCGATCTCAGGGACCGCAGGCTCGCGGCGTCGCGCAGGTCCTTCCTGGAATCGTCCACCCGGCTGTCCCGGACGCGCACCGGCCTGAGCCTCCTCAAGCTCGCCCAGGCGGTCAGGACCGACTTCGCCAGGATGGATCTGATCGAGTTTCTGTGCGTCGCCGATCTGGACCCGGCCTCGTGCGGTGGCGGCTCAGGAGACCCGCCGGTCGGCGAGTGGAGTGCCATCTCGTCGCACGCCGGAGTCACGTCGGGCGCGGACGAGTGGATCGCGCGAACGCGCGCGTTGGCCGAGCGGCTGGAGACCAGGCGCGATTCCGACTCCTTCTCGGAGACCCACGCGAGGCTCGCGTCCCCGGCCAGGGCGCTGTCCGAACTCCTGGCCTGCATGCTGCCGCGGCTCGCGCGGCTGGCCGGTCCGGCCACGCTCGACTCGCACCTCGACACGCTCCTGGATGCCTTCCGGAGCGTGACGCGATCGGGTCCGGAGAGGGACGAGGTCCTCGCGGCGGCGGAGAGCATGCGTGCCCTATCGTCGCTGGCGGGAACGGTCTCGTTCGGCTACTTCGTCGAGCTTCTGAACAAGTGCGTGGACGTATCTTCGCCAAGAGGCTCGCGCTTCGGCACGGGCGGCCCGTCCGCGCTCAGTTCCATGTCCGCGCGCGGCCTCTCCTACCCCGTCGTCGTCGTGCCTGGCCTCGTGGAGAAGCAGTTCCCGCTGCACCGGCGGCAGGACCCGGTGCTGCTCGACTCCGAGCGGGAGCGACTGAACGAGCATGCAGGCCGCGACCCGCTGCGCGAGCTCCCCATCAGGGGGCGCGGCGCCTCCGAGGAGAGGCTGCTCTTCCGGATCGCCGTCGGCGCAGCGAGAGAGACGCTCGTGCTCACGTATCCGAGGCTTGACCCGGCCACGGCCCGCCCGAGGGTCCCGTCGATCTTCGTGCTCGACACGCTGGCGGCGATCACCGGCCGGCGACAGAGCTACGAGTCGCTCGAGACCAGCGACCGCGTGGTGCGCGTGCCTCTATCGAGGCGCTTCCCGAGGGTGAGGCGCGACTCGCTCACTCGCGAGGAGTTCGACGGCTGCTCCGTCCTGGAGGCGGTGAAGACGGGCGAGGCGCGCGAGCTGGCGTACCTTCTCGGACCCGGTGACCCGCTGCGCTCCAGGCTCGAGATGGAGACGACGAGGTGGTCGAACCCGTTCTTCACGAAGTACGACGGGGCGCTCGCGTCCGGGGACGCGCTCTCGGCGGCCCGCGCTCTCTCGGGGTTCGGTCCGTCGGGGCCGGAGCCGGGGCAAGGCGTGTCGGCCACTGCGCTCGAGGAGTACGCGCTCTGCCCGTTCCGCTTCTTCGTTCACAGAGTGCTCGGCATAGACCCCATAGAGGAGCCCCAGGAGTCGCTCGAGTTCTCGCCGCTGGACCGCGGCAGCCTCTACCACGAGGTGCTCGAGCGGTTCCTCAGGAAGATGCGGCAGGACGGCCGGCTGCCCCTCGACGGGTCCGCGCTTCCCGACCTGCTCGGGACCATCGACGAAGCGACGCGCTCCGGCCGGTGGAGCCTCGCGGGATACCCGGGCGCTCTCGCGCTCGAGCGCGGACAGCTTAGGATCAATCTCGCCGTCTGGCTGGACCGGGAGAGCCGTGACTCAGGCGACTTCGTGCCGTCCAACTTCGAGATCCGATTCGGAGGTGCGGCGAGACCGGGCGACGACCGCGAGATGTCAACGGACGAGCGTGTTCCGTTCGACGCCGGAGAAGATGTCAGGCTCGAGTTTGCGGGCCGAATAGACCGCGTCGATGTGACGACCGACCGAGCCCGCGCGAGGGTGATAGACTACAAGACGGGCAATCACCGCAACGTCCGGGCGCCGTTCGACAGGGGACGGCACTTGCAGCTGCCGGTCTACCTGCTCGCCGCCCGCTCTCTGCTCGAGCGCGCCGGCGATGCCACCGAGGTCGACTCAGCCGAGTACCACTTCCTCACGGCCAGGCGGACGGTCGACCCCGTGACGTTCTCGTCCGCGGATCTGGACTCGCGGCTCGACGACATGAGCGCGGCGCTCAGGCTCATCGTTCGCGGCATCTCGTCGGGCATGTTCTTCCCATGGCCCGAGGATGGGAACGGGAAGTGCGGCAACTGCGACTACGCCCCGGCGTGCGGCAAGGCGGCACTCGCGCTGGCTTCTATCAAGCGGGGCGACCCGAACGCGGCCTTCTTCGCCGCGGAGCTGACGGAGATCGAGTGATCGCGCCTTCGGGAACGCCCGACGAGCGGCGAGAAACGCGACCCACGGAGAAGACGTGAGAGACGGAAGCGCGACGAGCGACGGCGAGCACAGGGACCTCGCCCGAGGCCTGAACGGAGGGCTCGACTACACGGCTCTCGTGGAGGCCGGCGCGGGCACCGGGAAGACATCGGTCCTCGTGGACCGCCTGTTGTCGATCGTCAGGGCTGGGGTCGGCGTGTCGCGTGTCGTCGCGATCACGTTCACCGAGAAGGCCGCCGGCGAGCTGCGCGTCAGGTTCAGGACCGACCTTGAAAAGGCCGCCCGGGCCGCGGAGGGCCCCGAGGCGGAGACGCTGGACGCGGCCCTGCGCGAGATCGACCGCGCCAACATCGGGACCATCCACGGCTTCTGCGCCCAGCTTCTCCGCGAGCGCCCGGTCGAGGCGGGGATCGACCCGGACTTCGGCGTGGCCGACCAGCTGCGCAGGAGCGTCCTGCTCGAGTCCGCGTGGGACAGGTGGATCCGGAGCGAGCTCTCCCGCGGCCTTCCGTCCGAGGTGGCGGAGGCGCACTTCCGGGGAATGAACCTGTCATCCATGCAGGATCTCGCGTTCAGGCTGGTCGAAGATCGCGACGCGGTCAGGCTCCTCCCCGACCCGGTCGACGTCGGAGACGCGGAGGCCTTCGCCGCTTCCCTCCATGCCGAGGCCGAGGAGCTGCTGGCGTTCGCGATCGACAACTGCGAGGACCCGGACGACCGTGGACTCGAGGCGGTCAGGAGGTTCGCGGACGAGGCGCGTGGGCTCGACATCATCCCCGAAGACTCACGCGAGTCGTTCGCGCTTACGCGCGTGAAGATCGAGCCTACGAAGGGCAAGGGTCGCAAGGACAGCTGGTCGGGCGACTCGCTCGCGACGATACGTGAAAGGGCAGCAGCGCTCAGGCAGAGGCAGGAGGAACTGGGCGCGCGGGCCTCGCACAACGCGACCGTCGGCATGCTCGCCTGGCTGTCTGGGTTCCTCGACGAGTACGAACGCGAGAAGTCCCTCTCGGGCGTGCTGGACTTCCAGGACCTGCTCTCGCGCGCCAGGAACCTCCTTCGCGACGACGCTCCGACCCGCAACCACTTCAAGCGGTCGTTCGACCGGATCCTGGTGGACGAGTTCCAGGACACCGACCCGCTGCAGTGCGAGATCGTCTTCTTCCTGGCCGAGAGGCAGGAGTCGCACGCGAAGACGTGGAGCGGCGTCGACCTCGAGCCGGGCAAGCTCTTCATCGTCGGAGACCCCAAGCAGTCGATCTACAGGTTCCGCCGGGCCGACATCGAGATGTACGAGAGGGCCAAGGACCTCGTCGCCGGCGACGGGAAGGTGCTGGGGCTGTCGGAGAACTTCAGGACGAGGCCGGCCGTCATCGAGCGCGTCAACTCGACGTTCGAGGGCATCATGATCCCGCCCGAGGAGGAGGACCGCGCCTACCAGCCCGCGTACGAGCCCCTGCGCGCGCACAGGCCGGACGACAGCGAGGGACCGGGCATCGTCCTCATAGGCCAGTCGGCGCCGACGGAGAATGCCGCTGAGGCCCGCAAGGCGGAGGCCGCGGCGGTCGCCGCCTACATCAGGACCGTGATAGAGAGAGGAAGCCCCAGCGTGTACGACAGGGGGACGAAACAGTGGCGCCCCCCCACGCTTGGCGACATCGCGATCCTGTTCCACAAGTCGACCGGACTCGAGGAGTACGAGGAGGCGCTGAGCACCTACGAGCTGGACTACCGCATAGCGGGCGGCAAGCGCTTCTACGTAAGAAGAGAGGTCGACGAGCTCAAGACCGTGCTCGCCGCCATAGACGACCCCAATGATCTCGTGTCGGTCCTGGGCGCGCTCAGGACTCCGTTCTTCGGCGTGTCCGACGATGACATCGTGATCCACAGGCACATGACCGGAGGCCTTCGGTACCTGGACGAAGGGGCCGAAGGCTTGCGGACGGTCGATGAGGCGTTCCGCGTCCTGCGCGAGCTTCACTACGAGCGGAACTCGAGGAGCATCGCGGACGTGATACGGCGCCTCCTCGACAGGACCGGAGCCCTGGAGCTCTACCTGCTCAAACCCACCGGGGAACAGCGTCACGCCAATCTGCTCAAGGTCGTCGAGATGGCGACCTCGCTCGAGGCGCAGGACCCGATGTCGTTCGGCGGGTTCGTGAGGTGGCTGAGCGATGTGTCCAAACTCACGCCCGAGGAAGCCGAGTCTCCGCTGTCGGAGGAGGGCGACGAGTTCATACGCGTGCTGACGATACACAAGGCGAAGGGGCTCGAGTTCCCCATCACCGTGCTCGCCGACCTCGGTCGCAGCGATTACCGCTCCGACAATCTCATCGTGGACAGGGACGAGGGCAGGCTGGAGTACGGCAAGAACACCAGCGAGGGGGGACCGGCCACGCTCGCCTACGGCGACATCAAGGAGCTCGAGAAGCGACGCGCGCAGGCGGAGACGGTCCGGCTCCTCTACGTCGGTTTCACGAGGGCGCGAGACGCGGTCGTCATCCCGTGGTTCCCGACGAAGGGCGCGAAGCCCAGCGGGCTGCTCCCGCTTCTCGCCGACCTCGCGGAGAAGGCGTCGGACGAGAGCGACTCACGGATCTCATGGGTCGGCGCAGACACGCTCGATCTCGAGGTCAAGCGTGCCCGGCCCGTCAAGCTCGACCTTCGCGAGGCCATGGAGTCAGGGCCGGAGGGCACGCGGGCTGCCGCAGAACTCGTAGAGTGGCAGGGAGCGCTCCAGGCGTTCGCCCCCTCGCACTACCGGCCGCCGCGCGTCGTCACGCCCTCGTCGCTTGCCGGCGAGATGGAGACGAACCTCCCCGAGGACGCGCCACGCTATGGGGCAGCGCTGGGGACGCTGGTCCATTCGGTAATGGAGCGGGTCACGCTCGGCTCGGCGGAAGGCCTGCGCGAGCTGGTGCTGCGCGCGGCCCGGGAGTCGGGAGCGCCGCCCGAGCACGCCGAGGAGGCCGAGAGGATGGTAGCGGGCGCCATGCGCTCCGGCGTCATCGCGAGGGCAGCCGCCTCCGGCAGCTGCTTCCGGGAGGTCCCGTTCGCGCTGCACGACGACGGTTCGTACATCGAGGGGACGATGGATCTTCTGTTCGTGGAGGATGGCAGGCTGGTGGTCGTCGACTACAAGACCGACGCCAGGCCCGAGGGCGGGTTCGGCGTGCTGGCCCGAGGGTACGCGGGCCAGGCCCTCACCTACGCCGTCGCGGCCGAAAAGACGACCGGACTGCCGCTGAGCGAGGTCGTGCTCCTCTTCCTGAGCGGAGAGGAACCGGTCGAGGAGCGCGTGCCGATCGGCCGGCCTCGTCCTACCTGTACAGCCCCTTGATCGCCGTCCATGACGAAGGTTGCGCGGGGTTGATCACGTCCTTGTAGAGAACGAACGCGCACTCGCGCTCCAGATACGGGTCCGAGGCCGACACGGGCTCCCACTCGTCCATGCCCATCGCGTCGAAGACCCTGACCGCCTCGCCGCCGAAGTGGTCCTCCGGCACGCACTCACCCCACCCCCATTGACCACCCTCGTACCAGGGATAGACGGCCTGGACGCTTATCCAGTAGGTGACTCCCTCGTGTTGGAGGAAGGGCTCCTCGAGCTCGCAGTAGTAGTGGTACCACCAGGACTGCTCCGGCAGGAGGTCCTCCGAGTAGTCCGTGCACTCCTGAACGTGCAGGAGTTCTCCGGGTCTGGGGAAGCGTGAACCGGCGTCGTTCGCGTAGAACCTGACGATGAAGCTCGCCGCATACGGGGGCGCGCCCGGGTTCCAGTAGGCCCCCCACCACTCGATGGCAACGATCGGCCTTCCGTCGGAGCAGGCGAAGTCATCGGCCGTCTCCGCGTGGAATGGGTAGTCGGCGGCGAACTGGGAGGCGAGCGCCCATCCCCCGTCCTCGTTCAGTCCCTGACTCCACGCTACGTCGACCTCGTTGACCGCCGTCCACTCGTACTCGGCGCCGCCCGGTGAGGCGATCTGCGCCATCGGCGCGGCCGATGCCACGCCGCATGCGGCCAGAAGGAACACGACTGCCAGTCTCATCTCTCCTCCGTGTGGTGTCGGTGGTGGCGGACCGTCTGCGCACGCCCCGGGTCCGTTCCCAACTCCCGGAGCACGCCCCGGGTCCGCTCCCAACTCCCGGAGCACGCCCCGGGTCCGCTCCTACTTCAGCAATATCATCTTCAGGATTGCGCCTACTTCAGCAGTATCATCTTCCTCGTCAGTGCCTCGCCGTCCGCCACGAGTCGGTAGAAGTAGACGCCGGACGCCACCTGCGAGCCCCGCCCGTCGCGACCGTCCCAGAGCACTGCGTATCTGCCGGACGGCTGGCGCTCTCCATCGATGAGAGTCCTCAGGAGCCTCCCCGACAGGTCGTAGACCTCGAGCCGAACGCTCGACGGGCCGGGCAACGTGTAGCGGATCTCGGTCACCGGATTGAACGGGTTCGGGAAGTTGCCGAGAAGCTCGTAACGGCTCGGCGCGCCGTCCTCGACCCCTGTCTCGACAACGTATGCGAGCACCGGCACGATGACAGTCACGGAATCCGGATCGTCACTTCTTACGAGGAGGTTGCAGGTGTGCTCGCCCGGCTCGAGGGCGCTCGCATCTACACACACCGAGACCACGTCGGTCTGCCCTGCCGTCGCCGTCCCGCTCCAGGGAGAGGCGATGAGCCACGGACACCCGGGCGTTATCGCCACCGCGAGCTCGTCGTGCACGTAGGACTCGTTGAACGCTACCGGCAGTCCGACCGACCCGCTGGGCGACTCGATGCCTGTGGTCGCGCTGTCGAGCGTCCCCTCCATATCGAGGTAGCGCAGGGACATGCTTCCATCGTCCTTCAGCGAGACCTGGAACGTCAGCGAACTCTCCGGCTCTCCGGCGCGCTCGACGCCGTCGTACTGCACGATGAACTCACCGGTCTCCCCGTTCCAGTAGCTGTAGACCGCTCCGCCGAGATCGGGTGCGAGGTCGTCCCAGAACGGCGCGATGAAGCCGTTCGGGCTCAAGCCGCTCGGCACCGGAGCGTTGAGCGGCTCATCGCCGCCCTGGGCGAAGGTGAGGATGCCGTTCGAGCCTATCCTCACGTAGTGCTCAGCGCCACCGTAGAACGGGAACTCGAACGGGAGCGCAATCTCGATGTACGAGTCCCCGTCGAGCATGAGCGGGGTGCCCACGGACGAGATCTCGGTCCACTCGAAGGCGGGTCCCCCGAACTGGTCGCTGTCGGTCCACGAGTAGCCGTACGCGTCCGGGCCGCCGGAGCCTCGGCCACCGCGGCTCTCCGCGGAGGACGCCACGCCGTGCCTGCTGGACACGTCGGCGCGCCCCTTCGAGGCGCCTCGCGACGGGGGCTGTCCGTGCGCCCCGGGGTCCCTGGCGTCCTTGCCCACGAACCAGTGCAGTGTGTCGCCGCCGGCGTTCGTCACGTAGAGCGTGTCGCACGTTCCATCCTCGGTCATCACCGTGAACGACAGGTCCTCGGGCTCCACCTCGAGATCGGGCGGGCCCTCGACCGTCAGTGTAACGGCCACCACGACCTCCGGCTCGTCCGGGTCGTTGCTCTCGAAGACCAGGTCGACCGGATACGAACCGGGCGCCAGTCCCGACGGGTCCGCGCAGACCGCCACCACTCCCGAGGAGCCACCGACCATCAATCCTCCGGGCGGCGTCTGCGTGAGCCACGGCACGGCGTCCTCGATGAGGACGGCGAGCTCGTCGTGCAGGTACGGCGCATTGAAGACGACCTGGAGCCCGGACGCTCCGCCGACATCTTCGATGCCTACCGTTCCCACGTTCAGGTCACCGCTCACGTCGAGGTACTGGAAGAGGACGGCGCCGTCGGGCGAGAGCACGACCTCGAACGTCTTGGTCCCGGTGGACCAGTAGTCGTGGATGTTCGTGTACTGCACGATGAAGCGCCCGGACTCATCGTCGTAGTAGTAGTGTATCGTCCCGCCGAGCGTCGGGTTCAGGTCGGACCACAGCGGAGCGACGAAGTTGCCGGGCCGCTTCGCGCTGGGGATCGGGTCGTTGGTGTAGTCGGTGGCGAGCGTCCCGAACGCAAGGTAGCCGTTGGAACTCACACTCACCTCGCCGCACGGCTTTCCGTAGAAGGGGAACTCGAACGGCAGCGCCACCGTTTCGAAATCGTCATCTCCAAGCTCGAGTTCGGTGCCAACGCCCGATATGTCGAGCCACTCGAAGTCGGGTCCACCCGACGCGTCGCTGTCGGTCCAGGTGTACCCGAACCCGTCGGGCCCGCCCGAGCCTCTGGCGCCGGTCCTGGTGTCCCTCTCGCCCTTCGCCGGCTCTTCTACAGGCTCGGCGGTGGCGGGTGAGGATTCGAGCGAGCGCAGCGCCCCGTGCGTCGAGAGCGCCCGGTCGCCGTACCCGACCGCAGCGCCGCGTCCGTCCGCTGTCCGCCTGCCGGATGGCACGGCCTCGCGTATCCTCCACAACAGATGTGTCTGGCCCGCGTTTGACACCGTGAGGCTGTCGCAGAGAGCCCGGCCGCTGGTCGAGAGCTCGAGCACGAGCGGATCCACGTCGATGTCGGGATCCTCCGTGACCGGCTCGCACCCGGCCGGGAGCGCCCCGACTATACCGCAGTTCGGCGCATCCGCGCACGGGGAGCCGGTCCCGAGATGGTAGTCGGCGCTGTCGGGTGAGCAGAACTGCGGGTCAAGTGAGAAGTTCCCGTCCTGCTCTGACTGGCCGGAGATGCACCCGACCCAGTCGCCCCCGTAGTTGCCGTATACGTCGGTGCAGCTCAGGGCCGCGCTCGCGCCGGTCCCGCATCCCACGCCCTCTCCGTACGGAGCGTAGGCGATGATCGACCGGGAGACCGAAGCGCCTCCGCCCGTCAGGTAGATGCCGGCGCCCTCTCCGGCGGCGTTCGCCACCATCGTGCAGCTGACGATCTCCACGAGGGAGCCGGAGTCGCAGTAGACGGCGCCTCCGTAGGAGTCGGCCAGGTTGCCGCCGAACACGCAGCGGAGGAAGGTCGCCTCCGACGAGTCCCTCACGGCCACCGCGCCGCCGCTCAAACCGTAGTTGTCCGTGAAGACGCAATCCTCAAAGGAGGGGGCGGAGAACTGCTCCGCCGCGACCGCGCCGCCGGCCACCCCACCGAATCCCCCGTCGAGAACGCAGTTGATGAACGCGGGCGACGAGTGCGAGCAGTGGACTATGCCTCCGCTCTCGCTCGTGCTGCCGCGCCGGAGCGTGATACCGGAGACCAGCGCGCCGTCGTTCACGTAGGAACACGACACGAGGCGATCCGAGCGTCCTGCCGCCTCGATGGTCACGCAATCGGGATCGCCCGTCTCACTCACGAGCGTCACCCCCGACTTCAGCGCGATGTCCGTCTCGTAGTAGACGCCACACGCCACCATGACGGTGTCACCGACCGCCGCAGAGTCTATGCCCGCCTGTATCGTCGGCGCCTCGTCCGGCACGTGCCACGTCCGTGGCGGAGGCGTTACCATCAGACGCACCATCGCCGATGAGACTCCGCTCACGCAATCAGTCACGAAGTACCGGAAGCTGTCGGCTCCGGCGAACCCCTCGGATGCGAAATAGGAGATGGACTGGTCGCCGGGGTCGACGTAGGCCTCGCCGTGAGTCGGGTCTCCGGTCACGCTCAACACGATGAGATCGTCGAGGTCAGGGTCGAAGTCGTTGGCGAGCACCGGTATGGACACAGAGTCATGCCCGGCAACCGCCGCGTAATCGTCGTTGGCCACCGGGTGCGCGTTGCCCAGCGAGCCCGAGACCGCTCTGAACCGGAAAGCGGAGGGACGCTGGACAGGCTGCATGTAGAGACTGTCGGAGACGTCGAGACCCGAGAAGCAGCCGAAGTCGATGGTCCGCCCCTCGCGTGGGCCCGAGTCGACGATCACGCTGAAGCTGTCCCCCTGGACCGGGGTGAATCCCGGCACGAAGCTTAGTTCCATCGCTCCGCCGAAGTAAGCCGACCCGTTGATCGAGAGAACGTCGTAGTCGACACCCGGAGAATACCCACCTATCTCTATGCGGATCTCACTCGTGGACGTCTGAATGAAGCTGCCGATGTACTCGAGTGTCCCGGGCGACTCACCGGGCTCGATCACGCCCTTCATCGCCGCGATGCCGCTCGAGGTGTCGAACGTGCCTGACCCTCGGAGTATGGCGTTCTCCTGATGGACGAAATACCCGTAGTTGTTGATCGTTCCACCGGCCGGGATCAGCGTCCTTCCTTTGTTCACGAAACTGCCACCTGTCTCGTTGTCGACCGTGCCCTTCGCGGCGAATCTCCCCCAGGGTCTCACCTCGACGCTTCCGGCGCTCGCAAACCCCGCGCCGGGCTCGACCTCGACGAGTCCTCCCACGGTGAACTCACCGGTGGAACTCACATCCGTGTTGGCATTAGCGCGGAAGAACGAACCGACGGCCAGGTTTACGATGCCCTCGTTGATGAACGTGCCCGACCCCGCGCGGGCCTCGCCGCGGATGTAGTGTTTGCTGACCATCGTGCCCTGGCCCGTGATGATATTGAGCCGGCCGAGGTTCTCGAATTCACCCCCCACGTCCAGCGTGCCGGCGCCCGCCTCGACCAGGCCGTCGGTGCCGCGCCCCGCGTCCTCGTTCGTGAAGGAGAGCAGAATCGTGCCCAGGCCAGGACCGATCTTGGCGAAATACCCGCGATTGACGAAGGCGCCGGTGCCGTTCAGGTCGCCGTCGTTCAGACCGAACTCACCACCGTTCTCGTTGTAGAAGGTCGCGTTCGCGCCGACGAAGACCTCTCCCCTGTTGTTGAATTGCCCGTTCGAGGTCACCGTCGTGTTGTCGAGGGCGATCAGCTGACCGCCATCCTCGATGTCGACGAGCCCTCCGTTTACGAACGTGCCCGACCCGGCCCTCGGCTCGCGGCCGATGTAGTGCTTGCTGACCATCGTGCCCTGACCGGTGATGATGTTGAGGCGGCCGAGGTTCTCGAACTCGCCGCCCATGTCGAGCGTGCCGGCGGCCGCGTCCATGAGCCCGTCGTCGCTCCTGCCTCCGGACTCGTTCAGGAAGGACAGGTATACGTAGCTCCTCCCGACTCCCGTCTTCGTGAAGTACCCACGGTTGGTGAACGAGCCGCTGCCAACGAGGTCGCCGTCGTCGAGCTGGAACGTGGCCCCTGTCTCATTGACGATATCGGAGGCACGGCCAGCGCTCGGGGCGTCGAGTGCGGCCACGTCGCGCACGACGATAGTCTCCCAGTTGGTGAGCGTCTCGGTGACCGTCAGCGTCTCTGACTGGATATCGAGGACGATGACGCCGTCCGACGGTCCGATCGTGAGAGCCGAGACCGTCCGAGCGGAGTTGAGTGTCACCGTGTAGTCTCCGGGAAGGTCGATGACCGCGTGGTCGCCGGGCCCTGGCTCCTGGTCCTGGTCCCAGTTGTAGTCGTCCTCCCACGTCGTGCCGTCGCCCCCTCCGTCCCAGCTCACGGAGCTGAGGCATCCCGGTCCGTATGCGCCCATCTGGCCGCAGAGCTGCTGGTTCGCCTCGGTGCACGGGGAGTTCGACGCGAGGGAGAGCGGCTGGGCGGGGTTGTCCTCACCGCAAAAGAGCGGGTCCTGCGATATGTTGCCGTTCACGCCATTCTGGCCCGTGAGGCAGCCCGTGTAGTCGCCACCCGAGTTGCCGTAGACGTCGCAGCACTCGAGCGTGACGCTGCCCGTGCCGGCACAGTACGTGGCCGCCGCGCTACCGGAGCCGAACGCGATGATCGAGTTACGGAGCGTGCAGGCGGCGGCCGCCCGGAGGAGCATGTCGCTCACGCAGGCTATCGCGGAGCCGTCGCTGCCCGAGTAGTTGCCGATGAACGTGGACGTATTGAAGACGGCACCCGAGCCGTCCCTGAAGAAGAACGCGCCCCCTTCGTAGTTGGCCTCGTTGTCGCTGAAGGCGCAGTCGGTGAACGTGGCCGTCGAGTAGTCGAGCGACGCCACGCCTCCGGCGCCGAACGTGGAGCAGCTGTCGAAGACGCACCGGGTGAACTCCGGAGCCGAGCTGTCGGCCATGTACATGGCGCCGCCCTCGTACCCGCTCGCGAACCCCCGGAAGATGCAGTCCTCGAACACGGGGCTGGCCTCCGTCAGGTACATGCCGGCACCCATGTCCGAGTAAGGTATCTGGCCAGTAAGAGTGAAACCCTTCACGACGGTCGCGTTCCCCACGCCGCTCGCGTAGAACGCGCGCGCCATGGTCGACTCGTGGATCGTAACGCAATCGGGCAGGCCCGTCTGGCTCGTCAGGTAGACGCCGTCCTTGAGCGCTATGTTGGGCTCGTCGTAAATGCCGCACTGCACCACGACGGTGTCGCCGTACGACGCGGCGTCGATGGCCTCCTGAATCGTCTCATAATCGTAGGGCACGACGTACGTCTGACCCACCGCGACCCCGAGTGCTCCAACCAGGCCGCATCCGGACGCGTCAGCGCACGGAGAGCCCTGCGTGAGACGGTAGTCGTCCTCGGCCGGCAGATAGAACTCCGGGTCGAGAGAGAAATTGCCGGAGACGCCCTCCTGCCCGGCGATGCACGCGGTCCAGTCGCCGCCGTCGTTCCCGTACACGTCGCAGCATGTGAGGTCGGCCGTGGCGCCGCCGTAGCAATAGACCGCGCCGCCGCTGACGCCGAACGCGATGATCGTGTTATCGATCGTCGCCGAGGAGGCGTTGCCGAGCATCAAGCCGCTCCCGTTGCCCGCCTCGTTGCTCGCGACCGTGCAGCCGTAGAGGGTGAGCGTCCCGTCGATGGCGGACAGCATCCCGCCGGTCGCCGCGGCGCTGTTCCCTGTGACGGCACACCCGGTCATGTCGACCGTCGACTCGCTGACGAAGATCGCGCCGGCCCCGCCTCCACTCGTGTTCTGCGACAGCTCGCACTGATCGAAGGTGACGTCCGACGTCATGTAACTCGCCACCGCGCCGCCCACCGCGCTGCCCTGCACCGACTGGTTTCCCTGGAACACACACGACTGGAAGTGTACGTAAGCCCCGCTGTCGGCGACCGCCGCGCCGCCCGCGTTCGTCGCCACGTTGCCCGTGAAGGCGCAGTTGTCGAATGCCGGCCCGCCGTCGTCGATCCCCACGGCGCCCCCTTCGTCAGCCCAGCAATCAGTGAAGTCGCAGTGCCTCACTCTGACCCACGAGTCATCGAGGTGGAGCGCCCCGCCGGTCATCGGGTCGACCGTGTAGCCGTACGAGAACGTGATGTTCTCTATGAGCGTGTTGTCGCTCAGGCCGGTCCCGGTCATGATCTGTGAGTACGCCTGCCCATCTATCACAACGTCGTTGGATCCATCGGGATCCACGAGCTGGCCGCGGAGGGTCAGGCCCGACTTCATGACCAGGCCCTGCTCGAAGTACGTACCGGCGGTCACGTAGACGGTGTCGCACGATGCCGCCGAGTCGATCGCCGCGGCGATCGTCGGGGCGTCGTCGGGCACGACCCACGTGCGGCCGGTGCAGCCCTCGCCCAGCGCGCCTACCTGTCCGCATCCGGCTCCGGCGTACACGCACGGCGAGCAGGAAGCGAGACTGGCATCGAGCCCGCAGAAGAGCGGGTCCTCGGAGAAGTTGCCCGCGCTGCCGTTCTGTCCGGACAGGAAGTAGATGTAGTCACCCCCGGCGTTGCCCCACACGTCGCAGCAGCCCACCGTGGCGGAGCAGGTCGCGTCCTGGTAGACCGCGCCTCCGGACTGATTCTTCGCGATGATGGTGTGGTCGAGCGTGATGGAGGACGGAGAGAAGAGGGCGACGCCGGCCCCACCGGCGCCGGTCGCCTGGTTACCCCTGAGCGTGCACTGGGAGAGCGTGGGACTCGAGTCGCTCGCCGAGACCGCCCCGCCGGCGTCCGCCGTGTTGCTGATGAAGATGCAGCTCGTGAGAACGGCGTCCGAGGTGACCATGCTGACGCCGCCGCCGTCTGTCGCCGCGCTGTTGCCGATGAAGAGGCACCCGGTCACGTCCGGACCCGCGTTCGCGATGGCGAGTCCGCCGCCGGAACCCGGCCACGCGCTCATATTCCCGTCGAACTGGCAGTTCGTGAAGCTTGGGCCACCACCCAGCACGTACACGCCCCCACCGCCTCCACCCTCCTGGCTGCACTCGTTGCTCGTGAACCGGCAGTTCTCGACCTGCACATACGACGAGTCCATGTAGATGCCGGCGCCGTTCTCATACGTTGTGCCGCCGGTGAACGTGATGTCCTCGAGCCGCGTCGTTCCGCTTGCGTAGCTCGCGTCCATCACGCGCCCCAGGTCCATCGCATCGATCGTCACGTCCGTCACGTCCCCCGTCGAACCGCGCAGGGTGATATCGCTCTTCATCACCAGGTCGTGTTCGTAGTATGTTCCCGGGAGAAGAGTCACGGTGTCGCCGGCCTGAGCCGAGTCGATGCCGGCCGCGACGGTGGGAGCGTCGTCCGGAACGACCCAGTCCCTCGCGCTGGAGAGGCATGGGAACAGCAGCACGAGCGCGACGGCGAACGTCGCTGCCGCGCGTGCCTGCCCACGGGCGGATCTTCCATGCGATGCTCCGTCCGCGACGTGATGAACCGAGAACACCCATCTCAACTTTGGCAGTGCGAGCATGACAAGTCTCCCCATGAAGGAAGCTCCGCGACGGGAAGGAGGCTCTCTCCGCGTCGAGTCCGTTCAATGTATGGTGTGCGCGCTGGACGAGTGTGGACCCTTCGGGCCGGGCGGCCTCGGCCGCCGACCAGACGAATCCGCCCTGTCGCAGAACGACAAGACAGATACAACGATAACACGTTGAATATTGCTCAGTCAAGGATTGTGTGACTAGTCAAGGAATGCATGGCGCCGCAGCGGTTGCCGCTGCGGCGCTCTGGATACCCCCTTGCGAGCTGCGACGGTCCAACTTCAGCGCTGGTGGGGCCCGGGCAGGGGCCCTCGCCCCGTCGCCGGCCTGGCTGGCCGACAGATCTGCCGTGACCGCCGGCCTACTTCAGCAGGACGAGCCTCGCCCGGTCCTCGGCGTCCCCCACGCTGAGCCTGGCGAAGTACACGCCTGATGCAACCTTGCGGCCGGCGGCGTCTCTTCCGTCCCAGGTGACCGAGCCGAGGCCGCCACGGTCAGGCGGCGCGGCGAGCGTTCGCACAAGGCGCCCTGACGCCGCGTAGATCGCTACCGACACGGGCTCACCCGCCGGAGACTCGAAGCTCAGCGTGGTCGTCCCCCGAAAGGGATTGGGCGTCGCCCTCTCGATGCGCACGCCGGCCTCTCCCTCCGGAACTCCCGCCCATGGCACGAGGGCGCAGTCCAGCTCGGTCAGACCGGCGCTGTCGACCTCGACCCCTTCGAACGTCTGCGTCTCGTAACCGAAGGCCGAGAATTCGACCGTGTACGTCCCGGGAACCAGCATCCGCCAGTACCGACCGTACATCGGGTCGGTCGTCCTGGGGTACAGCAAGTCGGAGTGGTTCTCCAACACCCTAACCTCGGCAACGAGCGGCGTCCGGGAGCCCGCCTCAGTAACGTGTCCCGTGAGCCCCGGACCGTACGTGCGATCGATGAGGCAGTAGGACCCATGCGCCACGCGCTCGCAGATGCCGTCGACGCGGTCGCCACCGGGAATGCAGAGGAAGCTCAGGATCTCCATCGTGTATCCGATGGTCCCGACGACCCCGTACTGCCAGTTGCGCGCCTTTCCCTGCGTGGCGAACCCGTACTCGGCGGTGAACGGCTCGTCGTTCTCGTCCAGCGTCTTCTGGCTCAGTTCCGTCGCCACGTCGTAGATGACGTAGTGGTCGGGAGCGAACCCGAAGCCCACCCAATACCACGGGTAGTAGACCACGTCGCCGGCGGAACTCCTCGGGCTGTGGTAGTTGAGGGCGAACACGGGCTTCTGCTGCAGACAGAAGTCACGCATCACCTGCGTCTCGTTCTCGGAGAACGGCGCAACGCCACGGTAGAACTCGGACTGCGGGTTGTCGCTTCCCCCCTGCTCCCAGTTGAAGTCATAGTTGTTGTTCGGGTCAACCCCGTCGTAGTCGAGGTCGAACTGGCCGTTCGCGTTGTTGTCCAGCTTGTTCTTGCGCCAGGTCGTGTCGATCTCCGCGGTGACGACCGCGTGGCCCTCCGGGTTCAGGATGGGTATGAACCACAGCTCGCAGTCGTCGACCCAGGCGGTCATCGTGTCGTCGACTCCGTATGCCGAGGTCAGCTCGTCGAGCATCCACATGATGGTCTCGAGGCCCATGATCTCCTCGGCATGGTGCACGCCGTCGAAGAGCACGACGGGCTCGTCCTCGTCCGTCTGGACGTTGTCCGAGACCTTGACGCCCCAGATGTCCATCCCCTCCTGCGTCGAGTACCCGAGCGTGTCGACCCGGACGATGGACGGGTAGGCGGCAGCGAGCGCCGTGATCTCCGCGCGCACCTCCTCGTACGTGTGATACCGCGCCGGAATGCCGTGGGCCGTCGTCGCGAGCGCCAGAGCGAAAGCGAGGACCACGGCCGACAGCAGCCGACGGCGCACACGAACCCGTACGGGGCCCTCGCGCCTGACGGAGTCTTCGCGCGCAGTCGAGTCTTTCCGCGCAACTGAGTCTTCGCGCATAGATGTCAACCTCTCCGGCTTGACACTCATCGAGTCTTCCGCCCCGCCCGACATCACTTGAGCAGGACCATCTTCACCGAGCGCTCCGATCCGAGCGCCGAGAGTCGTGCGAAGTAGACGCCGGTCGCGGCGGTCTCGCCCGCATCGGTCCTCCCATCCCAGACGGCGCTGTGGTCGCCAGCCGTCGCCTCTCCACTGAAGAGCGTGGCCACCTTCCTGCCCGACACGTCATAGACCGAGAGCTCCGCGCGGGCGGACGTCGGCATCGTGAAGCTAACCACCGTGCTCGGGTTGAACGGGTTCGGCATGTTCCCATGGAGGACCACGCCGACCACCGGCGCGCCCTCGTCGACACCGCTCGACTCGTAGACGTCCGGCGGGTCGGTGGTGAACTTGACGGCGCGCCCGTTGGCGAGCGGCGCCGCGGCGTCAGGGTACAGCCCGAAGTACGTGTACTCGATACCGTCGCTCTGCGCAGGGTTCTCGATACCCACGGTCGCGTAGTTGTGAGTGTCGGAGTTGGCGATCGTGTGGTACTGGAAGAGCACCTCACCGTCGCCCGAGAGCGTCGAGTAGACGTCCTGGTCGTACAGCACGAGCTGGAACGTCTGCTTGTTGCCACCGTTGTCGTACCCGGTGGCCACGCGGCTCCACTCGATGACGAAACGTCCGTCGCCGGTGTGCCTCGTCAGGACCTTACCGGAGCCGCCCGCCGTGTCCGGGTCGGCCGGGAAGAGGTTGTCCCAGAACGGCGCGATCATGGCGTCAGGGCCGAGCGGGCTTGGTATCCGCGAGTTGCGCGACTGGTGCTCCCAGACGGGAGCGCCGCCGAGCCCGACGTCGCCGTTACCGCATATCGCTACGACGTCGTAGTCCTCGCCGTAGTATCGGAACGTGAACGGGAGAGCCACGTCCGTGATCTCCTCGAACCCTATGCCGGTGTCGGTGCCCGAGCCTCCGTAGGCCGGGTCGATCTCGAGCCACGAGTAGGTCGGGGTCTCCGAGTAGCCGGCGTCGGTGTCGTCGTAGCAGTAGTA
>CAZLTC010000036.1:0-26361 GCA_964562405.1 uncultured bacterium | reverse complement strand
CCCTGAGCCCCAGCATCACGCGCAGGCGCTCGATGACATCGTGGTCCTCGATCTACCGGAGGACGCCGTAGTCGACGAAAAAGGGGATGACAAGTACCCCGACCGCCCGGTGCAGGAGGACCGACATGACCGACGAGTCGACGCCTCCGGAGAGCGCGCAGACGACCGTGCCGTCCCCGACCTGCTCGCGGATGGCCGCGATGGTCTCGTCGACGAACGACGCGGGCGACCAGTCGGACGGAATGTCCGCGATGCCGTGAACGAAGTTCTCGACGATAATCTTCCCGCGTTCGGTGTGCACGACCTCGGGATGGAACTGAAGGCCGTACAGCCCGCGCTCGTCGGAGCCGATCGATGCTATCTTGCCGTCGGCGCTCCTGCCCAGCACCGCGAAGCCTGGGGGCGGCTCCGTCACCTCGTCGCCGTGGCTCATCCACACCTTGATGCCGTCCGGCACGTCGTAGAAGAGCCGGTGCGCGCCCTCCGGGATGAATCCCTGCGGACCGTACTCGCGCGTGTCGCCGGGCGCGACCCTGCCGCCCAGGGCCTCCGCCATGGCCTGCATGCCGTAGCAGATGCCGAGCACAGGGACCCCGAGCTCGAAGATCCTGGGGTCGGGCTTCGGCGCGCCCTCGTCGTAGATGGACGAGGGACCTCCCGACAGGATGATTGCGCCGGTCCCCTCCGCGACCTCTTCGAGGTCGTGGTCGAACCTCATCACCTCGGAGTAGACGCCGCACTCGCGGACGCGCCGGGCGATCAGGTGCGTGTACTGCGACCCGAAGTCGAGTATGACGACGCGGGTGCGGGCCGTGCCCCTCTGGCTCCCAGTGGTCTCCTCTGTCGTGCCGGCCTCTCTCGCAGCCATCCTACCTCCACATCCCAACGTGCTGCGCCTTCTGCATGAGCTTGCCCTCGGAGCGGATGGAGGGGGCGATGACGATCTCGGCCTGTTGCATCTCGAGTATGTTCTTGGCACCCACGGAGCCCATGCAGGTCTTGAGCGCGCCCAGGAGGTTCTGCGAGCCGTCGTCGGTGCGCGCCGGCCCCACCATGATCTCCTCGAGCGTGCCCGACGTCCCCGTCTTGACCCGGGCGCCCCTGGGCAGGTTCACGTGCGGCGTCGCCATGCCCCAGTGGTAGCCGCGGCCCGGTGCCTCCTTCGCTCTGGCGAGCGCGGAGCCGATCATGACCGCGTCGGCGCCCGAGGCGAACGCCTTGCAGACGTCCCCACCGGTGTCCATGCCGCCGTCGGTGATGATCGGGACGTACTTGCCGGTCCGCTTGTAGTAGAGGTCACGGGCGGCCGCCGCGTCGACGGTCGCCGTCACCTGCGGCACGCCTATCCCGAGCACTCCGCGCGTCGTGCACGCCGCGCCCGGTCCGACGCCGATGAGCACGCCGTCGGCTCCCGCCTCCATGAGGTCGAGCGTCACGTCGTACGTCACGCAGTTGCCCACGATGACCGGTATCGACATCGAGTCTATGAACGTCTGGAGGTCGAGCGTCTCGTAGGCCGTCGATATGTGGTCGATCGTGGCGACGGTCGACTGCACCACGAAGATGTCCGCCCCTGCCTCCTGCGCCAGCTTCCCGAACTTCCCCGCCCTAGTCGGCGTGGCCGACACCGCGCAGACCGCCCCGGCGTCCTTGATCTCGGAGATGCGCTTCGCGATGAGCTTCTCGTCGATGGGCGGCGTGTAGAGCTTCTGCACGAGCTGCGTGGCGACCTCGGGGGTCGCCCCGGCGATCTCGCCCAGGACCGCGTCCGGGTTCTCGTAGCGCGTCTGCACGCCCTCGAGGTTCATGACCCCGAGCCCTCCCAGCCTCGACATCTCGACGGCTATCGCCACGTTCACGACGCCGTCCATCGCCGCCGCCAATATGGGCACCTGGAACTCGTGCTCGTCCAGCATCCACATCGTGTCGGTCTCGTCCGGGTTGAGCGTCACGCGTCCCGGCACGATGGCGACCTCGTCGAAGCCGAACGCTCGTCTGGCCTTCCTCCCCCGCCCGATGTACTCACCCATCGCAGCCTCCCGCTTGCTGGGGCCCCGTGTGATATCGCTCTCTGACTCTCGATTCGTTGGGCGCGCGCTGTCTAGCCTCTGCTGCCGGGCTTCACGGCCGGCGCCTCTCCCGCGCTGCACAGAGGGCAGTCGGACGCCTCGAAACTCTCCATGGTCGTGGCCACGAGCGCCCGTGCCGGCGCGCCGAGATCGGCCGAGCCTCCCGAGCGGTCGAGGATGAACCCGAACCCTACGACCGTGCCTCCGGCCGCCCGAACGAGCGAGGCGACCTCCTTCACGGACCCGCCGGTCGTGACGACGTCCTCGATGATGAGGACGCGCTCGCCCGGCGCGACGGCGAAGCCGCGCCTGAGCGTCATCTCGCCGCCCTTGCGCTCGGCGAACATCGAGCGAACTCCGAGTGATCGCGCGACCTCGTAGCCGATGACGATGCCCCCGAGCGCAGGAGCGACCACGACGTCGACGCGCTCGTCCCGGAAGAGATCGGCGATCATGCGTCCCAGCTCCTCGGCCAGCTCCGGCCGCTCGAGCGCGCGCATGCACTGGCAGTACCGGCCGCTGTGTCTCCCGGACGTCAGCACGAAGTGTCCGTCCATGAGTGCGCCGGACCGCCTTAGTATCTCGAGCGTTCTCCCGCTTGTTGCCGACGTCACCCTGCCACCTCCGCGAGCTCGATCTCCTCGACGATCCTGCGGGCGGCATGCCGCGGGTCGTCGGCCGAGCGTATCGGTCTGCCGACCACGATGTGGCTCGCGCCGGCTGCCACCGCGTCGCGAGGCGTCGCCACGCGCTCCTGATCATTCGCAGGCGCCCACGCGGGTCTCACGCCCGGCGTCACGATGACGGCCTCCGACCCCAGGGCCTCGCGCAGGGCGCGCGTCTCCATCGGCGAAGCCACGATGCCTCGAAGCCCCGCATCCCACGCCGAGCGTGCGCGCTCCACGACCTCCGCCGTCGTCGAGGGCAGGCTCGTGAGGACGGTCACGGCGAGTATGACGGGAGGTCTGGTGCCTAGCCTCGCGGCCTCGTCATTCGCGGCGTCGAGCGCCGCCGCCAGCATCTTCCTCCCGCCGGGCGCGTGCACCGTGAAGAAGTCGACCCCGAGCGCGGTCGCCGCGCGAGACGCGTCAGCCACCGTGTTGGGGATGTCGTGAAACTTGAGGTCGAGAAAGATGCGATGGCCGGCCTCTCTGAGCTCCCGGACGAACGACGGACCCTCGGACGTGAAGAGCCGGAGTCCCACCTTCATGTACCCCACGTACTTGTCCGTTGCACGAGCGAGGGCCAGCGCCTCGTCCCTCGACGGGACGTCGAGCGCGAGCATCAACCTGTCGCGACCTTCTCCTTGCATCCTGCCGCCTTCCCGTGTGCGAGCCCCACGTACGAGTGGAGCCTCGTGAAACCGTCCGACCGCATCCTCTCATCGAGTCCCGCGGCGATGAGACCCGGCGTTCGCGGGTCTGTGAAGAGCGCCGTTCCGACCTGGACCGCGGTGGCTCCGGCCATCATGTACTCGAGCGCATCGCCGAACGTTCTGACGCCGCCGGAGCCGACGATGGGCACGCCAACCTCCCGCGAGACGCTCCAGACGAGCGCCAGATTGACCGGCATGAGAGCCCGACCCGATAGACCTCCGGTGACGTTGCCGAGCGCCGGCCGGCGGGCGTCGATGTCTATCCGCATGCCCGGGAGCGTGTTGGCCACGACGAGAGCGTCCGCCCCGGCCTCCTCGGCCGCGACAGCGACCGAGACCACATCGGCGGCGTTCGGCGAGAGCTTCACGAGGAGCGGCCTGTCGGTCTCCGCCCTCGCGGCCGCAACTACCTCCCCGACGCCCGCCGGGTCGGCCCAGAGCGGTCTGCGCGCCCGCTCGACGTTCGGGCAGCTTATGTTCAGCTCCACCGCGGCCACCTCGCTTCTCGCACCCATCTCGCGGGCGAGTTCGGCGAACCCGGCTGGGTCCCCCGCGGCCGCGCTCGCAACGAGCGGCGCCGGCAGCCTCGCCGCGTCGGGCAGCTTCGTCTCGAGGAACGATTCGAGGCCCACGTTCTCCAGACCTATGGCGTTCAGGAGACCGCCCTCGGTCTCGCGAAGGCGTGGCGGGGAGTTGCCCTTCCTGGGCTCGAGTGTGACGGTCTTGAGCACGACCGCTCCGACCGACTCGAAGTCGATGACCCCCTCGTACTCGGTCCCGTAACCTACGGTCCCGGAAGCGAGCATGACGGGGTTCCTCATGCGGAGCGTGCCTATGGTGACACTCAGGTCGGTCACTCGGTCTCCTCGAACACCAGTTCGGCCGTGTCGAACACGGGGCCGTCCGAGCACGCGGTTCGGTAGCCGCCGCGCGTCCTTACGACGCATCCCCTGCACGCGCCGACCCCGCAGGCCATGATCTCCTCCATGAGCGCTTCGCACCGGAGACCGGACGCCTCCGAAATGCGCGCGACCTCACGGGCCATCGCGGGCGGCCCGCAGCAGTAGAGACGGGTCCGGCCGTCCAACTCGGGCGCGCGTCTCTCCAGCAGGCCGGTCACCGGACCGGGGAATCCGGCGCTCCCGTCGTCGGTCGCCAGCTCGACGGCGAGGTGCGGGTCCTGCGGCATCATGTCGCGGACCAGCTCTTCCCTCGTCCGCGCGCCGACCATGAAGCGGACCTCGCGCCCGGCACCGAGCAGTCTCTGCGCGAGCAGCCTGAGGCCGGCCACGCCTATGCCTCCGGCCACGAGCACCGCGGTCTCGTCCTCCTCCGCCATCGTGAATCCCCTTCCGAGCGGTCCCAGGACGTCGACGCTCGAGCCCTCGGAGAGGGCGGCCAGGCTCTGTGTGCCCCTGCCGCGCAGCTCGACCAGAAGCTCGATCTCCCCCCGTGCCGGCTCTCCTGCGATCGCGAACGGGCGCCGGAGAGCAAGATCGCTCGCCGCTGTCACCTGTACGAACTGCCCGGGCGCCGCTCTCGGGAACTCCGGGCCGACGTCAAGTGAGAAGAGGAAGCTCCCTCGACCCGCCTCCGTTCTCCTCTTGAGCGTCGCGCTCACCTGCCTCGGTGGCTTTCCGTTCTTCCTCAAACGCGACCTCCCCACGCACCATCGTCAGAACCGCGCGCCCCCTGAGGGGGCGGCCGATGAACGGCGAGTTCGCCGACTTCGACCTGAACCAGTCCTTCTCCGGTATCCAGTCCAGGTTGTCGTCGAACGCCACCACGTCCGCCGGAGCGCCCACCTCTAGACTGCCCGCTCGTATGCCCAGTATGTTGGCCGGGTCGGTCGTCATGAGCTCGACCGCCCTTTCGAGCGTCACGAATCCGGGCCGGACCAGGTGTGTGAGCGTGACCGAAAGGAGCGTTTCGACTCCGGTCATGCCTGGAGGGGCGGCGTCGAACTCGACCTGCTTCTCCTCCAGCGAATGCGGAGCGTGGTCGCTCGCGATGGCGTCGATCGTTCCGTCGGCCAGACCCTCCCTGACCGCTTCGACATCTGCGGCGTTCCGGAGCGGCGGGTTCACCCGCATGCTCGTGTCGTAGCTCCTCACCTCGTCGTCGGTCAGGCTGAAGTAGTGGGGGCACGTCTCGCAGGTGACGGCGATGCCGTCCTCCTTCGCCCGCCTCACGAGCTCCACCGAGCCCCTGGTCGAGACGTGTGCGATGTGCAGCCTCGCGCCGGTCACGCCCGCCAGGACGATATCCCTGGCGACCATCGTTTCCTCGGCCGCGGCCGGCACCGGCCTGAGTCCCGCCATCGTAGCGGCGAACCCCTCGTTGGCCACGCCGTCGCGCGAGAGGTCCGGGTCCTCGCAGTGCGAGATAACGGGCCTGTTTACCATCGAGGCGTACTCGAGCGCGCGCCGCATCATCGTGGCGCTCACGATGGGGTTGCCGTCGTCCGAGAAGGCCACCGCGCCGGCCTCGGCCAGCTCAGCCATCTCAGTGAGCGCGCGGCCCTGTCTGCCTACCGTCGCAGCGGCGATCGCGTATACGTTGATGGGAGACTCGCGGTCCAGCACGTACTCGACCCACGAGCGTGTGTCGATCGCGGGCTCGGTGTTGGGCATGGCCGCCACCGACGTGACTCCGCCGTGGGCCGCCGCGATGGAGCCGGACAAGACGGTCTCCTCGTCCTCGCGGCCCGGCTCACGGAAGTGAACGTGCATGTCGACGAGTCCGGGCGCGACGACCAGCCCGCTGACGTCGATGACGCGCATGCCCTCGGCGGCCTCGATCTCCGGTTCGCGCGCTACGACCCTGCCACCGTCTATCAGGAGGTCGAAGCGGCCGCTCGTCTGCGTCGCCGGGTCGACGAGCCGCCCGCCTTTGAGGAGGACCCTGCTCATAAGCTCACCTCCTCCAGAAGACCTGCGTCATCCATATGTTCGGCCGCCCTGACGCGCGAGATGAGGTAGATGACCGCCATGCGGACCGCCACCCCGTTCGTCACCTGGTCCAGGATGATCGACCTCTCGCCGTCGGCCACGTCGGGCGAGAGTTCCACTCCTCGATTGATCGGGCCGGGGTGCATGATGAGCGCGTCGGGCCTCATCCACGTGAGGCGTTCCGCGTCGATGCCGAACAGCTTCGTGTACTCCCGCAGACTCGGGAGAAACCCTCCGTCCTGCCGCTCGCGCTGGATGCGCAGTATGTTGACGACGTCGGCGTTCTGTATGCCGTCCCTGAGGTCGGTCGTCACCCTCACGCCCAGTCTCTCGGCCGCGGCCGGCATGAACGTCGTGGGGCCGCAGATCGTGATCTCGGCGCCTAGCGCCCTCAGGCCCCAGATGTTCGAGAGCGCGACCCTGGAGTGTCTGATGTCGCCCAGTATCGTCACTCGCCTGCCCGTGAGGCTCCCCAGCCGTTCCCTCAACGTGAAGAGGTCGAGGAGCGCCTGAGTCGGGTGCTCGTGCGAGCCGTCCCCCGCGTTGATGACGGACGCGTCGAGGTGGTGGGTCAGGAAGTGCGGCGCGCCGGGCGAGCCGTGCCGGATCACCACCATGTCCACCTTCATCGCCTCGATATTCCGCGCGGTGTCGCGCAGCGTCTCGCCCTTCTTGACGCTCGATGTCGAGGCGGAGAAGTTGAGGGTGTCTGCCGAGAGTCTCTTCTCGGCCAGCTCGAACGACATGCGTGTCCGCGTGCTGGCCTCGAAGAACAGGTTGACGATCGTCACTCCGCGAAGCGTGGGTACCTTCTTGACGGGTCTGTCCAGGATCTCGCGGAAGATCGCGGCTGTGTCGAGCACGGTGAGGATCTCGTCGCGCGTGACCCCTTCAAGGCCAAGAAGGTGCTTGCGGTTCCAGTGCACCTACTCCTCCTCGAGGCCGAGTGCGAAGAGCAAAGACGGGCCACGCCGGCAGGTGCCAGTGCGAGCCCGTCTTATGGTGTTTCCTCTTCTCACCCTTCCTAGCCTCTCAGTGCTAGATTAAAAGGCGCCTCCATGTCGAAGGCAAAGTATATGACGGACGTGGAGTTCGCGCAAGGGCAATCTGAGAGCCCGGCCCCGGCCCTACGCGTCGCCCCTGAGCGGCACGACGCAGAGGAACCTGAGGGGACCGTCTCCAGTGTTGACGAAGTTGTGCTCCTCTCCCGGCGCGGCCAGGAGCGCGTCACCCTGGCCGAAGTCGGCGTCACCATGCTCGGTCCTGAGCGTGCCCGTTCCCTCCAGCACGTAGACGACGTGCTCCCAGTCGTGGGCGTGGAACGGCGTGTTGCCGCCGGGCGCTATCTCGAAGAGGCGCATGGCGGCTGTGGGCGACGCGTCGGCCTCGGTGATGAGTCCTGCCTTCTTCACGCCGACAGCTCCCTCGACGTTCACCGGCGCCGGCACCCTGTCGGTCGATCTGACGTGCTTCACTTGCCCTCCTCGTTCGTGCGTCGTCCGTGCTCTCAGGCCCGGCGCGCCGGCCGGAGCCCATCGTGTACGCTCGGTCCGCTTCTCACCCCGTGGGCCCCACGAGCGACCCGATAAGCCGCGACACCGCGTCGTGGAACACGAGGTGCTTGAGCACCAGGACGGCCGCGAGCGCGACGACCGCGCGCAGGCTGTCCCTCTCGCTCCTCCAGGCTATCTCACCGCGGTAGACGTGCCCGCTCGGGTGCGAGTATGCCTTGGTCGAAGGCAGCCAGGCCGGCACCTCTCGCCTGTACCGCTCGTACTCCTCTCCGAACGTCTCGGCGAGCACGCTCTCCTCCCAGGCCACTATGGCCGCGTACTGGAAGAAGAACGCCAGCGGGAACGCCCAGAGGAGCCAGTCGACCTTCGACAGCACGACCAGCCCGTATGCGAGAACGAAATTGCCGATGTAGAGCGGGTTTCTCACGCGCGCGAACGGTCCCGACGTGACCAGCTCCTTGACGTTGGTCCCGCGCGTCCGCGTACACTTCCCCGCCACGCCCACCGCGCGCATGCGGTACCATTCGCCCCCGGCCACGAGCGCCAGCGCCACGGCTCCCCTCTCGAGCGAGAGGCCGCCGGCGGTCGGCCACAGAACGACCAGGAGCACGAGGACGACGGGCGTCACGCTTCTCGCGCGGAACAGCAGGCCCCCAAGCCTATCCCATGCGTTCAGCTTGATGATCTCCTCCCGCGTGCTCGGGCGCGTCCGGCGCCCGTCCCGTGTCTCGATCGTGCGGCGGATGATACCGCGCCGCGTCGCCGACTTCAACCCGCATGAGAAAGAAGAAGGGGGCGGCAGCAGTGCCCGCCCCCTTCGCATCGGATCAGGACCGTCTAGCGATACATGGCCTTGATCGAGCCCCACGTGGAATCCTGGACCGGCGAGTACTCGGTTCCGCCGATCTTGGCCCACTTGATGTACCAGCCGAGATCGCTCGTGGCGTAGTCCTCGCAGCCATAGAAGAAGCCGACCATGACCTGCTGGCCGACGAAGGCGTTGAGAACGAAGCAGTCGCGGACGAACGTGCCGCTGGTGCCCGTGAAGACCTGCTCGTCGGCCACGCACTCGGCGATGAAGTAGGTGTCGTCGAGCACGTCATCGTAGCCGTCGGCCGGCGTGACGAGCTGCCACGTGAGGCCGCCGTCAACCGAGACCTTCACGTTGCCGCCGTCGTAGCCGCTCTCGAAGTCGTAGTAGTGGCACAGCTCGAGGCACGAGCAGTTCTCCGTGATGTCGAACGGACCGATGACGGCCGCGCCGCCCGTCGAGGCCGGGTACGAGCCGCCGAGCGTCGTTCCGAGGATGTTCGTCACCGGGACATCGTCGCAGGCGAGCTGCGGGATGCCGGCATCGACGCCCCACGCCCACGGGTTCGGGCCGGCGCCGCAGTCCATGAACATCACGCCGTTGTCGCTGACGTTGAAGTCATCTTCGTAGCAGGTGTACGGGAACGGGCAGCACGGCTCAACGGGGCACTCGCATGTCTCGCAGGTGACCGTCAGGTCGAACGTGCCACCGGTCGCGTCGGCGCCGTAGGCGTCGACGACGACGTAGTAGGTGCCCGGCTCGAGGCAGGGCGTGGTGGCCGTGGCGTCGCCGTAGGTTACGCAGTCGGCCTCGTCGCAGCTGCCGAGGAAGAAGACGTCTAAGTCGCTGCTCATGTTGGTGAGCGCGACCGTGACGGTGTAGCAGTCCGGAGCGTCGAGCGTCAGCGCATAGACCATCTCGCCGCCGCCCTCGGTCCACGTCGTGCATGAGTAGTTGGTCACCATGCTCGTCAGGCCGGTGTTGTCGCCCGAGATGGTCTGACCGCAGGTGATCGGTATGGCGTTGTCACAGACGAGGTTGCCTCTCTCTGTCTGGACCGGCACGGGCAGCTTCGAGTCCTTGTCCGCGAACGCGACGGTCGCGACCAGGAGAACCAGTACCACAGCAATCGTGAAGCGCATTGTAGCCTCCTAGCAAGCGCGTGTGAGTCTGGTGAGCCGCGGCAGCCTCGGCGGCTCTTCGGTCACTGAGTGGTCGGCAGGCCCGCGCCTCCTTTCGGGGCCCAGCGAGTGTGCCTGTGAGCCATTGTCGGTGGAGCATTCGAGCGTCGGCCCCCAGGGGCTGAACGTACACCCATGCTATCACAAGCTGTAAAGCGCCGCAAGAATAGCCCGAGTGCCGGTCATGCGTCAACTGCCTTGGTCCTGGCTTCGAGCTGCCCAGTCACAGGCGTGCATAACTGCCGGTCCGCTCAGGAACACGTCTGGATGTTCCATGCTGAACGTGGTACAATTGTGCCTGGGGCCGGTCGGTCCCTGTGTCAGACAGGCAATATCGGTAAGGGCCCGACAGTTCCAGGGAGGCAGCAAGATGCGGAACCACCTCGCCCTCAAGGGGCTCCTTGTGCTTGCAGTGTTCATCGTGGCCGCGCCCGTCGCCGCCAGGGTCGTGGACGCGCTGCCCGCGGCATTCCTTCACGACAGCGCGCCCCTCTCCTCGGTCGAGCGCGTGAGCGTTCCCTCCGTCGACAGGGAGGCGGTGAGTGTCGAGGATGAGGCCCGCGACCGCGCAGGGCTTCCGCCGCGCTACGCGATACCGAACCCGGTCTCCATCTCTCCGTCCACCAGTGGCAAGTGGGAGGACATCGGGCTTGGGACGAGCATGTGGAGGCTCCGCATCACCTCGGAGGGCGCGCTATCGATCAACCTCGGGTTCACGCGCTACGACATGCCTCAGGCCGGGCGCCTGCTGGTCTACGCGTCAGACGGCAGCTACGTGGTAGGTCCATACACGTTCGAGGACAACGAGGCTCACGGCGAGCTGTGGACGCCTGTCGTTCTCTCCGACGACATCGTCGTCGAGGTCACTCTGCCCACCAAGGAGATTGACAGGCTCGGGCTGGAACTCACGTCGGTCAACGTCGGCTACCGCGGCTTCGGCGAACTGCTGACCCGAGCGCCTGGTTCCTGCAACAACGACGTCATCTGCCCCGTCGGAGACGATTGGTGGAACGAGATCCCATGCGTCGCCGTCATATCGACCGGCGGCAGCCTCTTCTGCACCGGCTTCATGATCAACAACACGGCCAACGACGGGACGCCGTACTTCATGACGGCGAACCACTGTGGGATCAGCACGAGCAACGACCAGTCGCTCGTCGTCTACTGGAACTACGAGGCCACAACTTGCGGTGCCCTGAGCGGTGGTTCCCTCAGTGACAACCAGACCGGTTCCGTGCATCTCGCGTCCAACTCGGCCTCGGACTGCACGCTAGTCCTGCTGGACGACGATCCCGATCCGTCGTGGGGCGTCACGTACGGCGGCTGGGACCGCACGAGCGCCAACGCGTCGAGCGCGATCGGTATCCACCACCCCGACTGCGGCGTCAAGTGCATCAGCTTCGAGGACGACGCCACAAGCACCACGAGCTACCTCGGCACGAGCACGCCGGGAGACGGGACGCACATACGCATCACCGACTGGGATGACGGAACGACAGAGCCCGGCTCGTCCGGCTCTCCCCTGTTCAACCAGGACCACCACATTGTCGGCCAGCTCCACGGCGGCTACGCGGCCTGCGGCAACGACGACTCCGATTGGTACGGGCGCTTCTCCGTGTCGTGGGGCAATGCGGGACTCGCGACCTGGCTCGATCCTCTTTCGACCGGACAGACGACGCTCGACGTCTACAACCCGAACGCCGCCGGCATGCGCGTGACGCCTTCCTCGGCGCTTGAATCTTCGGGCGACGCGGGCGGGCCATTCCTGCCGGTGAGCCAGGTCTACACGGTCGAGAACCTGAGCGACAGCGCCATCAGCTACAGCGTCACGAAGACGGCCTCGTGGGTATCCCTGACGAACGCCTCCGGTTCGATACCGGCGAGCGGAAGTGTCTACGTAACCGTCTCCATCAACACGAACGCCAACTCGTTCGGCAACGGGGTCTACGAGGACGATGTCAAGTTCACCAACAACACCGACCACGAAGGCGATACGACGCGCGAGGTCGAGCTGACCGTCGGAGCGCCCTCGCTCCAATACGAGTTCCCGCTCGACTCGAACCCCGGCTGGACGACGCAGGGCTTGTGGGCATACGGCACGCCCACCGGCGGAGGCGGGCAGTACGGGAACGAGGACCCGACGAGCGGTCACACCGGCTCGAACGTCTACGGCTACAACCTGTCCGGTGACTACGAGAACAACCTGTCGGAGCGCCATCTGACGACGACCGCCATCGACTGCTCGGAGTTCAGCTCCGTGTCCGTGAAGTTCTGGCGCTGGCTGAACGTCGAACGCAGTTCCTACGACCATGCGTACCTCAGGGTCAGCAACGACGGAACGAACTGGACGACCGTGTTCTCGAATTCCGACGTCACCATCGAGGACAGCTCCTGGACGCAGTACGAGTACGACATCTCGTCGGTCGCCGACGGGGAGTCGACGGTCTACCTCCGCTGGACGATGGGCACGACGGACACGAGCTGGCAGTACAGCGGCTGGAACATCGACGACATCGAGATATGGGGCATTTCGGAAGAGCAGTCCGGGGTCGATGAGGGCGTCGCACAGACGGGCGTCGCGCTGTCGCCGAACTACCCGAACCCATTCGGTCCCTCGACGACCGTGCGCTTCAGCCTGCCCGAGCCGTCGCACGTGACCCTCAGGGTCTACGACGTCAGCGGGCGGCTGGTCAGGGAGCTTGCGGATTCGGAGATGGCCGCCGGATCGTACCAGCGGACCTGGGACGGCAGGGACGGAAGCGGCGAGCCCGTTGCGGCCGGCGTGTACTTCTGCCGCTTCGAGGCCGGCGAGAGAAACCTCACGCAGAGGATGGTGCTCATCAGGTGACGCGGCCCACGTATACGGTACGACGGCTGCGGACGGCCCCGGCGACAGAGTCGCCGGGGCCGTTGCTTTCTGCTGCGGTGTTGTGCTCCGAAGTGCTGCGCTCCGGCGTCGCGTCGGGTCGTGGCCCGCGCCGACGGTCGATCGCGGCCGTCATCTCAGGAGCAGCGTGCCGCTCCGCTCGTTCGTCTCCGCGAGCAGGAGCGCACGGAGGTCGGGCCACTCCCCTGCCTCGACACGCGAATGGTCGAGGCGGAGCGTGCGGCTGAGAGTGACCGAGCCGTCTCCGTTCCTCTTCACCGTCAGGTCGAAGCCGCCGACGGCGTTCGTCAGCGACGACGGTGAGGGCGTCTCGACCAGCTTGCTGTCGCCGGGGTCGAGGCGGAGCGTGACGGTCTGGCTGAGCGCGGCCGGGAGGACCACCGGTGAGTCTCTGTGGCCCACGTACAGGTGGACGTCGTTCGGCAGCGCGCCCATGATGCCCGCGTCCGGTGGGTTCACTCTGAGGCGCGTCCTTCCAGACCCGTCCGGCTCACCGGCGGCCACGTCGACGGAGAACGCGCAGACCACTCTGTCGGGAGAGAACTCGACCGGACCCCACCCTGACACGCTCGCGCCCTCCAGGATCGAGGACAGCAGAGATCCCAGGAACGACTCGGCCTCGTCATTGACTCCCAGCATCGCCGCCTGAGGCGACAGCGCCCCCTCCGCGCGGAGCGTGGCAGAGCCCGACCATCCGTTCTCCGTGGGGCCGAGCGAGATCGCTACTTCCATGACGCCGGGCGCTCCCGACGAAGGGTACGCCAGCGGTTCCCTGCCCGGAGCCCATATGGCCCGATCACGGAGAACCTCGGAAGCGGCAGTCAGACTCGAGGACGTCGGGTCGTAGATGGCCTCGAGGCCCCCGACGTCGACCCTGAGCGAAACGCCTCCGAACCGGGCGAGGGCCGGCACGCCCAGCGGAAGGTCCTCCGCCTTTCCATCGCTCACGTACGCCGGACCTGCCGGACACCCGGCCTCACGCAGGAGCGCAGCCGCAAGCACGGCCCTGTCCAGTCTGTGCCCGTAGGCGGTCTCCCACGTTCTCGCCGCGGGCCTGGGAGCGAACTCCCAGTATGAGCAGGGGTAGTTGGTGAGCCGCGTCGTCTCCGCGATGAAGCCGGCGACGGCCTCCGCCCGCGCCCAGGGAACGGCCTCCCTTTCCACCAGAGACGCCACGCTGTCCCTCAGAGACTGTGTCAGCGAGGCGGCGTCCTCGAAGCGCGCCGACACCGCCGCGCCGAGATCCTCCCAGCTGGTCCAGGTCGTCCAGACCACGTTCGGGACCTCGGATGCCGGGTCCGCCACGATGGGGTGTGGAACGCGGTCGAGTCCGCGCATCTCCCAGGCGAACCTGACGCCGTCGCTGGGCGAGCGCGTGGTCGAAGGCTCGGGCGCACCGTTGGCCGCGTCGAACTGCACGTCGATCTCCGGTGGCACGGTTATCACGAGGCTTGAAACGACGCACGGGTCTGCCTTGGCGAACGTCCACATACCATACTCGCCACCGTGTCCGGGGCTGCTCGGCTCCCCGTCCAGCCCGCCGGCCGCCCTCCATGGCCTCCGCGTGATCTCGTAGGCGGTCTCCACGATGCATGGAAGCTCGATGCCGTCGTGCAGCAGCATCGTCTCCCTCATGCTTGTGTAGTCGTCGGCGTTCGTGACCGCGTACGGTATCGTCTGGACCACTGCCGTCTCCGATATGCCCGTTTCGTCCGGCCACCACCGGCCCCCGCGCCAGGTCCGCAGCGCGAGCACCTTGAGGTCCGACGTGTCCGAGTTCCAGGGGACTCTCAGGTCGCCGTACTCCTCGAGCGCCAGCTCGGTGGCCATCCACACGATGCGGTGGATCATGTCCGTTCGGCTTCCGTCCTGGTGGATCGACACGACCGTCTCATCCAGGAGCACGACCGCGTCGAGACTGGAGACGTCCCAGGCCTGTCGGGCCACGTCCATGGAAGCGCCGATGTCGCGCTCACCGAAGGCATCCATTGGTTCGGCCGCGGCCTGTCCCGCGACGAGCAGAAGGGCGGCGGCCAGCCCCGCGATCATGATGGCGGCGCGAGTCATCGTTCACCTCCCTTCTGTACCCTGTATACGAACTCCCCGAACTCCTTGGCCTCGTCGATCGTCCTCTTGAACCCCTCGTAGCCGTCCGTCGGTATCTGGCGACGGCGCACCTCCATCCGTTCGGTCACGTTCAGCTTTCCGCCCTCCGCGGAGGCCTCTCCGTCGAACGCCGCGAAGGTCTCGTCGACCTCGCGTGCATCCGGCTTCTCGGCCAGCTCATAGCCGGACGGCAGGCTGAGCGTCTCGCTGCCCTCAGTGAGCTGAGTGAACCAGAGGAACAGGTCCTCCTCGCGCTCTTCCGTCCAGTCGTAGTAGCAGGCGCGGCACAGCCAGCCGTCCCCCAACGTGAGCGTCATCATGGGGCTCCTGAACTCCAGCCCGTCCTCCGCCGGGAAGGCGTAGCCGGGCACGTGATACGCGACCTGGATCCAAGCATCGGAGCTGAAATCGTCGACGCGTATGTGCTCGAGCTTGTCGATCTCGACGCGGTCGCTGAGGATCGACAGGACCTCCGCGATGTTGTCGGGCACGTCGGCGATCCGGGCGTAGCTCACCATGCCTCTGAGCCTGGTGTCCATGGCCCCGCCTCCCTCGAGGCGGAACGTACCGGTCAGCGTTCCATTCTCGTCGATCCTGCCCTCGTGTGTGACCCTGAGCGGCGACTCCTCCGGCGGGCTGTAGGCGATGGAGGCGAGTCCCTCTCCCTTCGGGCTGCCGACTAGGAACTGCTGCTCGGTCTCGTACTTCGACCAGATGTCGTTGTTGTCGGGCACCCACGTGGGGTCGTACATCTCGAATGAGCCGTCCGGTTTCCGCAGCGCGCACACGCAGTGATTGAACTGGTCCGCCGGCGTTTCCTCTATCCTGCTGCCGGCCATGGTCATGGCCGCGTACGAGTCCATGCCGGCCGCCCGCATCATCGTGATGAGCATGCCCGCGATGTCCTTGCACACGCCCGAACGCTGCTCGAAGATCATCGCGCCCGGGTGGAGCGTGAAGCCCTCGCCCTCTCCCATCGTCTGCCCGCTGTAGCGGATGTTCTGTGCGACCCAATGCACGAGCGCCTCCGCCTTGCGCTCCTCGGAGGCGTTCGTGAGCCCCGCTCGCTGGAAGATCTCCTCGACCTTCGCGCGTATCTCGGGGGTTACGTCGAACTGGTTGCGGTTGGCGTCAAAGAACCAGCGGCTCTTGGCCTCCCAGCTCTCCACCGTGGCCACGACCACCTTGGGGACCACGTCGCTCGCGTCGGCGGCGCGGGGCTCGTGCGGCCGCGGTGGAACGTCGAGTGCCCACCAGGCGTACTTGGTCGTGTCGGGTCCGTACGTCGTGCTCGAGTAGAGAGGCCCGTTGTAGACCTCGGAGTGGAGCCGCTTGTCGGCCGGCAGCGCCAGCACGTACTTGCGCTCCAGAATGGGAACGCTCCCCTGGAAGAGCACGATGTCGAAGTACTCGCCCGGCATGGGCGGAACGTACTTCTCGTCGTCAAGCGCCTCGGAGCCGCCGCCACCTGGAGCTGCGGCCGTGTCTGGCGTCCCGGCGCCAACCACGCCGGCCTCGTCACTTCCCCCCGCCGTCCCCGCGCCCGCCGCCTCGTCGTCGAGTAGGGCGTAGCTGTATCCCTTCCGGAACGTGCGGACCTCAATGCCGTCGTTGACCTCCAGCCTCGGGAGCTGGAGCGTCTTCACCCGCGAGTTCCAGTAGATGGCCGACTGCGGCGCGGGCAGGTCGTGCACCAGCGAGACGTCCACGGGGATCCTCTCGCCGCCTCGCACGACGCTGACCTCGCGCACCTCCACGTGGCTGCTCCATGGCTCGTAGCCCCACGAAATCACCGAGTTGTCGCGGCAGCCGGCCTGCGTGAGGACCTTCCGCAGGATATAGCTGTCCGCGTAGGTCACTCCCGACGGCCTCACCCGGTTCACGGTGAGGTCATAGACTATGATCTCGTCGGCGCCCTCGTGGTCATCGGAAGTGCCTGCCGCCTCGAGTCTCGAGAAGGCGGTCGGCGGTGGTGATGCGCCCGGCGGGAGGACGTCGTCGGCGCACGCCGTCGCGGACGACACGACCGCGAGCGCCACCGTCAGCGCGACGGTGCCACATCGAAGAGGGGTCCTCACTCGCACCTCCTGTGGAAGGGCGCCCGTGGGGGACCCGGGCGCCTTGGAGCCCTGCGCTCAAGAGGTTCGAGCGCGTCTGTGCCGTCTGAACAGCTTTATCACCTCGAACACGAAGAGGTAGACGAGCGCCGCTCCCATGATGTGGGCCCAGTCGATCGGAGTGGGCGCCGCGAACGAGAGGAAGGTGCTTATGTAGGGCGCGTGAATGCCGATGAACAGCAACCCGATCGAGCCGACTATCGAGAAGAGCAGGATCCTGTTGGACCAGAAGTTGTTGCTGAAGATGGTTCTCGTATCGTCGCGGCGCGAGAGGATGTTGGCGAACTGGCAGAAGGCGATCGTCAGGTACGTGATGGCGGTGGCCCGGCCGTAGAGCGGCCACGGCGTGTGGTCCACCAGGAGCGTGACGCCGGTCCTGTTCATGAAGAGGACGTAGTTCCCAAAGGCCAGCGCGGCCATCAGGAGCCCCAGCAGGATGATCTCGATCGAGGAACCCCCGTTCAGTATGTGGTCGTGCAGATCTCGCGGGGGTCTCCTCATGAGTCCGGCCGACGGTGGGTCGTACGTGAGGAACGTGAGCGGCATGATCTCAGCCAGGAGGTCGATCGACAGTATTTGTATGGCAAGGATCGGTATGGCCCAGTTGCGCGTGGAGACCGCCGCCAGTCCCAGCAGCACCGTGAAGAGCTCCGCCGCGTTGGTCGTCATCGAAGCGAGCACGGTCTTGCGGAGGTTGGCATAGATCGTCCGCCCCTCTCTGACCGCGTGCACGAGCGTCGGGAAACTGTCGTCGAGGAGCACCAACTCCGACGCCTCCTTCGCGACGTCGGTGCCGATGCGTCCCATCGCCACGCCGATATCCGCGCGCTTGAGCGCCGGGGCGTCGTTGACCCCGTCGCCTGTTACGGCCACGACCTCGCCCTGCTCCTCGAGGAGCTTGACGATGCGGAGCTTGTCCTCCGGGTCGACGCGGGAGAAGATGAGCGATGTGGAGCCGGCCATGACCGTCGACAGCTCCTCGTCGGTCAGCTCCTTGAGTTCCTGGCCCGTGATGACGCGCTCGGTCGCATTTCCCTCCCGGCCTGACGGAGCACCGGCGGCCGTCTGCGGGAGCGCTTCCGCGTCCGACCCGGGGCCGGACGCATCCCCTTCCGCTCCGGCCTCGGTGTCCGCGGCCGGAGCCGGGTCCGAGAGACCGATCTCCATCCCGACGGCCTGAGCGGTTATCGCGTGGTCTCCCGTCATGATGAACGTCCTGATGTGCGCGCCGTGGCACTCGGCTATCGCCTCCCGGACGCCCTCGCGGGGTGGGTCCATCATTCCCACGAGGCCCAGGAACGTGACGTCCCTCTCGACCTCCTCCATCGTGTAGTCGTCGTACTCGGTGCCGTGTTTCTCGAGGGGACGGTAGGCTATCGCCAGCACGCGAAGGGCCTGCTTCGAGAACTCCTCGTTGACGGCCTCGACGGCCTTCCTGTCCTCGTCGGTGATCGGTACGGACTTGCCGCCACGGTAGATCGACTTCGATATCGACAGAACGCTGTCGGGCGCGCCCTTCATTGCGAGCTGGTGCCGGTCTTCGAACAACCTGACCGAACTCATTCTCTTGCGCTCGGAATCGAACGGGAACTCCTGCAGCTCCGGGTTCTCCTCGTCCTCGGTCGGCGACCGGGTCCCGAGCTTCGTAGACATGGTCACGAGGGCGGCCTCGGTCGGGTCGCCGACCGGGTACCAGTGCGGGTGCTCATCGTCCGGCTGGTGGATCTCGGCGTTGGACGCCATCGTGGCGGCGTCCATCAAGATCTCTATCCTGTCGACGGCCTCCTGGGAAAGCGGCTTGTCATCGGAGTCCAGGATCTCTCCCTTGGGCTCGTAGCCGCGGCCGGTCATGGAGAAGTGCGCGCCGTCAAACCATACGCGCTTCACCGTCATCTCGTTCTTCGTGAGCGTCCCCGTCTTGTCGGTGGCTATCACGCTGGTGGAGCCGAGCGTCTCGACGGAGGGCAGGCTCTTGACCACCGCGTTCAGGTCGGCCAGCCGCTTGCTGGTGGCCGAGAGTGCCACGGTGACCTGTGCCGGCAGCGCTTGCGGAACGAGGGCGACGGCTATCCCGAGCGCGTAGACCATGCTCGTGAAGAGCGTGAAGCCCTGCCACACGGCCACGCCGAACAGGAGCCCGCCTATCACGACGACGGTGACCGTCAGCCACCTGGCCAGGGTGCCCAGCTCCCTCTCGAGCGGGGATTTGGTCTCGGTCGTCTCCTGAGTGAGCCCGGCGATGGTGCCCATCTCGGTGTTCATGCCCGTCGCCACGACCAGGCCGGTTGCGGTGCCGGAGGCCACGGTCGTTCCCACGTAGGCCATGTTGTCTCGGTCCGCGAGTACGCGCTCCTCCCGGATGGCGTTCGACTGCTTCCCCTGTGGCGTGGACTCGCCCGTGAGTGAGAACTCGTTGGTGCGGAGGTCGAAGGACTCCACGATACGGAGGTCGGCGGGTATCCTGTCGCCCGCCTCAACCTTGACGATGTCTCCGGGAACGAGCTCGCTCTGCGGCAGCTCGGCAAGCTCACCATCGACCAGGACCTTCGCGGGAGACTGGATGAGCTGGTTCAGGCTCTCCAGGATGCGGCTGACCTTGTATTCCTGCACGAAGCCGATGACCGCATTGACCAGCACTATCATGACCATCACCGTGCCGTCGCGGAAGCTGCCGATGGCGTACGAGATGGTCGCGGCGACCATCAGCACGATGACGAGGACGTCACGGAACTGTGACAGGAAGATGAGCCACTTGGGCTTTGAGACGTCGGTGGCCAGCTCGTTGGCGCCCTGCTCACGGCGCCGCGAGGCGGCCTCGTCCCGAGAGAGCCCCTTCTGGGACGTGTGGAGGTCCCCGAAGGCCTTTTCGACCGTCATTCTGTAGTACTGCGCAGTTCTATCAGGCATGGCACCTCGTCTCTGTGGAGCAACGAGCATACCTATGCGACGCCGTCGAGTCAACGATGGCTCGACGGCGCCGGTGCTTCGCTTATCGGAGTCGGGTCACTCCTCCAGGCCGAGATCCTGCGGCGACATGTGACTCGGATACTCTATGACATAGCTCACATCGATCTGCAGCTCCTGTCCCGGAGCGATATTCAGCTTCCACGTCAGGAGACCGTCTTCCGTCAGTTCATCAGGGGCTGGTGTGATCTCCACGTCGTCAACCTTGACGTCCCTGAGAGAGGAGACTGGAATGCGATCCGTGACCCAGAGCTCGTTGGGATGCTTCTTGAAGCTCCTCGCGATGATGGTGTAGCCGTAGCGTACCTTCATCGTCTTGTCCCGCGCCTTCGAGAGCACGTGCTTCTCGGTCGCCCGCTCGACCTTCACGTTCTGGTCGGCGCCAAGGTACATCGTGAACTCCTCCCCGGATGCGACCGCATCGAGCTTGCTCTCCCCCACGAAGTTCGTGATTCCCGATGAAGTCCCTTCCAGGGCGGTCTCGACGTAGACATCAGCCATGCCTGGCAGTATCGGGAAGTCGAGGGGGTTCCGCATCGTTCCTCTGACGAACACACGATCGGACAGGCGCGGCACCGCGTGAAGGACGAATTTTCCCGGCAGGTCCTCGATCACCACGAGCGAGCGCCGCGGCTCGTCGCCCGTGCCCAGGGTGACGGGCTTGGGGATCTCGAGGTTCGCCGCGAACTGAGAGCCGCTGACCTGCGCCTCCACGTGCGGCACCAGCGGCGGCAGCTCCGTGTACGTCTTGACTTCCGACGACCTCCCGCCCCTGATGTGGGTCTCACCCTCGTGCAGAACCACGCCGGGTTGCGTGGCGACCGCTTCCTGGACGGTGTTTATTGGTCGCACTTTCGTGCTGGACGCCTCCATGACCACTTCCTCGGCGGCCAGCGTCGACTGCCTCAGAGCGAAGTCAGCGCGCGCGGAGCGCCCGGCCTCGATCCTGACGGGCGAGCGCCTCTCACGCTCGTACCCGACGAAGGAGACCGTGACGGAGTACACTCCGAGCGGGATCTCCGGTATGACGTAGACGCCGTCGGCGTCGCTCATGCCACCGTACGGCGTGCCCTGCAGCGTCACGTTCGCGTAACCGATCGGACGCCCGGTTGACGCGTCCGTCACCCTGCCGGTCAGGGCTCCACTCACCAGGCCGAGGTGCTTCGGCGCGAGTTCCGGCAGCGCCGCACCGAACTGCGGCGACGCGGTCGACAGAACCACGCTCACGTCGTCCCAGTCTTCCCCCGTTGCCTGGCCGATGAGGGCCGAGTAGGTGAGCTCTACCTGCTCGCTCTCTTCCTCGTACCTCAGCGTGTACTCCGGATTCCACGACGCATCGGGGACCAGGTACGATATCTCGACGGTGAGCTTCCCCGGTGTCGTGGAGTCGCAGTCGATCACGACCTCCTTGCCGACGTTTCCGAGCTGCTTGAGACTGATCTCCTCGGAGACCCAACGGATCCTCTTGTCGATGGCGGAGATGACACGCCTGATCTCCTGCTCGCGCTCCGACGTCCCGAGCCGCTCCCGCTCGAAGAACGCGAGTAGTTCCTTCCACTGGGTCGGCGAGAACGTGCCGTCGATCAGCTGCTCGCGACCGCGCTCGGCTGACAGATCCGCGACCGAGTCCGTCAGCTGGACTCGACGGCGTATGGTGTTCCCTACATTGCTCACACTGTCGCGGCGGGCCTGCAGCATGTTGAGCTCATCGATGAGCTCCTGGTGCTTCCGAGACTCCGCTTCCTGTGGCTCGTGCCGACGGAGGTCAACGCCTATGATCCTGGCTCCGATCAGGCCGGACGCCTCGATGTCGAGTGAGGACTCGACGAACTTCTCCGGCAGGTCACTGCACGTGATGCTTGTTGAGCCTTCCGATATCGTCACTTCGCCACGCCTTACGATCTGGGCCTGGCGTCCGTAGACGGTGGCGGAGATGATCTTGGTCTCGAGCGTGGTCTCCGTTTCATCCTCGGCGATGGCCGAGGACGCGATGCAGACAAGCGCGAGAAGAACGAGCAGAGCGCTCTTCCGCGTTGCCGCTGGCGGTACGACAGTCGCTGGCCTGAACATCGGTCGCTCTCCTTCCGAGGGGTAGGTTTCTGAGGGGTCGGATGGGCATGCCGCGCGCCGGCTATCAGCGCGGCTCGGTCTCCGTTATCGGAACGTAGAGGAGCACCGTGGACGTCTCGTCCGCGTCGGGCGGGTATTCCTCGTAGCTGGGCGCCTCCCAGTCGTACTGGTAGCCCGACCGCGGCAGCCAGTCCTCGAAGACGCGGTCCCACGTCTTGCCGATGCCCGCCATGTCGGTCTCGAACACGGCGTATGTCGCCTCCGGAACGACGTACTTCGTGAGACCCTCCGGGGTAGGCACTTCGTCGACCACGGCCATTCCGGCCAGATAGTAGAGTGACTCGCCCTCCCCCGTGCCGTAGCTCACGCCGTAGTACTTCTCGTTGGTCGAGATGGGAAGCAACACGTCGTGGTACGGCATGAACTCGTTCATCCACAGCTCATCGAAGTCGGCGGTCTCCGCGTCCTGTATCGATTCGAAGCGCCGCGGGACGCCCATCACGGTGAACGGGCCCGCCGTCACCACGATGGGAGGCTTGAGCGCGTCGTCTCCTGGTTCTCTTACGAACTTGGCGTCCGTCTTGGCCGACGGCTTCTTCGGAGGCCCGGACTTCATCGCCGTACCGGCGTCCATCCCGGGCTCGACGAGCCTGGTCTCGAACGTGAACTCCCTCTCCGTCGGGATGGTCATCTCCTGAGCGCCGGTGACGACTATCTCGCCATCGCCTGTGCCCATGGTGAAGTCGTCGACCACGAAGCCTTCGGTGTAGGCGAAGTGCCACGTGCTCGAGCCCTCCATGTCCCCGGTCACCTTGAACGTGGCGGGCCCCTGGGTGCCGCTGGCCGCCATGGTGCCCGTGAACTCACTCTCTATGCGCGCGCATTCGTGGCCGTTGACCGTCTCGAACCCCGTCAGCGTGTTTACGCTGTCGATCTCGAGAGATGAGCCGCCTCCGCCTGAACTCGGCTCCACGTTCGACGTGGACTCCCACGTGTCGCCGACCCGAACCTGTCCCTCGGGCAGGTCGGGGAAGAACGCGCAGAACTCGGTCGTGAGATCTCGCTCCTCCTGGAGTATCTTGTAGCGAAGGTCCGCCGCGGCTTCGCAGCCGATCTCCGTGCCGGTGTTCGAGACCGCCATCTCGAAGCTGCGCCCGACCAGCTCGCCCATCGGCGGCGATATCGTACCCTGGGCGCTCACGATCGTCATGCTCATGTCCTCGATCGTGATCTCGAGCTTCTGTGACCCTTCCTCGGGCGCGTCTGGGATCAGGCTGAAGGCGAGGGTTTGGGTCGTCGATATCTCGCTATTCTGGCCCACTATCTCCATGTGCTGGTCGGACTCGTTGGTCAGCTCGTAAGCGAGGGGCTCGCCCTCGGGCATGTCGTAGCGGAGGAGCACGCCGGTCTCGGGGTCGCCCCACCAGGCCTCTGACATCTTGTTCTGGCCCGCACAGCCGGCCAGCAGGCTCAGGGCCATCAGTCCCGCGACCGCGGCCGGGAGAACACGTCGTCCGTTCATTCCCTCCTCCTCTCGAGCATCTGCTGTGCCGGCAGTGGCATACCTACATCCATCGTTCGAGCCGCAAGAGTGAAGACGTTCATGCTTTCGACTCCGCCGCGGCCTCCTCGGTCTCCCGACCGTCGCTTGCGCGGAGCGCTGAGAGAGCGTCGAGAGCCCACGCGCGGATGCCGTCCCAGTCCCTGTAGTCTCCCTGCAGCTTGCTCATCTTCGAGAGCAGGAATCGTCTGGCGAACGGAAGCTTGCGCAGCACCTCGGGATCGGTGTTGACCGCTCCCGCGAAGAGGCCGGCGGAGACGGGACTGAGCTCCGGGTGTCCGTTCCAGAGCTTTGAGAGGTAGTCCTCGGCCTTGCTCCTGTTGTCGGGCGTGTCGCTCTTCATCGCGAGACACACGACGAACGCGGCGAACGGAAGGCCCGAGAGTGTCCCTGCGTGCCTCTTGACGAAACGCACAGCATCCCCATGGGGCCGACCGGCCTGCACCGCCGTGCCGACAACGACCGCACCATAGCACTCGAGATCATCGACCTCGCCCGCGGGTCTCACGTCGACCGGGGTCCCCGTCGATCTCATTGCCTCTCCCACGGCCTCGGCCACTCCCCTGGTCGAGCCCGCCCATGTCGCGTATGCCACCAACACTCTGGGTTCGCTCATCCTCGATTCGCCTTCCTGCGGCCGCCGGTGTCAGTCCAGCCAGCCTCTCGCTTTCATCTCCCTCTCCACCTCCGCGGCCCAGAGCCTGATGCCCATGGCGCTCAGGTGGACGGTGTCTCCGCGGGGCATGAGGTCCAGGGGGTCGAGTCCCTGCGCCAGTGCCTCCCTTGGCAGGGAGACGAAGGAGATCCCCGCATCGTCGGTGAAGCCCTCGAAGAGGCGCGTCACCTTGCTGAAATCGAACTCGGAGACGCCGCCGTACGGAGCGGCCAGCTCGGACGCCGCCTCCGGGTCTATCTCGGGCAGGTGCAGGTTCTCCACGACCATGAACCTGGCGCCTCCCGACTCGGACACGTCGCGCATGCTCGCCACCATGTGCCTGGTCACGCGCCAGCGCTCGCGGTCCTCCTCGTCGTATGCGGCCTTGTAGGGCCTGAGCTCGAATTGCTCCGACAGCGGCAGGGGCGGCGCTCCCTCGGCCGACGACACCGTGAGTCTGAGCTTCGCCATGGCCAGCCCGAACGTGCGGTAGACCAGCGAGTACTTCCACACCGGGTCGGCCGCGCGCCTGCCGCCCGTTCCCGGGTACGAGACGGGGTAGCCGCCGACAAGGAGCACGGTCGTGTCCGCGGGGTCCACCTCGAAGTATGGTTTGGCGTTGTGCTTTGCGTTGTCACGCAGGTCATTGATGCAGAACGTGTGGATCACGATATCAGGTTCGAAGGCCATCCCGATCTGCTCGAGCAGGATCAGTGACTGGTCGGTGCCGTAGGCCCTGACTCCGAGGTTGAGCACCTCGAATCTCCCGCCAAGCGCTTTCTCCAGGACTACTTGCGGCCTCTCCTCTGGGTCGACCTCCCACGCCTCGGTCGTCGAGTCTCCAATGAGCACGATGCGGGGCCTGTCCTTCTCAACGCTTCTCTCGACGTCGCAGAATCCGAACGAGTTTATGTCGACGTCGTGGCCGACGCGGCCCCGGCTGGGGTAGTACCTCGTGTGAGCGAGCGGCCTGTGGAAGTGCCCCAGCAGCGGAGAGAACTCGATCACGTCCTCTGAGCCGCTTCGAGAACCACGCACTCCGAGAACAAAGTACGCGACAGCGTCGACGACGGCCACGGCGACGCACAGCGTCACCACAAGCACGACGATGTTGACGAGGACAGCTCGACCTCTTCCCATGTCCTCTCTCCAGTTCGGGGTCGGGCGCCGGTCCCCTGACGGTACGTAGGCCTTCCGGGGCCGCGCCTCAACCTGCCGTCGGTCGGTACGCCTCTCCAGGCTTGAGGGCGCGCGTGGCCATGTACGTCGGCATATGCCTCGCTAGCGTTTCCCCCGGCTCGCTGTCCTCGTAGAGCCCGAGGAGGACGAACCCGGCATCCAGCTGCCCGCCTATCTGGTCCTCCAGCGTGTGGCCGAACTCCACGGCTCTCCTCTCGCGCACGAGCGCGTCCAGTTCACCAGGGGTCAGCGCCTCGACGTCCGAGTACGGGAGGCTCCGCGTCACGTTCAGCTCGCCGCGGTCCAGGGCCGACTCTTCGAAGATGTATACCACACCGTTCGAGAAGGCCGCCAGCAGCTGGCCCAACGGGCGCAGGACTCTCCACGCTTCCGTCCACACCGGCCTGACGTTCGGCACGAAGGAGTTGGAGACCGGATGGATGACGAGGTCGAAGCTCTCGTCATCGAACGCGGAGAGGTCGCGCATGTCACCCTCGACGGTCGCGAGTTCGAGCGATTCGCGCCCGGCCACCTCCCTGTCTCTCGCTAGCTGGCGCGGCGAGTTGTCGAACACGGTCACCCTGGCGCCCGCTGCCGCAAGAAGCGGACCCTGTTGTCCGCCGCCCGACGCGAGGCACAGGACGTCGGCGCCCTCGAGAGGCGGGAACCAGGGTGCCGGAACGGGTCGCGTGGGAGTGAGGAAGATCTTCAGGTCGCCACGCCTCGCGGCCTCCATACTCTCGTGGCTTACAGGGACCGTCCACGGGTTCCCGCGCTCGACCTCAGCGTCCCAGGCGGACGCGTTGTGTTTCCGGACGTCAAACGCCATTCATCGCCCCGCTCAACGTTCGTCCTCCTCGGTCCCTGGAACGGACGGCGCGGCCGTGCTGTCCTCCGGCGCCGGCTCGTTGCCCAGCCAAT
>CAZLTC010000035.1:22961-26389 GCA_964562405.1 uncultured bacterium | reverse complement strand
CGAAGAGTCAGCCTACTTCTTCTTCGCGACCTTCCTCTTCGCCGGCTTCTTCTTCGCGACCTTCTTCGCTACCTTCTTCTTGGCGACCTTCTTCTTCGTCGTCTTCTTCTTGGTCGCCGTCTTCTTCTTGACCACCATCAGCCGTTCCCTCCTTTGCCCACCCGCGCCCATTCGCGGGGGGAAGTTGGCCGACTCAGACCTCCACTTCGGACGCGGACCTGAGTAAGCAAACACCGCCGCGTCCATCCTGCCGCCGACGAACACTGTCGCCGGAACGGTGTGCCGCTCGAGTCGAGTCGTGCAACAGAGAAGCAAGAAGAACACAACCGACTCGTCATCGTCATATGTAGACCGAGTGCGGAATCCTGTCAAGAAGAAAGTAGTCGTTGATGTTCCTGGACCGGACTCTCGTTCGAACGGAGATGTCAGCGTCGTTGTCGCGGGCTACGACCGACGCATGACGACTGTCCATCTTCCGACGTAGCATTCGCACTTCACTTCTTGATCGATGCGACACGACAACGACGCTCGCACAGCGAGGACGGCGGCCGACGCGACGCTCGGCCGCGTGAAGGAACGACTCGATCGGGCGCGTCACCTCTCACGCTGAAGTCACTCCATCAGACTCGCTGCGGAGCGAGGCACGTGCACTGTCGAGTGTTGATCCGACCGCTTCCTCAGAGCATCTCAGGTCAGGGATATCGTCTCGCCGTCGATCGGTACGATCACGTTGTGGAACCCGCGAGAGGTCAAGAGGGTGCCTAGCGCAAGGGCCTGTTCTTCGTTACCGTGGACCACCACGATCCTCTCCGGAGCACGTCTGATCCCCTCCGCGAAGGCCAGCAGACCGTCCCGGTCGGCGTGAGCGCTGAACTCGTCGAAGACCGCGACCCGGGCTCTGACCGTGTGCATCCTACCGAGGATCCTCACGTGCTTCTCCCCGTTCGCGATGCGTCGGCCGAGCGTGTGCTCGGCTTGATAGCCGACGAGCATGATCGTGTTCCTGCGCTGACCGATGTTGTTGCTCAGGTGGTGCAGCACGCGACCGGCCTCACACATCCCGGACGCAGATATGATGACCGCCGGCCCCGACATGCGATTCAGCTTCTTGGAGTCCTTGACGTCTTCAACGTAAGTGAGTCGCGAGAACCCGAGCGGATCGTCGCCCTTCTCCATCAGCTCTCTCATCTCAGCATCGTAGCACTCGGTATGCTCGCGGAAGACCCTGGTCGCGCGCACGGCGAGCGGGCTGTCCACGAAGATCCGGATCTCGGGGATACGCCCTTCGTTCATGAGGCCGTGAAGCGCGTACACGATCCTCTGCGTCCTCCCCACCGCGAACGATGGCACGATGATCTTCCCGCGTCGACGCGCAGTCAGGCTGACGAGTTCAGCCAGCTCGTCCTCTATCTTGTTCATGTCGCCGTGTGTCCGGCCACCGTATGTGCTCTCGGTTATGAGCACATCGGCGGATCTCGGCTGGTACGGGTCGCGGAGTATCGGCACTCCGCTGCGACCGAGGTCGCCAGTGAACACTATGGTCCTTGAGCCGCCCCTCTCCCGAGCGGTGATTACTGCGATCGCCGATCCGAGGATGTGGCCGGCATCCCTGAACACCGCATCCACGCCGGGCACCACATCCACCGACTCGTCATACGCAACTGGGAACAACAGCGGGATCGTCCTGTCGACGTCGTCGTCCGTGTAGACCGGCTGCAGCGCCGGCTCGCCACGCCTCCGACGCCTCTTGTTCAGATACTCCAGGTCCTGCTTCTGCACGTACGCCGAGTCGTGCAGCAGTATCTCGGCGAGATCGGCCGTGGCCGGAGTACACAGAATCCGACCGCGGAAGCCGTTCCTGACGAGCGTGGGAAGGCTACCGCAATGGTCAACGTGCGCGTGCGTCAGCAGCACCGCACCTATCGAACGCGGGTCGAACGGCAGGTCGCGGTTCCGACGCTCGCTCTCGGCGCGGCGTCCCTGGAAGAGGCCGCAATCCAAGAGCACTCTCCTGCCGCCTACCTCGAGCACGTGTTTGCTACCCGTGACGTTGCGGGCCGCGCCGTGGACAGTCAGTCGCATGTGCACCTCGCGTGGGGACCGCCGCGCGACGGGCGCGGCGTCGGCTTTCGGGTTGCCCCGTCCGGGGGCATCGTGGTAGGTTATACGAAGCGCCGCGGCCGCTCAAGCCTCCCGTGTCGGAGACGATCCTCGGAGCGGCGACAGCGTCAAGTCGTTGGGGGTGGCCGAGCAGGCCTGAGATCAAGACCCCTCGAACCTGAACTGGGCAATGCCAGCGGAGGGAAACGACTCATGCGCGCCACAAGCGTGAGCACGCCCCACGTCCGCCGGCATGGGGCGTTTTGCGCTGCATGAACGACCGAGGTCTATATGGTCGACGATGCCACACGATGTGACGAAGCCCGACGGGCCGCCAGCTGCGCGCGCGAGCGGTTCGCCCGGTCGAGTGGCCTCTATCTGATCGTGACCCGACCGTCGATACCTCACCTGGAGCTTGTCACCGCCGCCGTCGACAGAGGCGTTCCGGTCATCCAACTCCGAGAGAAGTCGCTCGATGACGAGGCTCTAGCGAAGCTCGCCTCCTCGCTCGTGGAGGCAACCAGAGGCTCGGGCACCCTCATGGTCGTGAACGACAGACCGGACATAGCCGTCAGGATCGGGGCGGACGGGGCGCACGTCGGGGCAGGCGACCTGGCAGCCGGAGAAGCCAGACGGATCCTGGGACACGGAGCGCTCCTGGGTGTTTCGGGAAACACACCGGAGGAGGCCCGTGCCGCCCTGTCCGCCGGCGCCGACTACGTTGGAGTGGGTCCCGTCTTCCCGACCGAGACCAAGCCCGACGCCTGTCGTCCGGTGGGGGTTGCCGCCATCAGGCGAGTGGCGTCGGCCGTCCCCGACCTTCCGATAGTCGCCGTAGGTGGCATCGACGCCGCGACCGCCTCCCTCGTCACCGAGGCAGGGGCGCGCTACGTCGCGGTCGTGTCGGCCGTATGCCAGTCCGACGACCCGGTTGCGGCGATCGATGAGCTGATGAGAGCGCTCGAGGCCGCCGGGCGCCGTCGGCGAGAGTGAACGATCCGGCCGCGACCATCGACGCGCTAATGAGTGAACTGGACCGGGGGGCGGAGTGGACTGGAAACACGACATAGATGAGCAGGCCAATTGGGAGGGGCTCCGCTGCTGCCCGCGCTGCGGGTCGGAACTCCACGAACACGAGATCCGGGGACATCATCGCCCCGCGTGCCGCGGGTGCGGTTACGTGGTGTACGTCTCCCCTGCACCCGTCACGTGCGTGCTCGTGCAGCACGAGGACCGCGTGCTCCTGGTGAGGCGGAAGTACCCACCCGGGACCGGGAAGTGGTGTCTTCCAGCCGGCTTCATTGAGGTCGGCGAGCACCCGTCCGACA
>CAZLTC010000035.1:0-22861 GCA_964562405.1 uncultured bacterium | reverse complement strand
GGGAAGTGGTGTCTTCCAGCCGGCTTCATTGAGGTCGGCGAGCACCCGTCCGACATTGCCTTCTCCTCGCACAGGGCTACGATACGCAAGCACTTCATTGAGACGAACCCGTCGGGAATCGCCGGAGACGGCGCCACCGGCCACGACAGGAAGGACGGCTAGACGATGAACAGGAACAAGCTTCCGGAGCTCGGCAAGGCCACCCCGGAGTTCTTCGACAGCGTGATATTCCCAAGGTTGGGCTCGCCTGACGACGCCGTCATCGTCGGCCCGACTCACGGCGTGGACTTCGCCGCCGTGGAAATCGGTGGGCAGGCGCTCGTGATGTCGACCGACCCGTTCTTCATAGCGCCTTCGCTCGGCTGGGAGCGTGCGGCCTGGTTCGCACTCCACATCGTCGCCAGCGACGTCGCCGTGAGCGGCATCGCTCCGCGCTTCCTGGTGATCGACCTCAACCTTCCTCCCGAGATGGATGAGGAAACGCTCACGAAGGTCTGGAACACGGTGCACGAGGAGTGCGCCAGACTCGGTATCGCGGTCGTGTCAGGCCACACGGCCCGCTACGCCGGGTGCGCCTTCCCGATGGTAGGGGGTGCCACGGTGCTCGGCACCGGTCCGATCGAGCTGCTGATTGACCCCAGGAAGGCGCGCGCGGGCGATGTGATCGTCGTCACAAAAGGCCCGGCGGTCGAGACAACCGGGCTCATGGCCGTCCAGTTCCCTGAGTTCATAGAGGAGGCCATGGGAGCGGACGCGGTCAAGGAGGCGCAGGACGTCTTCTTTCAGATGTCGGTAATAAAGGACGCGGCCATCTGCGCGAAGTCAGGCGGCGTGAGGGCCATGCACGACGCGACGGAGTGCGGGATATGGGGCGGGCTGTTCGAGATGGCGAGGGCAGCAGGACTGGGGCTCACCGTCCGCAGGGACGACATCGTGACCCAGGACGTCGTGATGCGCACCTGTGACCTGTTCGGCATCGACCCCTACAAGTCGATAAGCGAGGGCACGCTGCTCGCGGCCATCGACCCGGGCAGCGTCGATGCCGCGCTCTCCTCGTTGGCGGAGGCCGGTATTCCGGCGTCGGCGGTCGGCGAGCTCACACCTGAGGGAAGCGGCATCTCGGTAACAGAAGGCGGAAGGGAGCGGAAGCTCGAGCACCCCAGGATCGACCCGTTCTGGATGACGTTCGAGGAGTATTTGCTCAAGCAGTCCCTGAGAGCGGCGAAGAGGTGAGGCTCCGCGCTCGACCCTGTTCACCGCGGCGCCGCGCGGGGACACGGAAGCAGCACGCGAGGGTAGCCGGATGGACGTGACAGCACTGAAGGAACTGGCTGCTGCGCTGGCGCCGCTCGCCGGCATCCAACATCTGGCGCTCTTCGCGATACTGGTCATCGTGTGGACCAGAAGGGACGCCGCGGCGCGCGTGCTGACCGTCTACTTCGCGGTGGCGTTCGGCACCGCGGCCGCGGCCATGCTCACGAGCGGCGGAACTCGGCTCCGCGGAGTCGCGTCGCTCGCGATCTGCGCGCTCTGGATCTACGAGGCAGCCAGACCCCGCATCGAGCTTGTGTTCGCACGCACGCCTCGCGCCAGGCTCGTGCTGATGGCGGCGTCCGGCGCGTTCGCTGTCTGCTACCCCGGCTACTCCGGCAACCTGCCCACGTTCATCTTCTCCCCCATCGGGGTCCTCGCCGCGCCGACACTGCTCGCGGCTCTCTCTCTACTGAACGCGTCGAGCGGTCAGACGAACAGAACCCTCCACTGGGCGCTCGCGGCGGTCGGGGTCGTGGTGGCCGCTATCGGGCTCACCGCGCGTGAGTGGGTTCAGCTGCCGCTTCTGCTCTGCTCTCTCTACTCGATACCCATCCTGCTTGGCAGAGGCGGACTCCGACCCGAGTCGGAGACCAAGGACCCGGCCAGCGTCAGTGAGGTACGCCGGCGCATGTACTCGCGCAGGTCGATACTGCCCGGTCCGCGCGACCCGAGGCGCGGAAGCCGGGCGGTCCGCATCCGCAGCAGGTGATGGCCGCGGGCCACCGAGGCGGCCCCCACTCCTTCGGACCGTACGGCCATCACCCCCAATGAACTGACGCAACGAGGCCGACGCGATCGCGCCGGCCTCGTTAAGTGCTCAGGATACGTACGAGCTACTCGCTCCGGATGATGCACTCGTCGAACATGGGAGCGAGCATGTCGCGGAATTCCTCGAGCCTCTCCAGATCGTACGGAGCCTCGTTCTCGAAGGTCGGGTCAATCGTGTCTCTTGGCACGAACGTCTGGAGCACGAACCTGGCGGCGCCGCGCAGCCTCTCCCCGACCCTCTTCAGGTCGCTCGACTTGTGCAGAATGGGCACCACGGTCATGCGAAACTCGTACTCGACCCGGGCCTCCATGAGGAGATCGATGCTGTCACCGACACGATCGAGCGTGCGCCTGTCTGTGATCCCGGCGCTCCGGCGATACGAATCGAAATCGAGCGGGGCCTTCACGTCCATGGCCACGTAGTCGACGAGTTCGTCATCTATCACACGCTCAAGGACGTTGGGAAACGACCCATTGGTGTCGAGCTTGGTGGCGAGACCAGCGTCCTTGAGCCTCGCGAGGAGTTCGCCGAGCGTCTTGCGGCTGCACGGCTCACCGCCGGTCACTACGACTCCGTCGAGGAAATCGCTGTGCTCTTTGACGTACGCGAGGATCTCGTCAATCGGGATCGAGTCGTACTGGTCGGGAGAAATGACCAGACTCGAGTTGTGGCAGTACGGGCAGCGGAAGTTACAGCCGGACAGGTACAGAGTAGTAGCGACCATTCCGTCCCAGTCAATGAGGGACATCTGGTCGAATCCTTTGATCGCATGCTTCACGGCCGCTCCCTGTCGAAGTACGCCCTATAGTACAGGGTTTGCTCCTGACGCACAAGCTCTAAGAGGCCCTCTTGCACCATCGAATCCAGGATCTTCGCGGCGAGCGCCTGACTTATTCCGATGGCGCGCGCGACGTCGATCGTTGTGACGGGACGGCGAGAAGCCATCTCGACGATGCGTTCGGTGGCGGCTGTCCGTTCACCAATCTGAGCCGGACCCGACGGCGGCGCGATGATCTCTGCGCTCGGGCTGATGCGCGATGCTATGTCCTTCAGTCGCTGACCGCTGACGGGCCTCGCTCGCGCTTCGGCGGGCGGCCTCACGATCGTGTTGAGCTGCACTCGGTCGGGACGGATCGCGCGGACGGCTTCGGCGATGCGGTCGATCTCACCGTAATCGTCGTTCATGCCTTCCACTATGAGCGTCTCCAGCCAGACCTCTCCCGTGAAGCCCGACGAAAAGTCTATGAGGCCCTGAACGACCTTCGCCGGGTCGAGAGCCGGGTGTGGGCGGTTGACCTGCTCGAAGACCTCCGGCGAGACAGCGTCGAGCGACGGCACCACTACCGACGCGCCGAAGAGCGCCTCGCGGACCGCGGGGTCGGTCATGAGGCTCCCGTTAGTGAGCACCGCCACAGGAACCGACGTCAGACGCTTCGCCTCCTCTATAAGGAGGCCGATGTCTGTGGACAGGGTCGGCTCGCCGGAACCCGAGATAGTGACGAAATCGAGCTTCAGGTCTTCGCCAAGTCTCGCATCGAGTTCCGTCAGGATGGCGTCCGGATCCACGTAGCGGCACCTCGAAAGCGTCCTGTCCGTCGTCGGCCCCAGTTCGCAGTAGACGCAGTCCATCGTGCAGGTCTTGGGGACGACCGGGTCGACCCCGAGCGAGAAGCCGAGCCTGCGGGACGGCACGGGACCGAAGACGTGCTTCACGCATCCTCCTCCGAGGCCGCCGCCAGATGGTCGATCAGCGCGCTGCCCCTGCCCATGTCAAGCCTTGCCTCTATGCCCCGTGTCACGAACGCCTTCGCCAGCCGCACGGACTCGACCAGGCCCCGCCCCAGTGCCAGCCATGAAGCGATGGCCGCCGAGAGCGTGCAGCCGGTGCCGTGGACCTTTCCCGACGCGATCCTCGGCGCCTCCAGCCAGGTGAACGACTCGCCATCGAAGAGAACATCTGACGCGTCGCCCTCGAGGTGGCCGGCCTTGACCAGAACGGCCGCCGGGCCCAGAGCATGGACCGCCCTCGCAGCCTCTTCCATGGACTCCCTCGACACGACGTCGATGCCGGACAGCACGCGTGCCTCGGGCACGTTGGGGGTCGCGACGAGCGCCAGAGGAAGCAGCCGTCTCTTGAGCGCATCCACCGCGTCGTCTTCCACCAGCCTTGCTCCGGACGTGGCGACCATCACGGGATCTACCACGAGTCGGGATATCGAGTGCCTCTGCACGGCAGATGCCACCGCCTCGATGATCGCCGCCGTCGCAAGCATTCCGGTCTTCGCCGCGTCGACGCCCAGGTCGTCGGCGACCGCGTCGATCTGGGCCGCGACCAGGGACGGGGGCAAGTGTAGACTGTCGGTCACGCCCGTCGTGTTCTGCGCAGTGACCGACGTGAGGGCGACGGTCGCGTAGACTCCGAGCGCACACATCGTCTTGATGTCGGCCTCAATGCCGGCGCCGCCCGACGAATCGGAACCGGCTATCGTCAGCGCCACCGGTCTTCGCATCGGCCCTCCGTCCCGGCCGGGCGTCCCGCATCGGCGAATTGAGGTTGCCGGGAGCCCGCCATCGGTGGTATCTTCATTCGCTTGAGGCGCGCGGCGCCCTCATCGGGTCACCCGCTCACGTTTCCCTATTCTAAGTTCGCCGGCCCACTTCGGCAATGCCGTTGTCGTTGCCACGCACGCGAAGGAGCACTCGCCTCTTGAGGATAGAGAACCATCCGATCCTGGAGTTCAAGAGAGGCCGCGAGATCGAGTTCGAGCTCGACGGGCGAACGCTCCGGGGTTACGAGGGCGACACGATAGCCTCGGCCGTCCACGCCGCTGGCGTACGCGTGCTGCGGCGCAGCATCAGACTCGGGCGCCCGCGCGGGTTCTTCTGCGCGATAGGACGGTGCTCGTCGTGCCTCATGACGGTGGATGGCATCCCGAACGTCATGACGTGCGTGACCCCGCTGCGAGAAGGCATGAGGGTACGGACCCAGCGCGACAAGGGCCGCATAGCACCCGAGGGCGCCTTCACCGCCGGACCCGGCGGGCCTCGCGATATGGGGAGGGTCCAGGTGGCCGTCGTGGGCGCCGGACCGGCGGGGCTTTCCGCGGCCATAGCCGCCGGACGCCTCGGCGCAGGCTCGGTCGTGATAGACGAGAACGAGGTGCCGGGCGGGCAGCTCATCAAGCAGACTCACATGTTCTTCGGTTCCCGCGAGCACTATGCGAGGGTGCGCGGCATCGACATAGGAAGCAAGCTCCTGGACGAGCTGAACCCTCTTCCCTCGAAGCTCATGCTGGGAACGACAGTGATAGGGCTGTACCGTGACGGGACGCTCTCTCTTCTTCATAATGGGAGACACCACCGTCTGTCGGCGGACGCGATCGTTCTGGCCACGGGAGCCTCCGAGAACATGCTGGCTTTCCCGGGGAGCGACCTGCCGGGCGTCTACGGCGCCGGCGCCGTGCAGACGCTGATGAACGTCCACGGCGTCGTGCCGGGAGAGCGGGTGCTCATGATCGGCGCGGGCAACATCGGGCTGATCGTGGCGTACCAGCTTCTTCAGGCCGGCGTCCGAGTGGCGGCCGTCATCGAGGGTCTGCCGCAGGTCGGCGGCTATCACGTTCACGCCGCGAAGATCCGAAGGGCTGGAGTCCCCATCAGGACGTCACACACCATCGTGCGGGCCGAGGGTGACGAGCGCGTGGAGCGAGCGGTGATCGCCGCCGTCGACCGCAACTGGGAGCCGGTCCCCGGCACGGAGGAGGACCTGGAGGTCGATACGGTCTGCCTTGCCGTGGGGCTCTCACCCAACTGCGAGCTTGCGCTGATGGCCGGCTGCGAGGAGGCGTATGTGCCTGACCTTGGCGGGCGCGTGGCCGTCCATGACGCACGCTTGGAGACGACCATGCGCAACGTGTTCCTCGCCGGCGACGCCTCCGGCATAGAGGAGGCGTCCACCGCGATGCTCGAGGGTCGAGTCGCGGGACTCGCTGCCGCCGAGAGCGTTCTCCCCGACGTCGACAGAGCGGCTCTCGACGCCGCAAGGAGCGAGGCGCTGGCGGGGCTCGAGGCACTGCGCGGCGGCCCGTTCGGGCGGCGGCCGAGGACGGGCAAGGAAGAGATGTTCGGCATCGCCGAGCGCAGGAAGGAGCCGGAGCGTGCCGTACAGAAGTGATGGCGCTCTCAGGCCCGAGGACCTCCTCGGACGCCTGCCGTCGGATGAGCGGCTCAGCCGAGGCCCCGCGGTCATAATTGAGTGCGTGGAGCACATTCCGTGCAACCCGTGCGTCGCGGCCTGTCCGAGGGACGCCATATCCATCGACGGAGACATCAACGGGACGCCGAGCGTCGACTACGAGAAGTGCAACGGATGCGGACTCTGTCTGTCGGCCTGCCCCGGCCTGGCGATCTTCGCAGTCGACGCGTCGGAAGACGGAGACGTCGCCACGGTCATGGTTCCCTACGAGTACAGACCGCTCCCCGAGGTCGGCGAACGGGTCACGGCCGTGGACCGCTGCGGCGAAGCGGTCGGCCCGGCCGTCGTGGTCCGAGTCATGAACAGCAAGGCGCTCGACAGGACCCCGATCGTCTCACTCGAGGTTCCCAAGGACAAGGTGATGGATGTCCGCCACTTCGTTAGAGGGAGCGAACTCGGATGAGGGACGACGTCATCATTTGCAGGTGCGAGGACGTGACCTACGGGCAGATCGTCGAGGCGATCGAGCGCGGGCTCACGACCACCGAGGAGATCAAGCGTGTGCTCAGGTGCGGCATGGGGCCGTGCCAGGGCCGCACGTGCTCCCGTCTGATTGCGCGGATCATCGCCGACAAGACGGGCCGGACGCTCCGCGACATAGGCTATCCGGTCGTGAGGCCTCCGGTGAGACCCGTTGAGATCGGCATCCTGGCGGGCGACGATGAGGAATAGCGCGAGCTGCGTCATAATCGGAGGCGGTGTCGTCGGGACGGCGATCGCCTACTACCTTGCACGGCGCGGAGTGCGCGACGTGGTCGTGATCGAAGCGGGCCACCTCGCGTGCGGGGCGACAGGCAGGTGCGGCGGTGGCATACGTCAGCAGTGGAGCACCGAGGCGAACACCGAGCTCGCCATCGAGAGCGTGAGGATCTTCAAGTCGCTCGAGGAAGAGCTGGACGCCGACATCGAGTTCCTTCAGGGCGGGTATCTCGTGCTGGCCTACACGGAGGAGGACGAACTCCAGTTCGCGAAGAACGTCGAGCTGCAGCGACGGCTCGGGCTGGCGGTTCAGGCGCTCACACCGGAGGAGATCTCGACCGAGGTGACGAGCCACCTGAACACGGAGGGCGTCAGGATGGCAACGTGGTGTCCGGACGACGCCAGCGCCAATCCCTTCCTCACCACCCAGGCGTTTGCCGACGCTGCTGTCCGGATCGGCGTGGACCTGGAGCTCTTCACGACGGTCCGCAGAGTGCTTGTCGAACGCGGTAAGGTCACGGGTGTCGAAACGGACAAGGGCGTCATCTCATCGCCGGTGGTCATAAACGCAGCCGGCAGCCACTCCGTGGCGATAGCGCGCACGGCCGGAATCGACTTGCCGATATCACCGTACCGCAGAGAGATACTCGTCACCGAGCCTCTCGAGCGCTTCCTTGACCCGATGATCATCTCGTTCAGCTTCGGGATCTACTTCAGACAGACCAGGCACGGAGCGGTCATGGGCGGATTCGCCGACCCTGACGAGCCAGCCGGCATCAACGAGACGTCGAGCCTGGACTTTCTGGTAGAGATGTCCAGGAAGCTGACACACATGATGCCGGTCCTGAGGCCTGTGAAGATCGTGCGCCAGTGGGCGGGCATGTACGATGTGACACCCGACGCGCAGCCCATACTCGGCGCCACCGACGCGGTCGAGGGGTTCTATCAGGCCAGCGGATTCTCGGGGCACGGGTTCATGATAGCGCCGAAGGTGGCACAGCTCGTGTCGCAGACGGTGGTCGGAGAGGAACCCGACCTCGACATAGAGCGGTTGAATCTGCGGAGGTTCGAGAGCGGTCAGGTCACGCTCGACCACTCCGTTGTGTAACGACTCACCGCGGCAACTCCCCCATCACTCATCACTCAACGACGAACCGGGAGGTCCAGTCGGGCCTCGACGCCTCTCCGCTGTCCAGGAGCGCGTTCCAGTCGACCGCGCGGGCGGAGCCGGCGTCGTCCATCTCGAACTCGTAGAACGAGAAGACGGCGCCCGCGTAGAGGACTCCGTCCGCGGCGCGCACGTACACGATGTCCGGCCTCCCCACGGCAACCTCAAGGCTACCGCCGGTGCCGGGGTCGATGTAGGCGGTCGCCGAGAACGCCAGCGCCGGACCGCGGGGCGCGCGCCCGAGAACGGCGTCGGCAAGCGCGCTGGCTGGGCGCGAGGTCGAGTCGACCGGACACACGGGAGACCGACCGTCAAGCTGTGCCTTCGCGGCGGCCTCGAGTCTGGTTAGCGTCGCGCGCTCCGTGTGAAGCACACGCCCTATCGCGTCGCTCAGGAGGTAGTTCTCCTGAAGCCTGTCGGTGGTGTGGTCGATCAGTTCGACGAGTCTCGCATAGACCTCGGGGTAGGGTTCCACAAGGCACGCCACGTCCACCACGTCGCCCAGGCCGACCGCCTCACCGCGGCCGCCGTCACGTCCCCACGAGTTGCGCATCAACGCCCACGCGGCCGAAGCTGTGGAGAGCTCCTTCGCGTCCCAGGCGTCTGCCCCCTTCGGCGAAGCCACCGGCCCTCGTGAACCTCTGAGCAACGGTCGAAGCGCGTACAACCAGCTCCAGTGCAGGTCGCGGGTCCAATCGCCGTAGGTCAGATCGTCCAGGCCGTACTCGATGGTCTCGAAGGTCTTCCTGTACACGTCGGAGTCGAAGGCTCGTCTGTCGTCGGCCAGCACGCTGCGTGCCGTCATCGAGTTCAGGAGGGCCATGATGTCCAGCGTCGTGGGAAGCGTTCGAAGATCGGACCTGGCCAGGTCGTACAGGTAGTCCACGTCCAGTGGAAAGCGCCGTACGAAGAGACGCATGCCCCTGACCTCGTGCGTCGCGAAGTGAGTCGCGGCCGTCGCGGAGACCCGACTGACGAACTCGTCCAGCAGCTCGGCGTCGGCCAAGAGCTCGATGTCGAAGTCCTCGCCGAACACCTCTGACGCGACGTCGGCGTACTCGACGATGGTCGGGTCGCCGGGATCACCGTAGAAGAACATCAGGGGGTCCTGTATCCGCTCCCACAGCTCCAGCCACTCGCTCGATTCGCCCCCTATCGCGCGCACCAGAAGCAGGGCCTGGCGAGTCAGCTCGAAGTCCGCGAGCCTCCCCTCTGGCAGCGCGAAGGCCATCCTCCCGTACCAGGTGATCGCGCGATAGAACCTCGAGAGCTGCTCATCGGCGGCATATCGTCCGTGCGGCGTGTAGTAGGAGTAGTCCTCACCAGGACCAAGCACGTCATCCAGGGGAGTCGGCCCAAGTATGGGAGAAAGGGCGACCGCCTGACCCTCCTCAATGAGCGACAGCTCCCTCTCTACAAGGCTGCGGACCTTCTCAGGCGGGAAATAGTCGCCGTCGAGCAGACTGAGCCCGACCGCGAAGTACGCCATGTTGAGACGCGCGGCCTCCTTCACGAGGGGATCGGTGGCGAACAGGTACTGCTCCTCTGACAGACGCGCCATCTGCGCGGATAGATACGACAGGCGGTCGTAGAGGTCACCTCCCTCGAGCGCCCCCAGCGCGCGGTCGAGGACGGCGGCGGTGCCGTACAGCACCGCGTCGGACGTGACGTAGGGAGGATACCCGGCATCTGCCAGACGGTCGTAAGCCTCGGCGAAACCCGGCGACTCGCCGGTCACTACGACGAACCCGCGCTCATCGACGACGCCCTCGGCCCACTCCGGAAGCGCGGGCGCCGCCGCGCGCGCCGGCGCTGCAAGCAGAAGGACGGGCAGAACCAACCACGACATGCGGCGCGCCACCGTCATTCGAAGATTGCACGATACCACCACCGACCTCCCCCGCCGGTTCCACGGCAAGATCCATCCGGATGCCCGGTGCTCGGAGACCGCTGCCTCTAGGGCGAGAGTAGGCCCTCTGCGGCGGTGATCCAGATCGCGTTCGGCTTCTCGCCACCCAGCTTCTCGATCGTGTGGTCGAGGCTCGCCCTATACTGGATGCAGTCACCCGGACCCAATTCGTAGGACTTGCCATCGACCGTGACCCTGAGCTGCCCCTCGGTCACGAGGATGATCTCCTCGCCGGGATGGCGCGTGCCTTGGATGGGGCTTCGCTCCACTTCGGACAGCTCCACGACCCGAAGCCGCCCCGCGGGTATGCCCCGCGTGAGGAAGTCCAGCCCGGCGATGTCCAGGTCGCCTTCCGTCATGTTGTGATGTGTCCGCTCGTGCCTGCGCACAACCGAGACCGATGGAAGCTCCTCGTCTTCCACGAAGTACGTGGCCGACTTGCCTAACGCTCGCGCGATGCGCAGCAGTGCTCCGACGGTCGGGGACGTGCGGCCTCGCTCGATCTCGGAGATGTGAGTCGGCGACATGCCGGATGCGTCCGCAACCTGCTTGAGCGTCATGCCTTTCGACAGCCGCTCTAGCTTCACTCTTCTTCCGAGCTCAGCCTTGTCAAGCATCATCCTACCCTCCCGGGCCGTGAACGGCCCACGCGCCCCTCGGACGCCGCTCCCCACCACTTCGTCTCCGCCCAAGGGCCAGGGAGACCGAAGTCTCACGAGTACCTCGCGGACTTCACTCTCCTCGAGCTCTTCTCCTTGTACTCCTTCTCCCACACTTCGTCGGCGATGGCGCGGTAACTTCGTGCGTAGTCGTCGATCTCATCCTTCAGGTCAGTGACGAGCGTCTCTGCGCCCGGATGGGTCGCGTGGGCGTGATACTTCGCGACGGCGTTCCTAAGCACGTCGGGCTCATCGATAAGCATGCACGGCGTCAGGTAGTTCTCCCTGTAAGGCTGTTCGCGCCTGATGGCCTTCATGAAATCCGAGTTCAGGACCTCCTTCAGACTCTTGTCCCGAATGTTGTCGACCGAGAAGTGACAGAAGACGCACGGTTCGACGTCGCCGTTGGCATTCACGTGTATGTACTCACGCCCCGCCGCTATGCATCCCTCCACGTAGTAGCCGTCGTTCCAGAAGTCGCCAATGAAGATGGCCTTCTCTTCACGGATGTCCAGCAATCTCCGACGAAGCCAGTCACGCTGCTGCGGCGTGGGCATCAGGTCAGTGTGAGGCTCACGGCCGATGGGTATGTACTGGAAGTACCAGGCCACGAGGGCACCCTTCTCGACCAGCATGTCGAGGATCTTGTCGCTCGCGATCTCCTCCATGTTCTCCCTGGTCTCGGTGAACGAGGTGCCGAACATGACGCCGGCCTCACGAAGATTATCCATCGCCCTCATCACGCGATCGAACGTGCCGGGACCGCGGCGGGCGTCGGTCCGCTCCTTGTACCCTTCCAGACTGATCATGGGTGACACGTTGCCGCACTCCTCGAGCTTCGCGGCCGTCTTCTCGTCGATCATCGTCCCGTTGGTATACAGCTGGAAGTAGACGTCGTCGTGCTCCTTCCAGATGTCGAACATGTCCGGCCGCATGAAGACCTCTCCGCCGCTCATCGTTATGAAGTACGTCCCCATGGCCTTCGCCTCGGTGATGATGCGATCGACGAGCTCCGTGGACAGACCCTGGTGCTGCTCGTACTCGCCCGCGTAGCAGCCGGGACATCTCAGGTTGCAGCGCATAGTGGGACTTATGACGAGGAACATGGGCGGCTTGAAGCCTTCTCTCTTCGGCATCTCGATCTCGCGCATGTCCGTCCCGACGAGGAAGGCGTTGACGAACAGGTTCTCGATGAGTTTGCTCCGGCAGTTCGGCGACAGCCGCTCCATCACGTCCTTGGCCATCAGCACTGCCGGGTGGCGTTCCTCAAACAGCTCCCTCAGGGCCCTTATCACCTGACGGTCGCGCTCGACGCGCGTCAGCTTCTCGGCAAACTTGCTCGCCCGAACCAGGTTGTCGACGGAGATGTGCGGTACGAGATTGAGTAGCGCCCTCGCGGCCTGGGCTCTGCTTTGCGTCCGCAGTCCTGCTTTCATCGCTTGCCTCCACTCATCACTGTATCGGCGTTTCTCATGCGGGCTCCGCCGCGACGGCCGCGCTCGACTCAGTTCGTCGACTCGACGCGCTGCCGGCGACTCCGTCTCTTCGCTGTTGGCGCCTCGCCTTCACGAGGCCGGGACTCCCGTGCCTCCTGGAGGACTCCCAGTATCTCATCGGTGACGTGCTCCCAGGCATATCGACGTACGGCCTGACTGGCTCCTTCAACCAAACGTCGCGCGAGCGCGGGATCCGCATGCAGCGTCGCGACGGCTTCCGCGATCGCCCTCGGTGATCTCGGTTTCACGAGGATGCCCGTCCTCCCCTGTTCGACGACGTCACGATAGCCTGGGATCTCGGAGGCCACGATCGCGGCCCCCGCGGCCATCGCCTCGAGAAGGACGATGCCGAAGCTCTCGCCCCCGATGGCCGGCGAACAGTAGACGTCGGCGGTCGCGAAATGGCGTGCGAGCATCTCGCCCGACACGCGTCCCTCGAATCGGACACGGTCAGCACAGCTCTCCGAGAGATACGAGCGGTAGTGCCCGGTCAGCGGGCCACTGCCCACGACCGTAAGCCTCGCCGACGGCACCCTCTGGAGGATCTCCGGCATGGCCGTAAGCAGGTGCTTTGCCCCTTTTCGCGGCTCCATCCGGCCCACGAACAGGATGTTGAACGAACCGTCCTGCAGTTCCTCGAGAGGCTCTGCCGAGGAGAACCTCTTCACATCGACTCCGTTCGGAATGAGGTCGTACGTGCCCCCGAAGTGAGGAAGCACGGTGTCCCGGGCGGCCTCGGATACGCATATTCGACGGTCCAGTCTGGCAAACCTCTGCCCCAGGACCGGGCCGAACATCCTGTATCCGAAGCCCGACTCGTTGCTCGCGTGGAAGGTCCCCACGATGGGAACGCGCGCCACGTCGAGGGTCGACAGGCAGAGGAACGGCATGAGCGGCTCGTGCAGGTGGAGCACCTCGAACCTCTCCCTCTCGAACGTCTCGCGTAGCCGGCTCCGCAGCGCCGGATGGAACGCCACTGGACACATCGATCCATTGGCGGGAAACGAGACGGTCCGTCCGATGCGTATGACGTCCTCCTCGACGGGGCTCTCTCCCGGACCGAACCGGGTCGTTACGACCTTGACGTAGTGCCCCCTTCGGCGCAGCTCGAGGTACTCGTGGTATACGTGCTCGGGGACACCGCCCGGGTACGGGTGGAACGCCGGCGTGACAATGCCTATCCTCACGCGCCCCCCCACGCCGTGGTATGCAACGGCTGCAGCATGCACCACTGTTCGGGGTACGTCGAAATGTAGCGCTCAATGACCGCGGCGATGCGCTGGGTGTTGGTCCGGATGCCGGACTCCGCGTCGCCATCCTCGTCGGGGATTATCGCTTCCTCTATGTGACCTACGTAGGTCCCATTGGGTTGCCTGATACAGAACCCCGGTACGATCGCCGCGCCGCTCTTGACGGCCCAGTAGGCGGCGCCCCGCGGGAAGAGTGTCCGCTCGCCAAAGAACTCGACCTCCACGCCCTCGGCCCCGACCACCCTGTCGCCCACGACGAACACGATCTCGTTCCTGCGAAGGGCTCTCCCTATGGCCAGCGGCTTGCCCAGCGGGATCACGTTGATGCCACGCTTCTGGCGCATCTCCGTCATCGCGTAGTCTGACGACTGCCTGGACACAGGCTCAACGACCGCTGAGAGGACCGGAAGCCCCGACGTGCCCGACAGCGCCGCGCCGCCCACGTCCCAACTCCCGATGTGAGCGGTCACGAAGATGACGCCCTTGCCGCGGTCGAGCGCGCTCCGCAAGTTGTCCATGCCCTCCACCGTGACCAACTCGGTGAGCTCGCGCGACAGACGTCCGCCGAGACCGAAGAAGTCGGCCCAGTAGAGGCCGTAGCTTCGGAACATCCGCCTCGCCAGCGCCTTCGTTTCGCCGCTGTCCGGAGGACGTGCTATCACCCGTGAGATGTTGTCCCGCGCCCACCCCCGCTTCTCTTTGAAGACCAGATGTGCCAGCCGCGAGAGCGCTCCCGCGAAGAAGTACGAAACGCGCCTGGGGAGCGACGAGGCGAGGAGGGCAACCACTCTCATCAACGGATAGGCGTTGAGCAGATTCGTCTTGGACGTGTCGGCATACAGAACGAGCGAGACCGCCGCATAGCCGAGGCAGGCAACGGCAACGACCACCAGGAGGTTCCGGGGGCCGGTGAGGTCGACGATGATCCCGGACAGGATACCGGCGACTCCGAACGCCGCCCTCGAGACCATGTCCCTGAGCCCGAAGGCCTTTCCGACCGATTCGCCGGGCATGTTCTCCTGCAGGATGGTATCGCAGGTCACCATCGAGGGCGCGATGAAGAAGCCCAGCGCGAAGATCCATCCGCCGAGCGCCCGAATCGTCCCGGCGAACGCCAGCAGTGATATCGCCACGCCCGACAGCAGGAAGCTCACCGATACGATGCCTCTGCGGGGCGTGCCCTGGAAGAACCGGCCAACGACGAGCGAGCCCAGGAGCATCCCTATGCCGCCGGCCGAGAAGAGCATACCGAGGTCGGCCGCTCCGAGTCCGAACTCGTTGCGGACAAGGACCGGGCACGCGATCAGGACGAATCCCGCGACGAACATCACCGCGGAGTAGGAGACCGTCGAGTATATGATGGGCGCCCGACCGCGCATCTGGTCGAGACCCTCACGCAGGTCACGAAGGAGCCGCTGATAGGCGGAGCCTATGACCTCAACCTCTTCCTCTATCGGGGCAGCGATGTCGTGCCCTATCCTCGCGGCATCCTCCTTCAGTTCCACAGCGCTCTGCACGCGCAGCGCGTGTCTGGCCGACTCGCGTATCGCCTGCCCGTATTCGGCAAGCTTGAGCCGTCTCTCCTCTTCGATCTGGGAGAGGCTCTTGAGCGTTATGAACCCGATCAGGAGGCCGGATATCACGTAGGTCCCGGCGTCGGCCAGGAATCCCGAGGTGTAGCCGAACTTCGCAACAAGGAGGCCCCCTCCCCACGGACCCAGCATGATCGTCGCCATCATCGCCACGTTCAGGAGCGAGTTGGCCTCCATGAGACGGTCGGCCCCGACAACGAGCGGTACGGCCGCCGACTTGGCCGACAGGTAGAAGCGGTTGATAGTGAACACGAGGAAGACGATCACGTAGACGGGAACCATCGACTTCGAAACGAACGGAATCAGCGCCACGAGCGCCGCTCGCACGAGGTCGGACGTGATCATGAGCTTCTTGCGCGAGTATCGGTCCGCGAAGACGCCGGATATGGGACCGAAGACGAGCACGGGCACGCTCGCCAGCAGCAGTATCTTAGAGAACTCGAGCCCTTTGATGGCGCCGGCCGAGAGTGAGAAGATCAGAGCCGTCAGAGCCATCAGGTTCAGATGGTCGCCCAGCTGCGACGCGAGCGAGCTTGACCACAGGAGCGAGAAGTCCCCGTTCCTGAAGAGGTCGACCAGACCCGCGCGGGCGCTAGTGTCGCTGCCTCTCCGCAACCTCTCCTCACTCCCGTTCAAGATTCCACGCCTGTGCTGTCGTCACGGCCTCCCGGCGTGCGGTCGAGGACGACGGCGGCCGCCTCATCGCCCGCCCCCCGAAGAGCGCGCGTGAGGACCGACGCGACCTCCGAACCGAGGTGCTCGCTCGGGCGTCGCCGCATGCGCTCGGCGAACGACGCGAGCAGCGTCAGAGCCGTGATGTCCTCCCCCGTGCCCTTGAGCTCGACGGCGATGTTCTCGCCCGCGGCGACGAGGTCGGACAGCTCCAGCAGCGTGATGACCCGGCCCTCGAGCGCGTCGTAGAGTCGCCTGTTCCTGTGCTTGATGATGCGTCTCTTTATGACTGGCACTCAGCACTCTCCCTTGCCACTTCTAGTGCAGCGCACCATAGACTGTAAGCCCGGTATCGCCAACCGTCAAGCCGTTTCTTCGCTATAGTTTGCGCCTGAAGGCCAGTCGCGGGCGCGCCCCCCGCAGGGGCTCCCGAACCACCTACGTCCGCTCTCGCCATCGCCTCAGGGCGCCTACGCTCCAGACCAGCGACGCCGTGAGCGCCAGGAACGCCAGGACGGCTACCAGCCCGGACCAGTCGCCGGCCCACCCGTAGCCCACGTGGACCTTCTCATAGAAGATCGCGAGCGCCCGCGTCCCTGCCCCGATCGGCTCGCCCGTCTGCAGAAACGCCTGATACTGGATGTTCGCGTTCTCGAGGAACGCCACGAGGAGACCCGTGATCCCCCCACCGGCTATGAGTCCAGAGCCGAACAGAACGCCCCGCTCTCTCCGCTCGTGAAGCTCGTGCGCATCCTTCGTCCGCGACGCGAGTGCCCGGACGAGCCCGCCCGCCATGATCGGGGTCGACAGCCTGATCGGCAGATACAACCCGACGGCGAACGGGAGCGACGGCACGCCCAGGATCTCCACGCAGAGCGCCAGGAACGCTCCGATGAAGACCAGCGTCCACGGGAGCGACATTGTCAGCACACCGCGAACCACCATGGACATCAGCACAGCCTGGGGCGCGGGCAGACGGTCGGACCCGATCCCGTACGTGTCGTTAAGGAAGAAGACGACCCATCCGATCACTGCCGCCGACGTCAGCACTCCGACCAGCTCGCCCACCTGCTGCCGACGCGGTGTCGCGCCCACGAGAAACCCCGTCTTCAGGTCCTGCGATGTATCGGACGCGATGCAGATGGCTATGCAGACGACCGCCCCCACGGAGATCGCGCCCACCATTCCGGCCGGCCCCGTCCATCCCATCCACAGGAAGATGAGGCTCGTCGCCAGGAGCGTCGCGATGGTCATACCGGATGCCGGATTCGACGAGGAACCCAGGAGCCCCACTATCCTCGACGACACGGTCACGAAGAACAACCCGAAGACGATGATGAGGAGCGCGCCCAGCGCGTTGACCGGTATCTGCGGGAGGAGCCACGCCAGGAGGCCGAGCGCCACGGCCCCCCCCAGGACGATCGTCATCGGCAGGTCCTGCGCGGTCCTCGGCACGACGCCGCAGTCCTTCCTTCTCAGTATCTGGCGCATGCCCTGTCCGAACGAGTCGATGATCGTGGGGACGGCCTTGATGAGTGTGACGAGCCCGCCGAGGGCGACGGCGCCCGCGCCGATGTATCTGATGTAGTTGTCCCAGATCTCGATCGCCGACATGTCCCTCACGAGCGTTGTGGCCGGGTAGAGCGGTTCCGTGAGGCTGCTCCCCAGCATCTTGATGAGCGGTATCAGCACGAGCCACCCGAGCGCCCCGCCGGCCATCATGATGCCGGCGATCCGCGGCCCTATGACGTACCCGACTCCGAGGAGCGCCGGCGTCACCTCTGCCCCGACCTGCGCCCCCTCGATGCCCCTTATCTGCCAGGAGGGCTTGTACGGCCAGAGCGCCGCGCCCTCCATGGCGAACTTGTAGACCGCCGCGATCCCGAGCGCTCCCATGACGCGGCGCACGCGTGAGCCACCCGCGTCGCCCGCGACGAGCACCTCGGCGCAGGCCGTGCCTTCAGGGAATGGCAGCACCCCATGCTGCTTCACCATCAGATACCTGCGCAGCGGGATCATGAAGAGGACGCCCAACAGGCCACCCACGACAGCCAGGATGAACACCTTGGACAGCTGTGGCACGAGACCCAGGACGATGAGTGCCGGTATCGTGAAGATGATGCCGGCGGCCAGCGACTCGCCGGCGGAGCCGACGGTCTGTACCATGTTGGTCTCAAGGATCGTCGCCTTCCTGCGCAGATGCCTCGAGAGCGCGATGGCGATGACGGCCGCGGGTATGGAGGCCGACACGGTCATGCCTACCTTGAGGCCGATGTAAGCGTTCGCCGCACCGAAGACGATGCCGATGAGCGCCCCGGCCACGAGCGCCCTCAGCGTGAACTCCGGCACCTGTCGCTCGTGCCCCACGTACGGTCCGTAGTCCTCGCCCTCGCAGCCGCCGTACGCGTCCGGGCCCAGATGCTTCCTCTCGCTCATGCCTCTCTCCGTTCTTTGGACAGGCTCTGCGCGCGAACGCGTGGCGCCACACGCTCGATCACTCAGGAACCAGGTCAGGTCCCGTCGCCGTCTTCACCGCGGACTCTCTCGACGCGAGCAGTATGGCAGCAACGATGAGCACGCCACCCACCATGCCGCCCGCGGTCAGACGCTCACCAAGGATGAGCGCCGCCAGGACGAGGGCGAAGACGACCTCGGACAGCATGATGAGGCTCGAGGTCGTCGCCGAGATGTGGCGAAGCCCCCAGGTCCAGAGGTAGAAGGGTAGTATCGTACAGAAGACGGCCGTGTAGGGCACCGTCCACCACTCCGGACCCGGCTTGGGAAAAGACCCGCGCGCGAAGATCAACGCTGCGGGCAACGCCGCCACCGCCGTCACGATGACCATCGCGCAGGTCAGGGACCTCACGTCGACGGCGAGCAGGTCGACGATCTTCTTGTCCAGGATGATGAAGGCGGTCCAGGTCAGGGCCGCAACGAGTATGAGGATGTCCCCGGTCAGAACGCTCCCGGAACGCATCGAGAGCCCTCCGCCGGACGCCACCAGATAGACGCCGAGCATTCCGAGAGTAACGCCGAGCACCTTGAGGGGACCGAAGCGCTCGCGGAAGACGAAGCGCGACGCGATGGCGACGTAGATCGTGCACGAGTTGATGATCAACGCCGCATGACCCGCGGTCGTGAGCGTCTGCCCCTTGAACTGGAAGATGAAACCGACCGCGTTGGTCACCCCCAGCCATATGACCAGCGGGTGTCTCAGCAGTCGGCCGACGTCGCCCAGTCGCCCGACGGCCGAGAGGTACGCGAGCGCGAGCGCGGACGCTATCGTGAAGCGGAGGAAGACGAACCAGTACGGATCGATCGAGCGCAGCCCTATCTTTATGACCGAGAACGAGGAACCCCACAGAAGGCCGGCGCCCACGGTCGCCAGCGCCGCGGACCTCACGCTGCTCACGTGCTCCTCCGGAACGGGTTGAGAGTCGGAAGCCACACTCTACAGAAGGACGATAGCCACCGCAACGGCCATCATGATCGCGCACGCCGGCACGAGCAGCCGGTAGACCCTCGCGAGGCTAGCACCGAAGTACTCGCGGGTCAGAACGAGGCACAGGTGCACGGGAGACAGCAGACACCCGACGAACCCGGAGACGAACGCGAGCATCACGAGCTCCATGTTGATCGAGTCGCCCCCGAGAAGCGGCAGAAGGAGCGGGAAGCTGACTCCTATGAAGGCGAGCGTTACCCCGGTGATCAGGCCCACGATCATCGGCACCAACACTATCACCGCGAGTTCGGGCATGTGCATCCTGAGAAGGAACTCCGGAACCGCACTGATTATGCCCGCGGACTCCAGAATGTACTTGTAGGCGGCCACACCTATGACCAACGCCACGATCTGGAAGGAGACGCCGCGCCGGAACGACTGCCACAGATCGGTTGGCCTCACCCTCTCGAACACGGACATGAGCGCGATCACAACCAGGATGACCAGTATCAGCTCGAACTTGAAGACCAGGGCGCCGACGATGACGACCGCGAAAGGAAGCACTCCGACGATCAGGTCTACGATGCTCCCAACCCTAGTGGAGGGATCGTTCCTGCCGACGTCGGCGCGCCAGAGCACCAGGACACTGCCGGCCGCGATGGCCGCGAGCGTCGCGCTCCAGTTCGCGAAGAAGACGTCGGAGACGCTCTTGTTGATCAGCGCCGCCACCACGACCACACCCGGGTAGAGCGGCCAGATGTACTCCCAGATGTGCCGGAACCAGTAGCTGATGAAGACCAGTTGCTCGGGTGAGACCTTCCCGCCCTTGGCGGCGCTCTCAACCATCGGGGCGGTGAGCATCGCCCCTCCGGGCATGGGCAGGAGCCCTCCGAACGCCGGGATGAGTGCAACGACTATGCGATTGTCGGACACGAACGTGCGGAGGCCGAGCACGAACCGGTCGAGGTAACCGACTCTTCCGGCGAGGGCGCCCAGCGCGATGATGGTGATGATGCGTCCGAGGAGGAGCAGCGTGTCGCGCTCTATGGCCGACCGTCCGAGTTCGACCAGCGTCCATCCGACCGACTTGCCGACGATGAGCGCGAGCGCCGCCGCCCCCGCCAGCATTGAGACTCCGAGGTCCACCTTGAAACGGACGAGGACCACGATGATGAGGATCGACACGGCAAGAGAGACCATCTCTCTCTCCATGACGTCAGGTCCTCCGGCGGGACGCAGGTCGGCGCCGCCCCGCAGATGCGAGTAGGGGACGCGGCGCTACGAATCGCCGCGCCCCCATGATGTGCCGGTCCCCCGACGAATGCGGAGACCGCTAGCGGATCACTCGAGTTCCGACACCGCGAGGTTCGTCCGCACGACGTCGTCGCGCCACTTGTAGAAGCTGTCGGTGTACGTAACGAGCGACACGAACTGCGCCAGGTTCTTAATCCCGCGCGCCTCGATCGACTTCCGTTGCCTGGAGTCTTCGGGGAGGCTCTTGAGCCACTCCTGGAAGAACGCCTCCTTCGGCTCGAAGTACTCGAGGAGAGCCTGGTCGCTCGGGTTGTCGTAGACCTCCTCGTGGACGAGCGCCTTGAGCGGAGGCAGCGGAGCGAGCACGGGCAGCCGGTCGGGGTCCGGGTAGCCCATTACGAGCATCGCGACGGGCAGGACCCGCTTGGGCAGCTTGAAGAACTGGAGCGTCTCGTACGGCTGCCAGACGATCTCCTGGATGTACTGCGCTCCCAGACCCAGCGAGTAAGCGGCTATCACTGAGTTCTCCGCAGCGCAGTAGGTGCCGCGCAGAGCCACCCACAAAACGCCTATTCCCTTGAAGTGGGCTATGCCGCCCTCGAGCTCGGCCCACCGGTTTACCCGGTTGAGGTCCACACAGAAGACCAGCGAGACGGGCGCCCTTTCGATGCACTCCTTCTTGCCGTCGCACAGCATCTTGTTCAGCTCTGCCCGCCGCTCCTTGTCCCGTACCACGATCACTGAGAACGCGTGCATGCCTCGGTAGCCGGTCGTCAGCGAACCGCCCGGAGAAGGCGCCCGCATGGCGGCCGTCAGAACCTGATCCAGAACCTCCTGCGGCACTTCGTCCTCCTTGAAGTGGAGGATGCTGCGCCTGTTCAGGATCGACTCAAGACATCCGTTGCTCACTCTTCCCTCCCGTGCTCCAGTCCTTGTGCCTCCAGTTCACGTTTCAACATCGCGCGCGCGCGATGCAGGTGCGTCTTCAGCGTTCCCATGGGAACGCCTAACACCTCCGCCACCTCCTTGTAGCTTCTCTCCTCGAGGTAGAAGAGGGTAACCACGACGCGGTAGCGAGGCGGCAGCGCGGCCACGGCGGCTCTCACCCGCCCGGCGAACTCGCTGTCGAGCACCCTGCGCGTCGGATCGTCGCCTGAGCTGTGCGACCGAACCTCCGCCTCGACGCGAGGGGACGACGTCATCTCCACCGTGAGAGGACGCCTCTTCCCGCGCTTCAGATGGGTGAGCGCCCTGTTGACGGTGATGCGGTAGAGCCAGCTGCTGAACTTCGAGTCTCCGCGGAATCGCGCCAGCGCCTTGTGTGCCCTGACGAACGCTTCCTGCGCAACATCCTCAGCGTCGGCCTCGCTGCCGACGACCCTGAGAGCCACGGTGAACACGAAATCGGAATAGCGCTCGACGAGGACCCTGTATGCGTCCTGATCTCCAGCGAGGGTCAGGGCGATCAGATCCTCGTCCGGGTGCTCCCGCCTCACGCCGCCGCCCGGTCCGAGCATCAGCGCCTCCGGCCGTTCGGCCGGACCGAACCGCACGCTCGTGGTTCTCGCCCGGCAGACAATGCTATCAGAACGGATGCCGAATCCAAGAGGTTTTCCCCGCCAGGGGCGCCCGGGTGACCTGAAACACGCTCGTCCCGTTCGAGGTCAAACTCTGAGAAAGACGGCAGTGCGTGACACGGGGGCGAGGTACGGTCCCCACGGTGAGTGTCCGGCAGGAATGAGAGAGCGCCTCCTGAGAGCATCCGAAGCGGCGGAGCCTGGAGCGCAGACGGCCGGACCATCGAGGAGGTGCAGTGATGGTGACGATGGCATTCGGCTTCCTGAACGCGATCGTGGCTCTCGGCGCGGCGATCATCATAATCATGCTCTTCATCAAGGCCGCAGAGCGTGCCCAGAAGAGGAGACAGGAGAACTTCCTCAAGGTGCTCGAGTCCGGGGTCTACGACTACCGGCTGCTCGGCAAGTCGAGAGGCGGAAACGCGCTTCTCGGTTGGGGCATCGTGTTCGTGGCGACAGGCCTCGGGATACTCATCGGGCTCGGCAGCATGAGCGATCCGACGGTCCTGAGCGAGGGCGGCATGACGGGCTCGATGATCCCGCTGCTGGTCGGCGCGGGGATGATCGTCTTCTATTTCATCGGCAGGAAGCTCGGCGAAGGCAAGAACGGCCAGCCGGTCGTGCTCGACCGTGAGGACGGGAAGCTCCCGCCGAGGATCGTGGACCAAACCGCCTCCCGCGAAGACGACTAGACAGAGCCGCGACCCTGGCCCCGGAACCACAGGCGCCGGGGTCAGATCCACTCGATGGGCTGGTGCTTGTACATCCTGAGTGCGGTGATCACGAGGAAGGACAAGGCTACAGC
>CAZLTC010000034.1:13955-27392 GCA_964562405.1 uncultured bacterium | reverse complement strand
CGACCGCCCAGGAGATCTGGGACGATACGCGTGGCAACGTCGACGTCTTCGTCGCGGGCGTGGGAACGGGAGGCACCATCACCGGGGTCGGCGAGGTCCTCAAGCGTCGAAGGCCGTCAGTCCGGATCGTGGCCGTGGAACCTTCCGCGTCCCCGGTCCTGTCGGGAGGCGCTCCGGGGCCTCACGGCATCCAGGGCATCGGTGCAGGGTTCGTTCCTCCGGTGCTGAACCGCGATGTCATCGACGAGATCGTGACCGTCGCCGACGACGAGGCCCGCGCCATGACGCGCCGCCTTGCCGTCGAGGAGGGCATGCTCGTCGGCATATCCTCCGGCGCCGCCGCGCACGTCGCCGCCCTCGTTGCCGCAAGGCCCGAGAACCGGGCTGCCACCATCGTGGTTGTCCTTCCGGACACCGGGGAGAGGTATCTCTCCACGGGCGTCTTCTCGGATTCCTGATCTTCCCGCCGCCCCCCGGGGGGGGCGGCTCCACCGCATGCGGCTCCGACCGCATGCGACGCGCGTCCGTTCCCACCGCGTTCATCGCGCTTCCATCGAAACGCCTCATGCGCTAGTCTTGCCTTGCTGAGTATCCGCCACTTGTGGGAAGGAGGGTAGAGATGGCTCATCGCGACAGGTGGGCGAGCCGGCAGGCGTTCATCATGGCGGCCGTAGGGAGCGCCATCGGGCTAGGCAACCTGTGGAGATTCCCCATGGTCGCCTACGACAACGGTGGAGGCGCTTTCCTCATTCCCTACGTCGTAGCTCTCATGACGGCGGGCATCCCACTCATGATCCTGGAGTACTCCTTAGGCTCGCTCTTCCAGAAGTCGTCGCCCGGCTCGCTGCACGATGCCAATCCCAGGTTCGAGATGATCGGATGGTGGGCCCTGGGCATAGGGGCGACGATCTCATTCTACTACGCGGTCATAATGGGATGGTCGTGGGACTACCTGGCGTGTTCATTCGGAACTCTTCCCTGGTGCAACGGCGCGCAGGAGTTCTTCGACGGCGTGCTGGGGCTTACGTCCGGTCCCGGCGAGATCGGTCACGTCTCCTGGCCGGCTCTCATCGGTCTGGCCATCACGTGGGCGCTCATCTACTGGATCATCAAGAAGGGCGTGCTTCGCGTCGGCAAGGTCGTCATGATAACTGTGCCGCTGCCCGCGCTGCTCCTGGTCCTGATCCTGATACGAGGTGTCACGCTGCCGGGCGCGATGGAGGGGCTGCGCTACTACCTGACGCCCGACTTCGGCGCGCTCGCCAACGCGCAGACATGGCTTCGGGCATACGGTCAGGTCTTCTTCTCGCTGTCTCTCGGGTTCGGCATCCTGACCGCCTACGCCAGTTACCTGCCGAAGCGATCGGACGTGACGAACAACGCATTCATCACGAGCTTCGCGAATGCTGGCTTCTCGTTCTTTGCAGGGTTCGCCGTGTTCAGCGTGCTCGGGTATCTGGCGCAGGCCCAGGGCGTCCCCATCGGCAGCGTGGTAAAGGGAGGGCCGGGGCTCGCGTTCGTCATCTACCCGACGGCGATGAGCCTGATGCCGCTCGCCCCAGCAGTGTCGGTCATGTTCTTCGTGACGCTGCTCACGCTGGGCATCGACTCGGCGTTCTCGATCGTCGAGGGCGCCGTGGCCGGACTCAGGGACAAGTGGCCGATCTCCCAGGAGAAGGCGGCGCTCTACTTCTGCATCTTCGGGTTCCTGATGGGCCTCATCTTCACGACCGGCGCGGGCCTCTTCTGGCTCGACATCGTAGACCGTTGGATGAACGACTACGGACTGGTGGTGATCGGTTTCCTGGAGTGCATTGCGATAGGCTGGTTCTACGGTACGGACAAGCTCAAGAAGTACATAAACGAGGTCTCCGATTTCCGCGTCGGGGTCTGGTGGGATATCTTCATCAAGTGGGTGACGCCGCTCGCTCTCGGCTGGGCCATCGTCGCCAGTATCGTCAACGACTTCAAGCAGCCCTACGGGGACTACCCGGGCTGGGCGCTCGTGGCCGGCGGCTGGGCATGGATGGCGGTCATCATCATCACCGCCGCCCTCATAACCAGGGCGAGGCCTTTCAGAGAGAAGGAGGAGGCGTGATGCCGCTCTCAGCGTGGACAATGGCCATTGTCATCGGGATCATCCTGTATGGGGGCCTCGGCATCTGCGTTCGCATAGCGATACGAAAATCAAAGGAGCAGAAGTGGGAAGGGTGAGCGCAGCTCTTCGAGCTATCCGGCCGTCAGGCGGCGCGCCGTCGGTTGCTTCGCTGCTCTTGCTGGCGGCGGGCATGGCGATGGTGGTGGTGCTGTTCACGGCGCGCGACGCATCGTGCGTCCAGTGGCCGTGGGCGCATCGCGACGACGCCCCGACGCCGGTCTACCCAGATGTCACGGCGACGCCAGAGTGGCTGGCGGAGAGGCTCCGCGCGCGCGACGTGGTCGTGGTGGATACGCGGTCTGCGGACCTGTACTCCAGGGAGCACCTTCCCGGAGCGGTCTCCATCCCAGTGGACGAGTTGTCGGCAGCGCTCCGGGCCGAGCACCGGCCGCCGGAGTTGGCTCGAGCCCTGGCCGGGTTCGGCCTGACAGGCCGCGGACGCATCGTGTGCTACGGGGAAGACGGAACGAGCGCCAACGCAGCGTGGCTCTTCTGGGCTCTGGAGACCGCCGGCGCCGAAGGGGCCATGCTCCTTGAGGGCGGACTACACGCCTGGGCAAGTGGGGGCGGCGCTCTCGATGCGGTAGGCGCGGCACTGCCGCCGGCAACCTGGACCGGTGAGCCGCGTTCGGACCGTTCAGCGAGCGCCGCGTACGTTGCTCTCAAGTTCGGGGAGGACGGTCACGAGATCATAGACGCCCGCGGCTGGGACGATTGGCACGGAAGCATCGACCCCGAGGAATGGGGGCAGCCCGTCAGGCACGGCCACGTTCCCCATGCTCTTCCGTACGACTTCACCGAATTCTTTGATGCGGACGGTGGCCTCATCACGCCGGAGGACGCGTGGGAGGTCTTCTCGCGCGTCGGGCCTCGACCCAGCTCGCCGGTCGACATGTCGGACGAGTTCATCGTCTACGGGGCGGGCGGCGCGGACGGCGCGCTGGGGTACTTCCTCCTCAGGCGAGCGGGAGTGGCGGCGGTGCGCTACTACCCCGGAGGCTGGAGGGAGTGGTCCGGCGACGTGTCGCTCCCAGTGGTGAGGATCATAGAGGCTGACGAGCTCAAGGAGCGGTTGGCGCGCGCGCGGCGTTGGTTCAAGCCGAATGCCGCTCCTCAGTCGTTCGCGTTCTTCGACGTCAGGCACTGGGCGGACTATGCGACCGGTCACATTCCAGGGTCCGTCACCCTCACGTCGAGCCTGTTCGCCGACTCACTAGATCTGTACCTCGAGCGCAGCTGGCCGGGTCTTGACCGGACGACCGCGCCTATCGTCACATACTGCTACGGCTCGAACTGTATCAGGAGCCGCCTGTGCTCCACCTTCTCCGCGCGCGACGGCTTTGTCAACGTGGAGCGCTTCTACGGAGGACTGGCCGAGTGGCGCGCGGCGGGAGGCGAGCTGGTCAGGGACCAGGCGCTTCTGGACAGACTGATTCGCGAGAGAGACGAGGCCAAGGCGGAGGCGGAGAGGCGTCGGGCGGAGCGGGAAGCGGCCCAGGGAGCCGGTGGAAACGGGCAGTAGTGGCGGGTTCCTAACAGGTCAGGGTCTCGCGATGCCCTGTCTCCTGATCGGAAGACCCCGCCCGGTGCGCGCGCCGGGCGGGGTCTCGCTTCAGTCAGGACTCCCAGAGGAGGTCTATCTCTAGAGCAGATTCCGGAAGAACTCCTTGATCTTCCCCCAGGTGCTCTCATCGGCCGGGTTGACCGGGTCGGGGACCGTACGGATGTTCGTGTTGATCTCCTCGACGTGCCACCAGCCGACGTCCTCAGGCGGGAACTCGATCCAGACCTCCTGGCACTCGTCCGTGATGGGCTCCGTTGTCTCGACGATGTTGCAGTAGGTCGGGAAGACCTCGTGGTATGAGAACTGCTTGTCACCTGGGCCGGCTTCCTCGAGGTACTTCGGCGCGACCGGACGTCCGTGCTTCCCGGTGCCCATGAAGACCAGCTTGTACGTAGGTCCTATCCACTCGACGTGCTGACGCTCACCGTTGAACCAGATGTGCTCGCAGACGTCGATAGCTCCGTTGCCGTCGGCGTCCTCGTGGTTAGTCTGCTCGTCGTACTGGCAGTAGTTCGGCATGAGCTGGTGCCACTGCGAGCCCTCAGGCGGCCACGTCGGATCGTAGCCGCGGTCGGGCGGATCCGGCGGACGGTAGTCGTAGTAGTACGTCTGACCGAACGCTGGCACAACCACCGCGACGACAAGCAGAGCGGCCAAAGCGATGGCGAATCTCCTCATTCGGCCCTTCCTTTCCGGCGCTCATCCTAGAGCGCCACACAGCACCCGCGCGCAGCAGGCCTGACTGACACTTACTCAATGTATCACTGCCGGGCGCGCTCGGCAAGTGGCATTCGACAATGAGCGCTGCCGGCGAGAGCGGGCCGCGGTGAAAGGCGATTGACTGCTCAGTCTGACCGCTCCGCCACCGGCCACACGCGCAAGGACACCCGGCATCTAAGGATGACGCCGGGCGTCCCGGTTGCAGATTCCGCGCGGTCTCAGACTGCTAGAAGAGGTCCGCGAAGAACCCCTTGATCTTCGTCCACGTGCTGTCCTCGACCGGGCTGGGTTCCTCGGTCACGGTGATGTCGAGGCGAACGTCCTCTACGTGCCAGTAGCCGTCCGAGAAGAGGAGCATGTCACAGAACGATATCGCTCCGTCCTGGTCGGTGTCCTCCCACTCGAGCAGTTCCCAGACGGTACAGAAGTTCGGTGCGACCTCGTGCCAGAATCCAGTGCCGGTCTCGGGCTCGATCCACCGCTCGCCCTGGCCCTCGGCCCCGGCAAGGTAGTACGTCGGGCCTGCCCAGTCGACGTGATTGCGGATGCCATCGATGACGATCACGTCGCACACGGACACCACGCCGTCGCCGTTGTCCTCGTAGCTATTCTGAAGATGCGGCGTGCAGAACGCAGGAAAAAGCTCGTGCCACTGCGACCCGTTCGGTGGAATGCTGTCGTCGTACCTGATCGGAGGTCCGCCCGACTCGAGGTACATCTGTGCCCCCGCCGGAATGGCAAGAGCGGCGAACATCAGCGCCATCACAACGTATCGCATGCCTTCCTCCTCCCTGCTCTATGGAGAAACCACGTCGCCTCTCCGCGCAGCCGCAAACGGCCGACCACGCGGAAGACCTCTCTGTTGCACGGTGGAGCATACCACAAAACTGCCATTCAGTCAATCGCGGACGCGGCGGAGTGCCTCTGTAGGCGATGTCGGGCCCATCAGGCTTGACCCGGCTGGCCCCGCTGCATAGGATGATGGTTGCACATACGCAACGTGGGCGCCAACGCAGCGCCCCTAGGAAGGTAGGAACAAGTGGCCACATCGAAGCCCACATCGCGCGGTCGCCGGCAGCAACCGGGCGCGTGGCCGGACGAAGCCGGTGCGATACTCGAGAGCATTGCCGACGGCGTCTTCACCGTCGATTCCGAGTGGAACGTGCGCTCGTTCAACCGCGCGGCCGAGCACATCACAGGCGTCGACCGGGGTCTCGCGGTGGGAAGGAAATGCTGGGAGGTGCTCAAGGCGAGCGTCTGTGAGTCCGGCTGCGTGCTGCGGGAGACGATGGACACCGGGGCGCCCGTGGTCAACCGCTCCGTCTACATCGTCAGGTCCGACGGCGCGCGCATACCGATCAGCGTGTCGACCGCACTTCTCCGGGACGAGGCGGGGAACGTGGTGGGCGGTGCGGAGACCTTCAGAGATCTCTCTGTAGAAGAGGAACTCCGCCGTGAACTGACTCGGCGCTACTCGTTCGAGGATATGGTCAGCAAGAACCACGTGCTCCGGCGTGTATTCGATACACTGCCTGACATCGCTGAAAGCGAGAGCACGGTCCTGATCATGGGGGAGAGCGGAACCGGCAAGGAGCTTCTGGCTCGAGCGATCCACAATCTGAGCCCGCGCAAGGGGCACCCTCTGGTGGTGGTCAACTGCGGCGCCCTACCGGATACGCTCCTGGAGTCCGAGCTGTTCGGGCACAAGGCGGGCGCGTTCACGGATGCCCGAAAGGACCGCGCCGGGCGGTTCGCGCTTGCCGAGGGTGGTACCATCTTCCTCGATGAGATAGGGGATGTGTCGCCGGCTCTGCAGTCGCGACTCCTTCGCGTTCTCCAGGACGGGACCTACGAGCCCCTGGGAGGCACGAAGATGGAGCGCGCGAACGTGCGCGTCGTCGCCGCGACGAACAGGCGACTTCCGGATATGGTCGAGTCGGGCGAGTTCAGGACCGACCTCTTCTACCGCATCAACGTCGTCACGGTCGAGATCCCGCCGCTTCGCGACCGCAGGGAGGACATCCCTCTGCTGGCTGAGCACTTTGTCGAGCGCTTCAACCGCCTGAAGGGAAGAGACATTCCTGGCGTGTCGCCGGACGCGCTAGAGCTCCTCATGCGGCATGACTATCCGGGCAACATCAGGGAACTCGAGAACGCGGTCGAGCATGCCTTCGTGATGTGCAGGTCGGGCCCGATACGCAGGCGTCATCTTCCGGCGAGTCTCCTCCCGCAGGGCGCGCGCGCCACATCAGAACCGGTGTCATTCGACGACGCCGAGAGGCGCTTTCTGCTGAGCGCGCTCGAGAGCCACGGGTGGAACCGCGCCGCGACCGCGCGCGACCTCGGGGTTCACAAGACCACGCTCTGGCGGAAGATGAAGCGCCTCGGCATCGCGCCGGACTAGAGGCGGCGGCTCGCGCTGCGGCCCGGACACTCCAGAGCACGCGGACGCGTGCTCTCCCCTTACGCCGTCTGGCAGACGGTTGCGTAGACGCATCCATGACCATGATATGGTTGCAGTGCTGCACCCATAGACTGCGGCACATCCGCTCTGACGTCCGTCCCACGCTACTGTAATATACTATCCTATCATCGCTTAGGCGATTCCAGCGGAGAGTGCCGTGTGTGGCACGAGCGGTGCATTGCTCGTGGGTACCCGGGCGCCACGAAGCGGCGGCGCCGGGCGCCGATGGAGGAACGATGGTAGTAGGCATCACGACATGGGGCGACAGGGTCTCGCCGGTGCTCGACGCGGCCGAACGGTTGCTCGTGTTCCGGCCGGGGTCGATGGCAGCGGGCGCCAGCGTTGTCGACCTGTCGGGGCTGTCGTTCTGGGGTAGGGCGGCCGAGATCGAACGAGCCGGGATAGACGTGCTCATCTGCGGTGCGGTGACGCGACGTCTTCTCGATGCTCTCACTGGTTCGGGGCTGACCGTCGTGCCGTGGATATCGGGAAGCGTCGGCGAGATCCTGGAGGCGTTCAGCTGCGGGGAACTGTCGAACGAGAGGTTCACGATGCCGGGTTGCGGTCGGGCGACGCGAGCGTGCGGCGGCGAGCCGAGGCGAGGCCGCGGCCGGGGCGGTGGCCCGGGACCGCGACGTGGTCGGCGGGAACAGGCAAGGAGCGACGGGAGGAAGCGATGAGAGTTGCAGTCTCTTCGACGGGTCCCGAGGCGGGTAGCGCGGTCGACCCGAGATTCGGACGGGCAGGTTGGTTCGTGGTTGTCGATACGTCGACGGGCCAGGTGAAGGCACTGAATAACCAGGCCGGAGCGGACGCGCGGTCGGGAGCCGGTGTGCAGGCGGCGGAGGCTGTGGTGCGGGAGGGCGTCGAGTACGTGCTCACCGGCCACTGCGGGCCGAACGCGTTCAGAGCGCTGGCCGCCGCGGGGGTGAAGGTAGTGGTCGACGTCGCCGGAACAGTACAGGAGGCCGTCGACGATTTGAAGTCAGGGATGTTGAAGCCCGTGGCCGGGCCGGATGTGGACGGGCATTCCGGCTAGCGCCCGGGGTCTTTCGACCGCGCGGAGGACCGCGAGTGGGTGGTCCTGGATGCGGTCGAACGCAGGAAAGGAGGCGGCAAGATGCCGCGAGGAGACAGAACGGGACCGATGGGATACGGTCCGATGACGGGAAGAGGCGCGGGTTACTGCGCCGGTAACGCGGTCCCCGGATATGCCAATCCCGGCCCGGGAGGACACTTCGGGATGAGAGGCGGGTTCGGCGGGCGAGGCAGGGGCTGGAGGCATGGCTACTACGCAACGGGCGTCCCGGGCTGGGCGCGCTTCGGATGGGTCGGGCCGCAGTTCGCGCCTCCTTATCCAGTGCCGCCGGATCAGACGGGGGCGGCCAATGAGACCGACGTGCTGCGCGAGCAGGCGGAGTACCTTCAGGAGGCGCTTGCTGACGTTCAGAAGCGTCTCGGGGAACTCGAGTCAGGCGGCGGTGAGTAGCCGAGAGGCGTCATGCGAATCGCTGTAGCGAGCGGAAAGGGAGGGACGGGGAAGACGACCATCGCCACGGGTCTGGCGGTGGAGTACGCGTCGCTCGGGCAGAACGTCGCCTACTTCGATTGCGATGTGGAGGCCCCAAACGGCGAGATCTTCCTCCGACCCTCCCTCGACGAATCGCACGCGGTCGAGGTCCCGGTCCCCGTGTTCGACGCGGACAGGTGTACCATGTGCGGTCGTTGCTGCGAGGCGTGTCGGTTCAACGCTCTCGCGTGCCTCAAGAACAGCGTCCTGGCCTTTCACGAGTTGTGCCATGGATGTGGCGTGTGCTCGATCGTCTGCCCGGCCGGCGCCGTGAGCTACGTACCCAGGCGGGTCGGGACGGTCGAGTCCGGAACCGCCGGCGCCGTGTCCTTCGTGCAGGGGCGACTCGACGTGGGAGAGGCCATGGCGACTCCGGTCGTGCGCGCGCTCAAGGAACGCGTTCCGGCCCTGGGCATCACTGTGCTCGACTCGCCTCCCGGGGCCTCGTGTCCGGTCGTGGAGACGCTACGCGGGAGCGACCGCGTCGTGCTCGTCACGGAGCCGACGCCGTTCGGGCTCAACGATCTCGAGATCGCCGTGGCGACCGTGAGAAGCCTGAATCTCCCCGTCGGCGTCGTGATCAACAGGAGCGGCATCGGGGATTCGCGGGTGGCCGACTACTGCGCCGCCGAGGGCCTCCGGGTCCACGCGGTGATTCCCGAGGACCGGCGCGTGGCCGAGGCGTACGCGCGGGGGATACTCCCAGGCAGCGTTTCCTCGGAGTTCCGCGGCGCGCTCAGCCGGTTGGCGCGGGAGCTTCTGGAGCCGACCGGCCGGTCTTGGGCTGGGGGAACGGGATGAAGGAACTCGTCGTTGTGAGCGGCAAGGGCGGCACCGGCAAGACGAGCGTGGCGGCGTCGTTCGCGGCGCTCGCCTCGCGGAAGGTGACCGCCGACTGCGACGTCGACGCGGCCGACCTCCACCTTATTCTGGCGCCGACGGTCCTCCGGTCGGAGCCGTTCGTGGGTGGAGCGACAGCGCGAATCCGGACCGACGCCTGCACCGGCTGTGGCCGATGCGAGGATGTCTGCCGGTTCGACGCGATACGTCTGGTGGACGCTCCTGGCTCGTCCCCGATCTCGGTGCGGGCGGTCGACCCGCTCGCGTGCGAGGGGTGCGGTGCGTGCGAGCTCGTGTGCCCGGAGGGCGCCGCTCTCCTCGAGGACACCGTGAATGGAGAGCTCTTCGTGTCAGAGTCGCGTCTGGGTCCGTTCGTTCACGCCAGGCTGGGCGTCGCGGGAGAGAATTCGGGCAAGCTGGTCACTCGCGTGCGCGGCGAGGCGCGCACGCTGGCCTCATCGAAGGGGCTGGAGTTCATCATCATTGACGGGTCGCCCGGCATCGGATGTCCGGTCATCGCGTCGCTCACGGGCGCCACTCTGGCGCTCGTCGTCACTGAGCCGACGCTGTCGGGGTTCCACGACATGCAGAGGGTGTGCGACGTCGCGTCCTCTCTCCGGACGCCGGCGGCCGTCTGCATCAACAAGTGGGATCTGAACCAGGACGTGGTCGACGCTATGACCGAGTGGTGCGAGAGAAGGGGCCTTCCTCTAGTCGGCAGAATACCCTACGATGGAGAGGTCAGCGCAGCGCAGGTGCGCGGGCTTTCCGTCGTCGAGCACTCGGAAGGGCCAGCGGCTCTAGCCATCAAGGACCTGTGGGGCGTGGTCTCGAGGATGATCGGTGTGGAGGAAGGAAGGTCTGATGGAGTCGGATGAGAAGAAGTGCGGGGACTGCCCGTCAACGTCGTGCTCAGCGCGCGAGCGCAAGGACGGGGAGAGCGAGAAGGACTTCCAGGAGCGGCAGGCGCTCGCGCAGAGGCTGTGTGGCATCAAGCACAAGATCCTCGTGCTGTCGGGCAAGGGCGGGGTAGGCAAGAGCACCGTTGCGGCGTCGCTCGCCCTGGCCTTGTCGCGCTCCGGAAGGAAGGTCGGTCTCCTGGACATCGACCTGCACGGCCCGAGCATCCCGAGGTTGCTTGGCCTGAGCGACGAGAGGGCCACCGGTACCGAAGGCTCGATCAACCCCGTGGTCGCTCCGGACGGACTGCGCGTGATGTCGATGGGATTCCTGCTTCCGAACAAGGACGACGCGCTCATCTGGCGCGGTCCTCTCAAGTACGGGATGATCAAGCAGTTCCTTCGAGACGTGGAGTGGGGTGAGCTCGACTACCTCATCGTGGACTCCCCGCCCGGGACGGGCGACGAGCCGCTGTCCATAGGCCAACTCATAGAGGACGCCGACGGAGCCGTGCTCGTGACGACTCCCCAGGCTCTGTCCGTGAGCGATGTCAGGAAATCGGTCAACTTCGCGAGGCAGCTCAGACTGCCGGTGCTCGGCATCATTGAGAACATGAGTGGGTTCGTGTGCCCCGACTGCGGGAAACGAGTCGACGTCTTCGGCTCCGGCGGGGGAGAGGAAATGGCCGCGGACATGGGCGTCCCCTTTCTTGGCTCCGTCCCCATAGACCCGGCGATGGTACCCGCCGCGGACGACGGCGAGCTGTCGACGTATCTTTCCGGCGAGTCGTCCGGGGCCTTGGCCTTCCAGACGCTCGTAGACAGGCTGGTTGGTCTGGTCGAACAGGATGATGAGACGAGCGGCGGCTCGGCCGCCGACGGAGCGGAGGACGAGAATGACTGAAAATCACGTGGACGGTAGCGGGGCCAGAGACGAGACGGGGCGGCGCATAGCCGTTCCCGTAACGGAAGGAGTCGTGGCCGAGCACTTCGGCCACTGTGAGGAGTTCGCCATATTCCACACGGACCCGGCCTGCACGCGGATAGACGGCGTTGTCATGGTACCGGCGCCGCCGCATCAGCCGGGACTGCTGCCGGTCTGGCTGCAGGGGCTGGGAGTGAACGTGGTCATCGCCGGAGGGATGGGGCAGCGGGCGAAGGATCTCTTTGAGGAGCATTCGATCGACGTCGTGATCGGGACCGGGGGAGGCAGCGCGCGCGAAGTCGCGCAGGCGTATCTCGAAGGGACTCTCGAGCCCGGAGCCAACCCGTGCGACCACTGACCTGATGTTCGAGCCTGATGTTCGAAGCGGCGGACCTCACGGGCCGCCGCTTCTCTTCTTCGTCCTTCCGCCAGTGGTCGGTGCGTACACCGCCGCTCGCGCGGCGACACGCCTGCCGGCGACTACGAACTCCCACCGCTCTTCTGGCAGGTCCCGGTGGCGGGGCACGTCTTGGGGCAGGTTCCGGCTACGGTCTTGGTGCCGGTCTTGTCCGATCCCACAGCACCGTCCTCCGCGGCCGCGTGGGGGCAGGCGCTCGGGTCATCCATGGCGGGGCACGATGCGTCATGCTCACAAACGAGACCACCATCCGCTGAGGCGACCTTCGGACACCCGCACTCCTCCGGGCACTCGCCCTGCTCTGCAGCATACGGGCACGTATGGGTCTCTGCCTCTGTCTGCGCGACCTCAGTTCCCGCCATCGCCGGGCATCCGGAGCAGTCCTCTCCGGCCGCCGCGCACAGGGGGTCCGAGGCCTCGCCGCTCTGCGGACAGGATGTGCCGGTGGTCGCCACCCGCTCCGCCGCCGTGTTCTCCGCAGTGCGCTCACAACCGCACAGGAGGGCCGCGGCGAGCAGCGCCACGCCCAGAACGATGACCGCATGCCGTCTTGTCAACTCCACCTCCTCGCGCCTCAGCGAGGCGCATCTCGTGTCCTAACGTCACCGGGATGAAACCCGGATGGCTCCGATTCATCAATGGTGCCATTCTAGCCCAAATGCGGGCTGGTGGCAACACGCTGTCAAGGAACGGTCATCATGAGAAGAGTGGGCCAAGCGTAGCTGCGGCCGGAAGGGTCGTATCAAGGATGATACGGCCCTATCGTTAGGTCACGCAGCGGCTTGCGGGCTTTGCCGGGATCGGGGGTAGCCCGGATGATACGGTGGCGGGCAACTCCGCGGCTCAAACGCTCGACGACCGGACTTCTAACTTGCTCACCCGCGTTCATTTAGGGCTCATTTGCTCAAGCAAGTCGATGCGGAACGGCAGTTGCCCTATAGGACGTCCGGTAGGAGCGGGCTCTTGCGAGTCCCCCCGCGCGGTTCACCGGCGCCGCGTGCGATCGCGCGCGGCGCCGGCCAGGGGGCAACATCCGGAGAAGTCCGAGAGAGGGGCGGCCATGAAGTCGATCCAGGAGCTGGACGGCGTGAGATACGTCGGGGACCGCACGTCGATGACCGTGCACGACTCTTGGAACAGGGACAGCGAACACTGTCTTCTGGATGAGCTCGCGGAAAGCGGCAACGCCGTGGGATTCGATCCGGACACGCTCGAGCAGTCGTTCTGGGAGGGTTTCGACTACTGCGACGACTGCTTCGGAAAGAGGGAACCCGCGGCTCCTTACAGGTCTCCGAACCGCCGTAGGAAGGGCGAGAAGTCAAGGTCGTCGACCGGTCTCTCGCTCACCGGGTAGGCCCATCGATTCCGACGCCCTGCTGATAGACGCGGCGGTCTCATCCATGAAGCCGTTCCCCGACAGCTGTTCCACCATGTCCTCGTAGGCCGAACGCAGGCACCTGCGTATCTTCTCGATCTCGTAGAGCTCCACGTGCACGGAACGTGGTCTCACGAGTATCACCGAGCTCCCATGCCGTGGTCGGTGGCAGAGGAGCATGTTGTAGCTTGTGATGGCCCTCTCCTGAAGTCTCCTCGAGAAGACGATGAGGTCCACCGGACCCGCCAGCTCCGCTTCCGGCATGCTCTCCCCCGTGTATCCCAGGTCCGAGGCGATGATCGCGAGACGAGCGGGCGGGAACCTCCTCCTGCGGCGGAGCCAGTCGTTTCGCGCGGTGAGGATGGGCAGGTGCTCTACGGCGGCTCCGTCGATGTAGTAACGCTCGCCTATGCGCTTGGGCGTTATCACTCCGGGAATGGACATGGATGCGCCTATGGCGTCCGTCACAGGCACGTCCGGCGTGGTCTCGGCCGAGAATACCAC
>CAZLTC010000034.1:0-13855 GCA_964562405.1 uncultured bacterium | reverse complement strand
CGCCTATGGCGTCCGTCACAGGCACGTCCGGCGTGGTCTCGGCCGAGAATACCACCTTGCGCACTGGAGCGCCTGTCGCGTCGCCGGTCCCTATGTCCACAGCGATGCAATGGAAGGGCGTGGTCAGCTCGCTCATCCTGGGAACGCGACCGACGTATTTCAGGAGAATACTCTCGACCTGTCCCTCGACGCGTTCGAGGTCGTAGATGCCGGCTTCCTTGAACGTGTGACCCACGATCGACCGCTTGATGGCGCCCGTCATGAGTCTGAGAGCCGGGTATCGCGCGGCGAAGCCGAACAACTCGTTCGCGGAGCGGATGTCCAGCATCGCCGCCTCGATTTCGTCGGTGCTCATCCCGGCGGCGCGTAGCCCACCTATGACCGCGCCGGCCGAGGTCCCGTATATCCTCGTGGGGGAGACGCCGAGCAGCTCCAGCAAGCGGAGCAGGCTGATGTGCGCCGGCATCGCCATGCCTCCACCAGACAGCGCAAGGACGATGTCGCGCCGGCGAAGGTGGTTGAGCAGGGGCGCGAAGTTCCGCTTCCAGCGAGCGAGGGCGTCGCCGGAGAGCGTGGGCGCGCCAGGGGAGAGAGGCTCCTGCGGCTGCCGGGCGAGCGTGAACCACCCGCTGTCCTTGCCCTCGGCCATTATCTGAACCTCCTGTCAGCCTTTGATGACACCGAAGATCGCTCCCGTGATGGTCGCCATCGTGATCACAAGGAGGAGGTAGACCGCGGTCTTCCTCGTACCGATGATACGCCGGAGCATAAGCACGTTGGGCAGGGAAACGGCCGGCCCCGCCAGCAGGAACGCGAGCGCGGGCCCCTTGCCCATGCCGGCTCCCAGAAGTCCCTGCACGATGGGAACCTCCGTCATCGTGCAGAAGTACATGAGCCCGCCGGCCACCGACGCCACCAGGTTCGCGAAGACCGAGTTGCCTCCGACCAGGCTCTCGACCCACGAGCGAGGTATGAGGCCTTCGTGGCCGGGCCGGCCAAGCGCGAAGCCGACCATCATGATACCGACCAGGAACATAGGCAGCATGTCCTTGGCGAATCCCCACGTCTCCGTGACCCATTCGCGTGAGCGGGCTTCCGTGAACGCGATAGCCGACGTCAGAACCACTCCAGCGACGAAGGGAGGCAGGGGGTTGCCTCTGAAGATGATGGCCAGGACGGCGACCGCCGCCGCGCCCGACAAGATCTTCCACGCGGGCACACGGAAGAGGGCGACCATCGTGGAGCCAAGCGCGAGTCCCGCGCCGGCGGTCAGCATCCACTTCCAGCGGAACAGCCAACGCCAGAGCGGCGACTCCGACTCGACGTCGGCCCAGTTGGCGAAGACCAGTATGGCGACCATCGCGATGAAGAAGAAGAGCGCATTGCGAATCGAGGGACCGGCGTCACCGTTCACCTCAGACGCCAGGGACTCGTCGGCTCTAACTGCTTCATCCTTTCTGAATATCACGTGCATCAAGAGACCAATGACGATGCTGAACGTGATCGCGCCGAGCGCGCGAGCGAGGCCGATCTCGGCCCCCAGGACGCGCGCCGTCAGGAATATCGCGAGGACGTTGATGGCGGGCCCCGCGTAAAGGAACGTGATCGCCGGGCCGAGACCGGCGCCGCGCGAGTAGATGCCCGCGAAGATGGGGAGTATCGTGCAGCTGCAGACGGAGAGAACGCATCCCGATATCGAGGCGACGGCGTAGGCGACGACACGCTTCGCCCTCGCTCCCAGATACTTCATGATCGCGGACTTCGCCGCGAACGCGCCGATGGCACCGGCTATGAAGAACGCCGGGATGAGCCCGTAGATCATGTTCTCTCTCGCGTACCACTGCACGAGAGAGAATGCCTCGACGATCGCGCCGGAGAGGCGGGGACTACTTATCGGCGCGAAGTAGAAGGCAAGGAAGACGCCCAGCATCAGCGCGAACGCGCGCAGCTCATTTCGCAGGCTCATCTGCCGCCCTTCGTTCGGCGCGGACGCGTTCCGCGCACTCCACGACCGCCATCGCGCACCGCGTGACGAGCTGATAGTAGATGTGGTTGGCTCGTCGCTCTCCGTACACGATGCCGCTCCGTCTCAGGATGGCGAGGTGCTTCGAGATCGTGGACTGGTCGCCGCCGATGAGTTCCACGAGCTCACACACGCAGCACTCGCCGCGACTCAGCCGGTCGACGATCATGAGACGCGACTCGTTGGCCAGGGCCCTCAGGACCTCGGCATCGCGCCTGAACCTGTCTGTGGTCGTCACGCTCATGCCTGGAAATATATGGCCATATGGTCATATTGGCAAGTACCGTGTGCCCTCACGCACCCGCCCCGCGTCCTCCAGCAGCCGGCACGCCTGAGAGCCCCTTGAATGCCGTCCACTTGCGAGCTATCCTAGTGGCTGGCTTTGCTAAGTCATGTGCCTGTTTGGCACTACGTGACGGGCCGGTGAGCGGCCCGTCCAGTCGGAAGGGACGCGGTCGCCCTCGCGCGCTCAAGCGCCCGTTCGGGGAGGGCGTACCGAGGTTTCTGCAGGTCTGAAGGAGTGCGGAAGATGCCCACGCTTTTCGGCAAGACGCGCCTGATGGAATCTAAGCTGGACCAGTACCTGGACCACGCGAGCGAGGCGGCTCTCCTGTTCCGCGAGGCGATCAAGGATTACCTGGGAGGCAGGCTCGAGGAGTTCGAGTCCCGCCGCAAGCAGGTGACCGAGATCGAGAAGCAGGCCGACCAGATTCGCATCGATGTCGAGCGCCAGCTGTACCTCGAGACCCTCATTCCGGACGCGCGCGGCGACGTGCTGGGCATCCTTGAGCACACCGACGAGGTGATCAACACCGCCAAGGAGACCCTGATGCTCCTCTCGGTCCAGCACCCGCGCATTCCCAAGGACCTGAACGTCGACTACCTGGAACTCGCCGACCAGGGCTGCCAAGCGGTGCAGGAACTTGTCATGGGCATCCGGGCCTTCTTCAGGAACTCTCCAACTGTCACGGATTACGTGCACAAGGTCTGCTTCTGGGAGAAGGAGGCCGACAAGGTCGGCGAGAGGCTGAAGCGCAGGATCTTCGAGAGCGACCTCGAGCTTGCCCGGAAGCTGCATCTCGGCGACTTCGTGGTGCACGTCGACACGCTCGCGGACGAGGCGGAGGACGTGAGCGAGCGCCTCTCGATATCAGCCATCAAGCGATCGATCTGAACGCGCACAGGGCTCGGCAGCGGTACATCACTGCCGGCAGGTGTGGTCTTGTTCAAGCGAACGGACCAGCATGACACTCCTCTTCCTCTCAAGCGGGTTGTTCCTCGGGTGGTCTCTCGGGGCCAACGACGCTGCCAACATCTTCGGGACCGCCGTCGCCACGCGCATGGTCAAGTTCCGCACCGCTGCGCTGGTGTGCGCCGTGTTCGTGGTGATAGGCGCCGTCGTGTCCGGCAGCGGCGCCGTGGCCACGCTGGGGCACCTGGGAGCGGTGAACGCGATCGGCGCGTCGTTCATGGTAGCTCTTGCGGCGGCCCTGGCCGTCCTGTGGATGACGAAGGCCAGCCTGCCGGTGTCGGTGTCGCAGGCCATAGTCGGAGGCATCGTCGGCTGGAACCTCTTCACCGGGTCGGCGACCGACATGACCGCGCTCGTGAAGATCGTCTCGACCTGGATCGTGTGTCCGCTCCTGTCCGCCGCCCTGGCGGCTCTGTTCTTCCTGGCCGCGCGCTCCGCGCTGAGGCGCACCCGCGTTCACATACTCGAGCTCGACGCGCTGACTAGGCTGCTCCTCATTGTAGTGGGCGCCTTCGGCGCGTTTTCGCTGGGCGCCAACAACGTGGCCAACGTCATGGGCGTGTTCGTCAACGCGTTCCCGGCCAGCACATTCAGCGTCTTCGGGCTGTTCGACATCACGACGGCCCAGGTGCTCTTCCTCATCGGTGGCCTTGCGATCGGGTCCGGCGTGGTGTCGTACTCGCGCCGGGTCATGATGACCGTCGGGAAGGACCTGTTCAAGCTGACGCCGGTGACGGCGCTCGTTGTCGTCCTCTCGCAGTCGATCGTCCTGTTCCTGTTTGCCTCCGAGCGGCTTCAGACATGGCTTCTCTCGCACGGCCTGCCCGCGATCCCGCTCGTGCCCGTTTCGAGCTCGCAGGCCGTCATCGGAGCGGTCATCGGCATCGCTCTCATTAAGGGCGGCAGGAACGTGAGGTTCGGGTTGCTCAGGCGGATAGCCGGAGGATGGGTGGCCACCCCGGTGATCGCCGCGCTGATCGCCTTCCTGGGTTTGTTCTTCCTTCAGAACGTGTTCGGTGTGGTCGTGCAGTACCCCAGTCCGTGACCGCTGTGACTGCCCCAACCTGAGCGCCCCGACGGCGGCCAGCACTACGCCGTGCCCAAGTCCGCACGGCCGAAGGAGGATGTACGCCATGAGGTTCGCCTGCCTGCTGCTTGCGCTCGCGCTGGTCGTCACCGTCGCCTCGGCTCGCGATTGGAGCAACGCGCTCAGCGAGCTGGTTGCCACGAACGACCGTGCGACCGGTGAGCGGCTCATATCCGAGATCATTGAGGCCGGGCCCGACTGCAGCGAGGTGGACTCATTCCTCTCCGACATGGAGTTTCCCGCCGCCGACGTCAAGGGAGAGCCGGTGATCAGGACCTCCGCCTGTATCGATTCGGTAGAGAGGCCGTGGGTCCTGTTCGTCCCGGAATCGTACGACCCGGCGAGACCGACGCCGCTACTTCTTGTGCTCCACGGCGGAGTGAGCAGGACCGAGCTCATCGAGGACCCGCTTGCGTATGTGCGGGAGGACGAGTTGCTGGATGTGGCGGCGGCCGAGGGGTACATCGTCGCCTTCCCGTTGGGCCAGCTCGGCGCTACGTGGTGGGATGAGGTCGGGATGGCCAACATCCGGAGCATCGTGCGGGAGATCAAGTCGGGCCACAACGTCGACGACGACCGCGTCTGGATGGCCGGCTTCTCCGACGGGGCGTCGGCCGGGTTCTTGTTCGCGATGGTGGAGCCGACCGACTACGCGGCCTTCGTCGCGTTGAATGGGCACATCGGCGTGGGCAGTCTCGACGGGAACCTGCCGACCTATGCCCCGAACCTCGCCAACACGCCCGTGTATGCCACGACCACATACGACGACCAGCTGTACCCGTCGGCGCGGATGCGTCCGACCATAGAGATGGCTCGCGCCGCCGGCGGTGACATCTTCTACCGGGAGCTTCCCGGCACGCACGACTTCGCCGACGTCGAAGGCGAGCTACCCGGCATCGTCCGGTTCATGGAGCGGCATCCCCGTGACGCCATGTCTCCTCGCGTGGTCTGGGAGGCCGCATCTCCGGAGTTCGGCCGGTGCAAGTGGTTGGCGATCGATGCCGTGACCACGGCCGAGGCGGAGCCATGGCACACCGACCACAATGTCGCGCTGGTCGACGATCGCGTGAGCGTTGGGTTCTATCCCGCGTGGGACTTCGAGGGGCAGGGCGTTCTCGTCGATGCTCTTGCGGACGGCGAGACCGCGGCCAGCAACGCGGGCCTGCGCCCCGGCGACGTGATAGTCGCGGCCGATGGTGCGCGGGTCGACAGCCTGAGTGGGCTCGACAGGTGGAAGGCCGGGATCTCCAGGGGAGACGCGTTCGAGATGACCGTCCTCCGCGACGGACAGCGCGTTGAGCTGGCGGGCCACATGCCTGACGCCACCAACTACTTCGTGTTCAAGCGGGAAGCGCCTTCGGCCAAGGCAGTGGCGTCTTTCTGTGCGAACACTGTCGACATTCAGGCCTCGAGGGTGGGGGCGCTGCGCCTGTTCGTTCATCCCGACATGGTCAGACTCGGACAGAACCTCACCGTGCGGGTGAATGGAGACGTCGTGTACGACGCCCTGGTTCACCCCGATCTTGCATACATGCTCAGGAACTACCTCGAGAACAAGGACAGGCGGTTGCTGTACGTCGCGGAGGTGCCGCTGGATCTGAGCTGACCGCGGTGTGCACTACACCGCCGAGGTCCCGCTCGGCCTCGGCGGGTCACCGGCTCATTGCTTCTAGCAGCGCGTCGGCCAGGTACTCGTACTGCTCCATCGAGTTGTAAGCCTGCGCCGCAATCCGCACGATGCTCGCGGGCCCGTCAGGGCATGTCATCACGGGGACCTCTATCCCGTACTCCTCCCGCAGCACTGTCTCCACGGGATCGAACGCGAGGGCGGTCGTCGTGAACGAGTACGTGCCTTCGGCCAATGGCACGCTCGCCAGAGTGCCGATCATCTCGTCCGGACAGGCGGGCGGCACGCCCAGCCTCTCGCAGAGCATCGCTCTGCCCTCGAGCGCGAGCGACCGGTTGCGTTCCATGAGCTCCGGCCACCCTCCGGGGAAGAGCGAGCGCATGAATCGGATCGACTCCGGGACGCACAGGTAGGCCGTGGTGTCGTCCGTTCCCGTCCAGTCGAACTCCATCCTGAACCTGCTTCGCTCCTCCAGAGCAGCATTCGCCCCGTGGCTGATCGTCAACGGACGGACGTCCGGCTGGAGGTCGAGACGCACGTAGAGGAGGGCGGCGCCCTTCGGGGCACAGAGCCACTTGTGGCAGTTCCCCGTGTAGTAGGCGGGCGCGAGTGCGGTGATGTCGAGCGGAAGCATACCTGGAGCGTGCGCTCCGTCGACGAGCGTGTCCACGCCCATCCCCGAGAGTCCCCGCAAGATCCCGTCGATAGGCATGACCATTCCGGTGAGACTGGTCACGTGGTCCACGAGCGCGAGGCGTGTCCTCGGCGTCACGGCGCCGAGCAGCGCGTCGACGACGAGGGAGGGTGATTCGATCGGGAACGGGACGTTCACGACCACCACCCTCGCGCCCGAGCGTCCCGCCGCGAAGTCGAGCGCGTTGCGGCAGGCGTTGTACTCGTGGTTTGTCGTCAGGAGCTCGTCGCCGGGCTCGAGAGCGAGCGAACGCAGAACGGTGTTCACTCCGGTGGTGGCGTTGGGCACGAAGGCGAGGCAGTTCGGGTCGGCCCCAACGAACGAGGCGAGCTCGACTCTTGCAGCATCGAGCAGCGCCTGTCCATCGCGCGCCAGGAACTGGACAGGCTCGGCCTCGAGCCTGTCCCGGAGTTCCGACTGCGCGTCGAGCACCGCGGATGGGCAGGCGCCGAAGGAGCCGTGGTTCAGGAAGACGACGTTCGGGTCGAGCTGCCAGTGGCACGCCAGCGGGGACGGCGACGGCAACCGCACTCCCTTCTTCGTCACCTGGCCTCCAGCTCCGCGATCCTGGCCTTGCGATCCTGCCAGTCGGCCTCGTCCCACTTCTCGATGCCGGCGCGCTCCAGTTCACCCAGGGCCTTCTTCATCGTCTCCAGGCCCGATGCCGTGTCGCCCGCGGCGACCGTGATCTCGCCGAGTTCCCAGCGGCTGAATCCGATCCACTCGATCGCGTCGGGATTGCCCTCGCCGTCCAGCTCCTCGGCCCGAGTCAGGACGGTGTTCATGGCCTCGCGGGCCTCGTCGAGCTGTCCCTGTAGCCTCATGAGGTGCGCCACGGAGTAGTCAGCGATCAGCTTCGGGATCGGGGCCGTCCCCATGTAGTGGTATTCGCGGGCCTTCTCCAGCGCTTCGCGAGCCTCGTCGTATCGCCCGGCATCGACGTAGTCCCATCCGAGGTTGTTCCACAGAGGTCCCAGCCAGCCTTGCATGCCTGAGCGTTCGGCCATGTCTATGGCCTTCTCCGCCCAGTCGAATCGCTCCTCCGGATCGCCCGTTATGGCGATCATGTGTGCCGCGTCGACCGCGCGGTCGTAGAGCTCGTTTGCCTGGCAGTAGTCGAACATCTCGTGGAAGGTCGTGGTCGCCTTCACCCTGTCGCCGTCCTGCCACTCGAATCGCCCGCGCACGCCCAGGTAACGTGACCAGCCGAGCGGCTCAGCCGGGTCGGCCTGCTCCCTGGCTCTCGTCAGCCACGGTCGACCCTCATCCTCCTCGCCTTGCGCGAGGTAACAGCGGGCGCGCATGGACGCCGCCTCCACGAACGTCGAGGCGTCTTCCTCCTCGAGCGCCGCGCCGGCGACGGCCTCGTACATCTGGCCTGCGATCTCGTACTGGTCGTTGCGGAACGCCTGGTCCGCTTGGGTGAGCTGTGTGGCCAGCGTGGCGCCGCCCTCCTGCGCCTCCGTACCCTGAGCCGGTGCCGCCTCGACTCGCCCCGTGTCCGTCTCATCGCCCGAGCAGCTGACGATCGCGCCGAACGCAAGGACCACCGCGATGGTGATGCACAATGTCCTCATCTTGTGAACCCTCCTGAGCCGTCGGCGCGTCAGATCTCGGGCGCGCCGTCCGGAACGTAGTCCGCCATCACGGGGAAGCTTTCAAGGCTCTTGGCGATGGCGGCTCTGAGGAACGTGTCGACCCACCAGAAGATGTCGTGCTTACGGACCGTCTGTCGCAGTCTCCTCATCCTTTCGTGCCTCTCGTTGGGAGGCATCTGTGAGGCGTCGTAGATCGCGTCGGACACCTTGACGATGTCATAGGGGTTCACCAGTATCGCGCCGCGCTGAAGTTCCGCGGCCGCCCCCGCGAACTCGCTCAGGATGAGGACGCCGCTCTCCTCCAGGTTGGCCGCGCAGTACTCCTTCGCGACCAGGTTCATCCCATCCTTGAGCGGCGTTATGAGCGCTATCTCGCTGGCCCTGTAGAACCCCAGCAGCTCGTATCGGTCGAGAGAGCGGTACATGTAGTGGATGGGGATCCACCCCGACTGGCCGGTGAACTGGCCGTTGATCTCTCCGACGAGACGTTCGATCTCGACCTTGAGTGACTCGTACTCCGGGATGCCCCTCCTGCTGGGGACCACGACCTGGACGAGCGTGATCCTGTTCTGAAGCTCCGGGTGCCGCACCAGCAGGCGTCTGAAGGCCTGCAGTCTGTAGGGTATGCCCTTCGTGTAGTCCATCCTGTCTATGCCGAGCACTATCTGGCGGTCGGGGAGGTTCTCGTGAACGTGCCACGCGCTCTCGGCGACCTCGCGACTGCCTGCCGCCGCCTCGAAGCTCCGAAAGTCGATGCTGATGGGGAAAGCGCCCACCCGGATCCTGTCGTGGGCAAGTTCCAGGTCGCAGACCTGCCCACGGCCGCACGACTCCGCAGAGCCGACCAGGGCCCTAAGGCACTGAATGAAGTTGCGCCTGTCGCGCATCGTCTGGAAGCCGATGATGTCGTACTGGAGCAGCGCGAGCAGTATCTCGAGTCTCCAGGGCAGTTTGAGGAAGATGTCGAGAGGAGGGAAGGGGATGTGCAGGAAGAATCCAAGCCTGGAGCCCACATTCAACGCGCGCAGCTCCCTTGCCGCCAGCATCAGGTGGTAGTCCTGTATCCAGATGAAGTCGTCCTGGCGCGCGTGCTGCGCCACCACCTCTCCGAACTTGCGGTTGACCTTCTGATATGATTCCCAGTAGGCGGGGTCGAAGTTGCAGTGCGACTGAAGGTCGTGGAAGAGCGGCCAGACGACCTCGTTCGAGAAGCCGCGATAGTAGTCCTGTTCCTCCTCCCGAGTGAGGGGAACAGGCACCAGCGCGTGGCCGATCTCGCCCGCGGCGGATTCCAGGGCGTCCGCCATTCCATCGGTCTCCGACACGCCGGGCCAGCCGATCCAGAGGCCCCCGCGGTTCTTGAGCACCGGCGCCAGCGCCGTAACGAGTCCTCCGGACCCACGCTCGGACAGCCAGCTCCCATCCTCGCCTCTGGTGAGCACGACCGGTAATCTGTTGGAGACGACGACCAGTCTTCCTGTCGCCGCCCCGTTCGGTGCGTTCACGCCGATCGTCTCCCGCTCGTCGCTTCGAGCCATGCCTCCAGGAACTGCCTGACGGCCCGCGGGTCACGCAGCCACCCGCGCGCGGCCGTCTCTTCTTCCGGCGTACCTACTCTGATGCCGTAGCCTCTGTCCCTGAGCACGCGGAACGCGTCCTCGTCCGTCAGGTCATCGCCGATATACACGCACACGCCGTCCGGTCGCCTGTCGCGAAGGAGAGTCTGAAGTGCCGTGCCCTTGTCGATCCCCAGGAGCCGCAGTTCGACGCCGCCCTTGAATCTCCTGCACTCGAGGTCGTACTCGTCCGCGTCGCGCGACCATGCTTCGCATGCCGCTGCCTCCTCGCGTGCGGCGTCCTCAGGTGGAAGACCGCGTGTGTGGAGCCCCACGCTCGATATCTTACGCTCGACGTGACCGAGCGTTGCTACAACGAGGGCTTCCCGCTCCGCTCGTTTCAGTCGGTCTTGCTGTCTCTCGGAGGGAAGGAGCGTCTGGTACGTCCCGTCAGGATACCTGAATTCGGTCCCCTGGCTTCCGCTGACGGGTATCCTGAGATCGCCGAGCAGGCTCAGAAGCTCCGAGACCGGCCTACCCGTCATCACCGCGAGATACGTGTCCGTCGCGTCGCGTATGCGGAGAAGCAGGTCGACGATGCCGTCCAGCGGAAACGCGCTCATCCTGTCGGTGCGGAACGGGGCCAGCGTCCCGTCGTAGTCGAGCACGAGGCACGGCTCCGACGAGGCTCTCACGATGTCCCAGAATCCGGGGAGGCCCTCGACTTCCGGGCCCGCCGTTCCCCCGGCGGCGGGGTACTCCGTCATGTCAGCTCTATCCTGTCGCTCTCCCCGTGCGTGAGCGAGACCATGACCGTGAGATACTCCCTCAGATGCCGGGTGAGAAGGAAGTTGTCCCTCACGAACTCGCGGGCCGTAGAACCCATGCTTTCGAGAAGCTCCCTGTGATGGAGAAGGTACCTGATCCGAAGAGCCGCACCCTCCGGCGTCGCTACGAGGAAGCCTGTGTGGTGGTTCACGACCTGCAGGCGTATGCCTCCGACGTTGCCTCCTATGACGGGCTTGCCCTTCCACATCGCCTCGGCCACGGTGAGGCCGAAGCCCTCCTTCGTCGACTTCTGCAGCACAACGTCGGCGATCCGCTGGAGCGCGTTGATCGTTCTGTGCGCATCCGGAGGGAGCACCAGGACATGAATGTCAGGGTCGTTCCCTGCCGCCGTTCTGGTGTCCGCCAGGACGGCCTCGCTTTCGGGATCGTCGCTGGCGCCGCCGCCGGCGAGGACGAGCTGGAGCCCCGGGCTGAACTTCCTGGCCAGCCTGTAGGCCTCGATCACGCCGACCGGGTCCTTGAACCTGTCGTACCGGGACACCTGGACGATGAGGTCGCGCTCCGGATCGAGTCCGAACTCATCATAGACCGGACGGATCTCGTCGTCCCCCAGGGCAATGTTCTTGTCGCTCAGCGGGTCGATGCTGGGCGGGATGACGTACTGCGTGTGGGGGAGTTCCTGCGAGAAGGCCGCCATCGAGAATATGCTCGCGTCGTAGCCTGCGACCTTACCCCGCAGGTATTTCCACACGGGGCGGTACGGGCGGCTGACGTCGATGTGGCAGCGCCATAACCACTTGCCGAGCCGTCCCGGTGTGAGTTCGAGGAGAGGAGCCGGCTGAGGGTCGTGGACGAAGACGATGTCGGCTGACTCGAGCTTGGTCCGCAGAACATCCGCGTTTCGGGCGTTGACCTCCTCGTACTGCCGAAGCTGGTCGTCGGAGATGTGCTCGGCGTCTCCCTGGAGGGCGTTATGCATCGACTTGGTCGTCTTGAAGAAGCCGCTGTCGCCGTCGATCACTTCCCACGTCGCGTCGATACCCAGCTCCCGCTTGAGAGGTATCAGCTTCGCCAGTATCTCCGCGACGCCGCCGCCCACGCGTGTGGAGTTGACGTGGACCACGTGAAGGCCACGCAGTGGCTCGCTCAGCTGCCTCAGCTGATCGACGACGTCCCATCCCGCGAGTGGCGCGTATCTGTCGAGAAGGCTCATGATCCCGCCTCCTCTCCGAGGAAACGCTCGAACGTGTCGATGAGCGTCGTGCGGGTCTCGGCGAGCGTCTTGAAGAAGGGGTCGATGCTCTGGAGGCACGTGCACAGCTCGCGGTGGCGGTCCACGTCGAGGTCGGTGAGCCACGTACTGAAGTCGTCGACCCCGTTAGGCGTGCGCCGGCGCGCGTCGACGAAGTGGTAGAAGACGCTGCTCTTGGACATAGATGCGACGGCCTCCGTGAGGTCGTCGGGTTCGTCGACGATCACCGAGGTGTCGAAGATGACGATCTGCGAGCGGATGAAATGGAACCTCCGCTCCCTAGGAGTCCACTCGAACGAGTCGGTCGTGTCGAGCTCCTCCTCGACCACGTCCAGCACGGCCGCCCGCAGCGACTCGAGGTCTGAGTGATCGGTCGGGTCTATTACGCTCAGACGCTCGGCCAGCGCCAGGCTGTGCAGCGCGTCGTTGGACCACCTGGCGAAGTCGTTGTGAAAGCTCGGGTCGTCGAACGTCGGCCTCAGAAGGCCTCCCCAAAAGTGGTAGTAGATGCTGGCCCCCTCAACCATGGCCAGCTCATCGCGCAGCTCCTTGAGGTTCTGCGCGTGGTGCCCCGTGGCTATTGCCGCCAGAGCGCAGTCTCTGACGGCGAACGGTCCCGCGGGCGAATACTCGGCTGCGTTAGCGATCTTTGCCTCACTTGCCTAACACGTAGGCGAACACGAGTGGTGCTACGATGGACGCGTCAGAGTTGATCATGAACTTGGGTGCATCGACGTCAAGTTTGTACCACGTGATCTTCTCGTTCGGGACCGCGCCGGAGTAGGAGCCGTACGAGGTCGTGCTGTCGCTGATTTGTGCGAAGTAGGCCCAGAAGGGGACCTTCTCCCTGCAGTCCTGTATGAGCATCGGCACCGCACATATGGCGAAGTCGCCAGCGATGCCTCCACCGATCTGGAAGAAGCCAACCCTGGTTCCCTCTCGGGAACGCTCAAGATACCAGTTCGCGAGATGCTCTAGCTGTTCGGTGCCTCGCCTTATGGCGTTGTGATTGGAGACCTCGCCCTTCATCACGCTCGCCGTGAAGATGTTTCCCAGGGTCGAGTCCTCCCAACCGGGGGAGTAGACGGGAATCCCCTTCTCCTTGGCCGCGAGCAGCCAGGAGTTTCTCGGCGGGATCGCGTAGTGCTTGCGGAGGGAGGGCTCGTCGAGAACGGCGTAGAGAAACTCGGCGGGGAAGAGCGGCTCACCGGACTCGGACGCCCGAGCCCACATATTCTTCAGGATGTCCTCCGTGTGGCGCATCACCGTCTCGGGTATGCAGGTGTCCGTCACGCGGTTGAGTCCGTCGTCGCGCAGGGCCAGCTCGTCGACCGGCCTCAGGTCCTTGTACTGGGGGACCATGCGGTAGTCGTCGTGAGCGAACAGGTTGAAGACATCCTCTTCCAGGTTGGCGGCAGTGCACGATATCGCGTGCACCTTGTCCTGCCTGATCATCTCGGCCAGCGAGATCCCGATCTCGCCGGTCGACATGGCGCCCGCCATGGCCAGGAACATCCGGCCTCCGCTATCGAGAAGGTCGCGCCACGCCCTGGCGGCGTCGACGGTCTCGCGCGCGTTGAAGTGAAGGAAGTGTCTCTCCATGAACTCACTTATGGCAGGCATTCCACCCCTCCGTTCAGCGCCTCGCGCCGAGCATGTGCATTTCCCAGAGGTCTCTCTGTCTCCAGCTTAGGAGCGGTAGCATAGCCAACATACCCGTTTTGCCTACGCTGCGCTCCAGGTACTTGAGCTCCTCGAACTTCGAGCGCACCTCAGGGTCCGCCGCCGGCTCGAAACCCGCTCGTCTCATGAGCAGGATGCCCTTGGCCCGGAGCGACAGCTCGGCCCTGAGCTTCAGAATGCAGAACATGTCTGCCAGGACGGGAGGAGGGAACCGGTCGCTCAAAGAAGAGATGTACTGGCCGATCCTGCTGTTCGCCAGACCACCTCGCCCCATGATCTCGAGAAGCTCCGCGT
>CAZLTC010000033.1:21489-29622 GCA_964562405.1 uncultured bacterium | reverse complement strand
CCGGTCCATCTCGACAAAAAGATACGGAGGCAGCTGGTTGAGCCGCTCCGCACGTTTGGGTCGCGTCGCGTTCTTCATGATCCCCCGGCCTGTGTGCATTGGTCGGCGAGCGCAAGCCGAGGCTACCCCCCGGCCTCGCCGGCAGTCAAGCCCAAAGCCCAAATGAGCGCGGGCGGGAGCGCCGTGGCCCCCGCCCGCCTGTCCAGCGTTTCTGTGGCGACGCCTCTACCTGCCGGCCGTCTTCCACCACCCCTTCCCGAGCCCTCTCGCCTTGGCCGCCTCCCTGGCCTCGGTCTGCTTCCTCTTGGCCTCGCGATTCCCGGCGGCGCGCTCGGTCCTCACCTGCTCGAGCCGCTCGTCGTAGCTCATGGCGAGCGTCTTCGGCTGGCCGAACGCCTCAGGATGCAGATAGCGCCCCTGCTCGCGCCCGACCTTCCGCTCCTCGACGGCGATCGGGTGCTCCTGGGCGTACGCGTCCTGCCTCACGCCGGTGACCATCCAGGAGACCTTCATTCCAGGGTTCCCTCCCGCGATGCGGAAGGTGTTCCCGGCTATCTCGTCCGCGATGTAGACCGGCGCGTAGCCGCCGACGCACGTGAGCTGATAGCGGTACTCGCCATTCAGGGCCTCGAACCACTCGGGCAGCTCGACGGTCGCCTCACCCGAGCCGTCCATAACGACGTTGCCGTTGTAGACGTTCATCATCTCGGGGCTCATGACCGACGCGTGCGACAGGTACTCACCCGATGGATCCAGCGGGTTATCGATCTTCATGACCGGGCCGCCGCCCGTCAGCGTTCCTCCGATGAATACGTCACCCTCAAAATAGCCGGACCACGCGGTCCCCGTACTGGTCTCGGGTTCCGACCCGTATATCGAGATGCAGGCGGCCCCGCCGCCGGTGTTGTCCACGTGCCCGTAAACGCCGTACATCGTCAGCGGAACGTCGCCCTCGGCTATGCCGGACACGCCCGTCTGGCCTCCGTAGAACTCGCCGCCGATGCCCCATTCGTCGCACGTCCGGGCGTCGCCATAAACGGCGGAGGCATAGTCGCTGGCGCCATAGTAGTCGGCGTGCACGACATGTGGGTCGCCGTAGTTCTGGCCCGACCAGAACCCCGCTCCGTAGTATCCGATTGAACCGCCGTCAACGGTGAGATAGCCCGGAGGATAACCCATCAACGGGTAGTATATCGTGGCAAAGACCGACGAGCTGTCGGTAATGCCGAAGCTCGGGAGGTTGTCCGCCCCCATCATGAGCCAGCCGTCCGCTTCCGCATTGATGACGTACTCGTTTGCTGAGCCGTAGACACCACCGATGAATGAACCCTCACCGAAGCGGTCCGGCTCTCCACCCTCCCCCTTGAGGATGAGCGGGCGGAAGTGGATGAGGTTGTTCTGGTTGATCCAGGGCTGCGAGAGGCACAGCAGATCGTCCGGGTAGTAGGTCCCGATCCCGACGGAGTCACCGGTGACTATGTGACCCTGCCAGACAACCCAGTCGCCGTCATCGTTGTCTGCCGAGCTGGCCTGGAATGCCGACGGCACGCTCGCGACCTTGAGACGCGGCGTGAGCGCCTCGCCGTTGACGGTCAGCTTGAGGAAGTACGGCGGGTCGTCGAATGCGGGCAGGCCGCCGATGACGGAGCCAAGCTCTATGTTGAACCAGCCCTCCGTGATCTCCACCCCGACGTGCGTCTCGGGGCCCCAGAGCGAGGCGCCGCCCGCCGGCAGGTTGTACATCTGAGCCGCGATGTTGTAGGTGGCGTTGATGGGGTCGCCCGACGTTGCGTCGGCCAGGTACCCTTGGAACCAGATGGTGTCCTCCACGAGCCGGTCGCCGCCCGGCCCCTGCGCGAGCTTAGCGTCGGAAATGCTGACCGACCGCGCAGCCGCCGTCACCGCGAGAGCGAGCCCCGCCACCAGGACCATTGCCAACAGGCCCCACTCGATCCTGCGCTTCATCATCTCCTACCTCCGTCTGCTATCATCCACGCGCCCGAGAGCGCTTCCGTTTGCTTGAGCGAGCCCCGGTGGAGCATCGCGGCGAGTTCCGCGCGCGTTCCACAGGCGCATCCTATCTCAGAAGAACGACCGGCCGCGTGTCCCTCACGCCCCCCGCCTCGAGGCAGCAGAAGTACACGCCCGAAGCCACGCGCTGACCGACGTCGTTGGTCCCGTTCCACACGACCTGGTACCGGCCCGGTCGGGTCGGCGTGTCCGCGAACGTCTTCACGACGCGCCCGGCCACATCGTAGATGGTGAGCCGCACTCCGCCCGCCGTCGACGCGATGTCGTGCTGGATGATCGTCTCGGCAGTGAACGGGTTCGGGCTCGCAGGACGCAGCGCCGTGACGAGCGCACCTCCGGTTCGGACGCTCACGGGACCCGAAGCCAGTGGCTGTTCGACGTAATCGGACTCGTCCCCTGTCACCGCCCGCAGCTCGTACCAGAACTCCGTTCCCGGCCACACCGTCGAGTCCTCGTAGATCGGCGAACCGATCGGAATGATCTCCTCGTTCAACCGGGTGTATGGGCCCTCGAACGCGAGGGCGCGATAGACGTTGAACCCGTCGATGCCGGCCGTCGACTCCAGCGACCAGCGCATGACGACGACACCGCGCTCATCTATCGATGCGAAGAACGATCCCTCCACGGGCGTGTAGGCGCTGCATCCCCACAGCGCGAAGGAGGCGCTCTCGGCGTGACCCACGAACGGTCCGCCCAGCCTCGACCTCATCGTGAAGCTCGTGGACTCCGCATACGGCGCCCCATTCGCAGGCGCCGCGGCGGGCGTCGTCCACGTCCGCAGCTCGAAGCCCTGCCCGAGGGCCGGCGCGGCGGCCACGAGCACCACCGCGAGCCCCAGCAGGACGCGCTTTACTGCCACGTCACCCTCCTCTCTCTCCGGGGCCAAGTCTTCAGATGGGCCCGGAATGCGCTGACTCACACACATCGACTCGGTTCCGCTCCATAGATAGGCCCGTAAGGCTCACTCTGTCAAGCGCCGATTGAACGAGAAACACTCAGGTTGCGGCCGAGTTCCGCTGTCAAGAGGGCCCTCCACTGGTATAATGCACGACCGCGCTGGACAGGAGAAGGAATGGCGCGCGGGACATGATGCGGATCGCTTTCGGGAGGACACCTTGAGGCTCAGGTTCTCTAAGCTCATCGACGGGCTCGAGCAGGCACCGCTTCACTGGGGATACTCGCTCGCCACGTTCCTCGGGATCGTCGCGATACGGAACCTGCTGGAGGGCGCGCTGGGTCCGAAGGGCGCGATCGGGTTCTCGTACTTCGCCTCCCCGTCGGCGCTCATGGTGCTGGACCACTTCGTTTTCTTTTACGCCACGCTCTTCCTCGCCATCTCGATACTGCTCTCGGCGCTGGCCCGAAGACCCATCGGCGCCGTCATCAAGGTGGTTACGCCCGCGTGGCTCCTCATTCTGATCCCGCCATTCCTCGACTACGTCATCTCGTCGGGCCAGGGCGTACGCATCACGTACGTCTCCGATCTCGGCAACGTGATCCTCAGGTTCTTCGACCCGGGCAGCTCGCTCGAGAGGATATCCCCGGGCCAGCGCGTCGAGATCCTGGCGGCCTGTCTGCTCGGGGCGGCGTACGTTCGCGTCAGGACGCGCAGCTGGCTCAGGTCGGCCGGGGCCTTCGTGGGCATCTATCTGCTCCTGGCTGCCGCCGGGTTCCTGCCGAGCGCCTACGCGCGGCTCTCCTGGCTGCTCGCCGGGGAGCGGGCGGCGCCCGCGACGCTCATCTACGACATGACGTACAAGGCCGGCGGCATCGTCCCCGATGAGAGCAGGAAGCTGGCCCTCCTGTTCCTGCTGACCACGACCGCCCTCGGATGCTGGGCCTATGCGCGCCACGCGCCGTCGAAGTTCCGGGCCATGCTGCGCGGGCTGCGATCGCTGCGCTCTACGCACTACGTCGGCCTCACCGTCTTCGGTGCGGCGCTCGCGTATGCCATCTTCGCGCGCGTGGGCGTTCGACTGGCCGGAGGCGGCGACGCTCTCGGCGTTGCAGGATTAGTGCTGGCCACGTTCCTCGCGTTCCAGAGTTCGGCCGCCGTCAACGACATTCTGGACGTCGAGGCCGACCGCATCGCGGGCAACCCGCGTCCGCTTGCCACGAACGAGCTTTCGCGAAGCGATGTGGTGGGACAGGCCGTGGTGCTCGGGGCCGCTGCCCTTCTGTTCGCGCTCAACGTCAAGTACGCGGTGCTGCTTGCTCTCGTTCTCGTGTATGCCGTGTCGCTCCTCTACTCGATGCCGCCGCTTCGGCTCAAGCGCGTGCCGCTCCTCTCGACGCTCACGCTTGGATTCATCTCCTTCCTCACGTGCGTCGTCGGGTTCACGGCGTTCGCGGAGGAGCGGGCCTTCGCGCTCTTCCCCGCGCGCCTGGGCTGGCTCATCGTGCTGTCGTTCGGGCTGGGATTCGCCGCCAAGGACCTGAAGGACGTCGATGGAGACCGGGCGACGGGAGTGTTCACCCTGCCCGTCATCCTCGGCCCAGCCGCCGGCAGGGTCGCAGTCGCCGTGCTCGTCTTCGCCGGCTACGCGCTGGCGCCGGTCCTCCTCCCGATGCGGGTCCTGATAGCGCCGGCCGTCGTACTCGGGCTCTGGAGTGCCGTGATGGTCTTCCGCTGGAAGCGACCGGGGCTGGACAGGATCCTCCTTGCGGCCTGCCTCGCCTTCACCGTGTTCGTCGCGGTCGTCACCCTGATGAACGTCGCGGAGGTGGCCGACGTCACCCCCGAGGTCGTGGCCGGCAAAGCATCGGAGTTCCTCGCGCGGCGCGCGCAGGCCATGTACGACTGGCCGACCGCCGCCGTTGGATTCGGGCGGGCCGCCGCCGAGTTCCCGGAGATGCCCGACCTCCAGCGGCTCACCGGCATGGCGTTGTATGAGAGCGGCAGGGCCGAGGATGCGATAGCCTTCCTGGACAGGGCGGTCCTCGCGGACCCCTCCTCGCCCGTGTCGAGGGAGTACATCTCGGCGGCCCTGTCCGCTGCGGGCAGGCCCGACGTCGCTGAGATGACCATCATGGACGCGGTGACGAGAAACGTCCGCCCGAGGATCTTCCTCTCGCTGCTGGGCGAGATACGGATGAGCGGGAACGACCTCGACGGCGCCGCGAGCGCTCTCCGTGCTGCGCTCTCGCTCGGCCAGCCCGACGTTCCCACGAGGCTGAGGCTGGCCGAGGCCTACATGAACTCAGGGAAGATGCTGTCGGCGAGACAGGAACTGGAGGATGTCCTCAGCCGCCATCCGTCCTCGGCTCAGGCTCACGACGCGTACGGCAAGTTCCTGAACGCCCGAGGTGAGTACGGCCGCGCCGCGACCGCGTTCGAGAGGGCCATCGACATCGACCCTGGCGAGGCGGTTTTCTGGAACAACCTGGGAGTCGCACTGCGTCTGAAGGGGGACTACGAGCAGGCGCTGGAGGCGCTCGACGCCGCGACGAAGCTCGCGCCGAGGAGCCCGGACCCGTACTTCAACCGCGGCGAGATCGCCCGCGCGGTGGGCAGAGAAGACGAAGCGAGGAGGCAGTACCTCCTCGCGCTCGAGCTGGACCCGTCCTTCACCCCGGCGCGCGCCGCGCTCGAGGGCGATCTCCTGCTGCACTAGCTTCGCCGCTGCCGATCCGCGCCCGACCGACCCGCGATACCAGCCACCGCGCCCTCCGGCTAGCCCACGAGCGCCCTCAGTCGCTCCAGCACCTCGTAGGCGACCTCCACCTCCCCAACCTCGATCTGCGGCTTGGACGAGCCGTGGAAATCCGTTCCGCCCGTCGCGACCAATCCCAGCTCGGACGCAAGCGCCGCGTAGTGCTTCCACAGCGACCGGAGGTCGTCCTTGCTGATGAGAGGCTCGCCGTCGTTGTACGGCCGGCCCTTGTCGTATGGATAGATGACCTCAAGGCCACGTACGCCGGCGCCGGCACACACGCGAATGGCGCGGTCGACCGCCGGGTCGATGAGCGGTCCTCCCTTGGCGAAGACCGCGTTGTAGGCGCCGGGATGCGCCATGACCGCGACGCCGCCTGACGCCCCGATGAGCGCGACCGACTCCTCCAGCGACAGAGAGAAGGTCTTGGAGACGTGCCACGCGCCGCCGAACGAGGTCCGGTCGAAGAACTCGTCCGCCCTGAGAGACGGGTGGCGCCGGTGCAGGACCTTCCAGATGTGCGGCCTGCGAACCGTGTCGCCCGCCGCCTCCGCGAGCACCTCGCTCTCCTCTATCGGGTATCCGTTGTCCGAAAGCACGTCGAGTTGCATGCGGAGCTTGGCGTTCTTCGCCTCCTGAAGCTCGTCCAGGGCCTCGACCAGCCGCGCGTCGCGCGGGTCAATGAGATATCCGAGGATGTCTACCTCGACCAGCCCGCGCTCCGGCTCATGTGCGATGCCGATCTCCACGCCGCACACAACCTCGAGCCCATGCTCGCTGCCGGCTCGAACGCCCTCTTCGACGCCCCCGACCGTGTCGTGATCCGTCACGGCGATGGCCGACAGGCCCCGCGACTTCGCGCGAGCCACCAGGTCGCTCGGCGAGAGCGTGCCGTCTGACGCGGTCGTGTGTAGGTGAAGGTCGATGAACCCGCGGCCCGGGGCGCCCATGTCAGACCTCGATCCCGAAGACGCCCTTGAGAGCGAACCCGGCCACGAGCGACACTACGAAGAAGGCGACGAGCCAGTTCACGTTCAGCCCCAGGAACGGGAGGTCACGGGTCGGATAGTCGATGGTAACGGACTCAATGATCGATGAGCGAGGGATCGGCCGCTCCACGGGATACAGGAACGCATCCCACGTCCCCGCCCGCGCGTGCACCCTGGAGAGCGGGGCGATCGCTCTCTCAGGCCCGACCGAGAAGGTCTTGGTCACGACGTCCGAGTCGTCCACAACGAACAAAAGCTCATGGGTACCCGGCATGCGTGCCTGGAGGAGCCACTCGACCTTGCCCTCCGCATCGAGGCGCAGCGGCGGTGAGAGAACGTGGACGCCGGGAGGACCGCTCAACTCGATCGGCGTGCGAGACGGCAGCGCCCCGTCCCTGAGCTGGACGGTGATCACCGCCTCCTGCCCCGGCATGAACGGCTGGCTCTGGTACCGGATACCTAGCTGGACCATGATGATGAGAACAGGGATCAGGATGAAGACGATCGGACGCAGCGAGTGGCGGAGGTACTGAATGTTGCTCCGCACGACGCTGCCGATCGACATGAGCATTACGCGCGTGTCGTTCCTGAAGATCCACATCTCCATGATGTAGGCCTTCAGCTTGTCCTTCGTCTCCGCGATCTTCTTCTGGTTCGAGGTCTTGCCGAAGATGAGGAGCATTATAACGCCGGTCACGACCGACACGATGGCAAGCCCGACCCACGGGCTCATCCCCGCGAACGGTGTGAGCAGGACGTCAAACGCCCTCGTGATGGCCGACAAAACCTTCCACATGTTCCGCTCCCGGACACTCCTCTTCGGCTGAGACTCGACCCGCGGATCGCCGGACACCGACACGCGCTACGAGATCCAAACGCCGCCACGCGCTACGAGATCCAAACGCCGCCACGCGCTACGAGATGTAGCCGAGCCCCTTGAGCTTCTCCTTGATCTCCTCTTCCGAGTCGGACTCCTCGAGCTTCGCTATCTCCTTCTCGAGCGCCCTCGTCACGAACTCCTCCGGCGAGGAGTAGCCCGCCACCTTGGCGAACTTCTTCACCTTCTCGAGAAGCTCCTTGTCGATCTTGATGCTTGCGCCTCCGAACATCGCAGACCTCCGTGTGCGCCGTTTCCGTCTCTTCCCGCTCACTGCCGCGCGGGACGGCACGCCGCCGACCGGCGGGCTATCCGCCGAAGACCGATTCGCCTATCATCCAGCTGCGCTTCTTGACCCCGAACTCGCCCAGTATCGTCGGCGCCATGTCGGTGAGCGACGGCCGCTCGAGGGTGATGGGCTTGTTGCCGAAGAGGACGCCCGGAACGTGGCGGTAGTCGGCGCAGTGGTCGCCGCTCCACTTGTTCGTGTTGTCCTGCAGAAGCACGGGCGGAATCGCTCCAGTGGCGGCCGCGTCGGACCCCCGGTAGCCCCAGCCGTAGCCGACTATGATGTCGGGCGCCG
>CAZLTC010000033.1:17059-21389 GCA_964562405.1 uncultured bacterium | reverse complement strand
GCCGCGTCGGACCCCCGGTAGCCCCAGCCGTAGCCGACTATGATGTCGGGCGCCGACTTCACGTACGGCCCATGATAGACCTCCCGCGCCTTGTACGCCTTGACCACGGGACGCTGGCCGTTGGTGGGGTCTATGAGCTTCTCGAGTCCCGCCGCTATCTCGTCAACGAGCGCGGGCGCGTCGGCCGGGTCGACGATCCCCTGTCCCTCGCGCCCCTTCATGTTCACGTAGAGACCGTTGATACCGAACCCGTATGCGCGGGTCTTGGACCAGTCGACCCCGAAGAGCCACTCCACGTCTGACGGCTGCACCCCCGCCTTGAGCACGAGGTACCCGTTGTCGTAGAGCCACCGGTTGAGGTGGACCTGGCGGTAGAAGGCGGCGAAGCCGTGGTCCGAGAGGACGATGAGCGTCGTGTTGTCATCCAGCTGGCGCATGGTCTCCGCGAGGATGGCATCGAACTTCATGTAGAGCTGCTCGATGAAGTCGGCGTACGGCGCATCCTGCTGCGCGTTGTACGCGGGGTGCGCAGGGTCCATGCACCGCCACATGGCGTGTTGGCACTGGTCGAGCGAGCCGAAGTAGAAGTAGAGCAGCCCATCGTTGAACTGCGACAGCTCGTGTCTGTAGCACGCCAGCCGCTCGTCGAACACGATCGTCGACTGCTTGACGAACTCACCGTTGCCGAACACGCCGTACTCGAGCGCCTTGGTGTCCTCCGGCATGTTCTGCGTGTAGAAGTAACCGACCGCGTCGACCAGTTCCTTGCCGTAGCTCTCCGGGTCTGTGATCGGCAGGACCTGGTTGGCCGGGTTGATCTGTATGGGCGTAACGTACAGCTCGAACTCCGGATGCGCCGACTTGAGATAGAAGCGCGCGAGGCCGGACACTGTCACCATGCCCGGCACCATGTGAAACTCCAGCTCCACCCACTCGGAGAACTTGCCCTCCTCGAGGAAGACCTCCTTGTCGCCGATGACGAGCTTGGCGACGGGGTTCTCCGGGTCGACCATCACCTCGAAGTCGATGCCGACCTTCTTGTCCTGATAGGACACTTCCTCGCCGGTGCGCTCCGCGATCTTCTCGTAGTCCTTGAAGTCGTTCGGCGGACCGTAGATCGTCGCGTGGACGACTCCGTCCACGACCTCCACCGGATATACGTAGCCTCCGCTGACGTCGCGCCAGCCCTCGAACGGGTCCGTCGCGTAGTACGAGAACGTCCCGTAGGTCCCAAGGATGTCCGGCGTGCCCATGCCCGAGATGCTCTTGACGAGCCCCTTCGCGCTCGGCACCGGCGGGAAGTTCGACGGGCACTTGAAGATGACGCACGGTATGCCGGCCGCCTCGAGGACCTGCCAGAACGCCACGCCTCGTCTCAGGTTGAGCGTCGTCCCACCCGCGAGCGGGAGCACGTAGTCCGTGAACGGAACGGCGAACTTATTGGGAACCGGGATCCCCAGGAACTTCGCCTTCTCCGGCGGCGCCACCACCTGGGACGTCGAGAGGAACGGGAAGTACGTCTCCGGCGTCCTCTGGAGGAAGTCGAAGATGCCGTGCCCGCCTGGGTCCGCGCCCGTTATGAAGTTCGACCAGGCCACGGGGCTCTGCGGCGGTATGCTCGAGAGAAGAGGGCTGAACCCGCCCCTGTCCGCGAGCGCCTTGAACGCGGGGAGTTTCCCCTCGTCTATCATGCGCGACGTGATCGTATGGTCCATGCCGTCGATGCCCAGGACGAGCACCTTCCTGGACGGGTTGAAGTCACCGGACTCCTTGACCTCCTTCCCGACGTAGCCGAGGGAGGCAATGGCCTCGCGGTCCTGCGTCGAGAGTTCCTCCTTCGGGAGGTCCGAGGTGCACCCTGCGAACGCCACGGCCGCGATGGCCGCAGCGACCAGCACGCGTGACACCATCACCGCACCGGAGTGCCTTCCGCGGGGGAACGCAGGCCTCCGTCCCACGAGTGATCTCTTAGGTCTATTCATCTCCCCCATCCGTTCCGTCCGTTGAGCCTGAGACGCCGGCAGACGCATCTTCATCGGCATTGGCAGCGGCCGCACCGGCGGCTACTGACTTGGCCTCGCCTCCGGAGCCTCCGGCCGAGGCCCGTCTGAAGATGGATCTCCCGATCATGTAGTCCGGCACCTTCACTCCGAAAAGCTCGAGTATCGAAGGTCCGATGTCGATGAGGCCGGGCCGCTCGCTCTCTATCTTCCTGTTCGAGAACACCACGCCGGGCACGAGCTTGAAGTCGATGCAGTGGTCGCCGCTCCAGCTCTTCACGTTGTCCTCGACGACGGTGGCGCTCGACCTGCCGACCGCCCCGTCCCAGGACGCGCGGTACCCGATGTTGTAGCCGATCACGAGGTCCGGAGCGTCCTCGGCGTACGGACCGTTCATCATCTCCTCGATGTCGTACACCTCGGTGATGGCCCTCTCGCCCGTCGCGGGGTTCAGCACCTGCTCCAGCCTCTGCTTCAGCTCGCGCTTGAGCGCGCGGTAGTCATCGGAGCCGACGATGCCCTGGGCCTCGCGGCCCTTCTTGTTGATGTAGATGCCCGAGAGGCCGAGCTGATACATCTTCGTCCTGGACCAATCGACGCCCTGCAGATACTCGCCGATCACAGCCTCGCCCTCGGTGGCGCCGCAGTAGCCGCCGAAGCTGCACGTTCCGCCGACCGCGTCGGAGCCCGGGGAGCCTCCGTTCCCGCCGCCGGACGCGCCACCCGACGCTCGCCCCGCAGCCGCGGCCGCGCCGGCCGACTCGCCTCCATCCCGCGGGAACATGAGCCCGTTCTCGAGCGCCCATGTGTTGAGATTGACGCCGTACTTGAACTGCTTGAAGCCGTGGTCGGAGACCACGAGAAGGAGCGTGCGGTCGTCCACCTGCTCCATCACGCGGGCCAACAGCCCGTCCATCCTCACGTAGAGGTCCTCTATCGCGCCCGCGTGCTTCGTCGTGTCCTTGCCGCGGTTCGCCGGGTTGTCCTGGTCCAGGTAGCGCATGAACATGTGCTGTATGCGGTCCGTCGCGTCGAACACGACCACGGTCAGCCCGCTGCGGTTCTTCTTCAGAGAGTTGAAGAACATCCGCTCGCGCTCGTCGTGAATGAGCCAGGTCTGCTCGAGGAACGCCTCCTCGTCGATCATACGCTCGTTCAGCGCCCACGTGTCCTCGGCCAGCCCGAGCGTCGCGTACGGCCCCTGGAGCTTCGCCAGGTACTGCGCGAACATCGACGGCTCGGAGATCGGCATCGCGGGACTCGACGGGTCGATGTTGATGGGTGTCACGTACATCTCGAACTCCGGCGTCATCGAGTTGACGTAGAGCCTGACGATCCCCTTGATCTTGACGCCGAGGCCCGCGTCGAACTCGACGGTCAGCCAGTCGGAGTACTCGCGCGCCCCGAGCACGACCTCTTCGTCGCCAATGCTTATCGTGACGACCTCGCTGAACTCGTCTATCTCAGCCGTGAACGGGACCTTGAGCTCTCCGCCATTCTCCAGGAACGGGCTCGCAGGGCCGGGCAGTGCCCCGTTTACCCTGTTGCCGTTGCGCTCGACCAGTATGAGAGTTCCACCGGTGTAGCCGCCCGCCTTCTCGCGGTCGGTCGTGAAATAGGTGAAACTGCCCTGGCTGCCCCTGAGGTCCGGGACGCACATCGCCGCGAGCATGACGCCGTTGCGCAGCTTCTCCGGTGGAAACGTGATGGGCACGCGCAGCACGTGGCACGGGATGTAGCAGTCGTCGAGGACGCTCCAGAACGCACGGCTCTTTCGCATGAGCCTGATCGACGGCTTGCCGATGGGGATGCGGTACTTCCCGAACTTGAACGAGCGGTCGGGGTTGGAGATACGCGTCGATGAGAGGATGGGAAGGTAGGTCTTCTCGTCACGCGTCAGGAAGTCGAAGATGTTGTGGCGCGAAGCGTCCACCCCGGTCGCGAAGGTCGACCACGCTACCGGCGACATCGACGGACACGACGTCCGCAACGGCTTGAAGTCGCCGCTCTCCGCGAGCTTCTCGAAGTTGGGGAGCTTGCCCTCGCTCATGAAGCGCTTGACGAGGACGGGGTCGAGGCCGTCCAGTCCGAGTACGATAGCCCGACGAATCTCAGCGGGCCCGCGCAGGTTGCGCGCCTTGATGGCCCTGGTGACGGCCCGGAACGGCCACGAGATGATCGAGCCCAGCGCGAGGAAGAACGTGATGAAGACGACCGCCAGTGACCCGACGACCGCGAACCCGGCGCCGGGGCCCACGTAGGCCTGCGCCACCCCCGGGTACAGCACGGCCGCGGCGACCGCGGCTGTGATCAGCGCTCTGCGTCCTCTT
>CAZLTC010000033.1:14178-16959 GCA_964562405.1 uncultured bacterium | reverse complement strand
CGGGTACAGCACGGCCGCGGCGACCGCGGCTGTGATCAGCGCTCTGCGTCCTCTTAGATACCCCACGTTGCCCGATGTCCTCCCAGAAGGAGCGCGGACCCTCTCTCATTCATAATAGCCGCCGGCGACGGTTCTTTCAAGTCGCCGTGTGCGTTGAACTTCCGTCACTCACGACCGTGCATCCTCAGCACGGCGTGCCAAGCACCGAGAGCAGCAGTTTGATCCCCAACGCGAACAGGACCGAGTACGTCACGTTCACCATCGTTCCCGCCAGGAAGTACAGGGAGCCGCGACGCATCTCCTCACGACGTATCCAGGCCTTCCCGGCGAAGATGATCGATAGGGCCGTGTACGCCCCCAGGAGCACGAGCACGGCCGCTCGTGAGCATGAGAGCGAGCGCACCCCCGATCATGATCCCAAGCTCCACGACCACGAGACCTCCCCTGCTGCTACTCCATCCCGGCCAGCGCGGCGCGAATCCGCCGCTCCAGACGCTCCACCTGCCAGTACGACGAGCGCCGAAGCGCGTCCGAGACCGCCTGCTGTGTCACACCGAGCCTGGCCGCAACGTCCGCCTGCCGCTCCACCGAGGCTCTCGCCGTTGCGACCTTTCGCTGGTGCTCAGACCATCCGCCCCTCAGCTCCAAAACAGCGCTCACGAGCCCCCCGAGCAGATCGTCTCGTCTATCATCGCCGCCCACGATGTCGAAGAGCAGCCGTGACTTCTTGAGCTCCTCCATCGCCTTCGCGGCACTGTGGAAGGCGGGTCCGTCCATCCTCGACACGTCCCCGCTGCCGGCGGCCGTATCGATGTGACCGCGCACGAGCACGAACCTCATCCGCTCCGGACGCAGTGCTTCCTCGCTCTCGAGCAGCATCTCGTACACCGACGCGGCACTCGCCAGCACGGCCCCCACCTCGTCGACACCCTTGAGTATGCTGAACGGCGCCACCAGATCCGGCGCGAACCCGCTGCTGAGCGCGCCGCACATGCCCTCGAGCCGCGCCCTCAGGCGTTCCCGGTCCTTCACGCGCGCCGAGGACACCACGTCACCCAACAGAACGTACTCGTGACTCATCGGGGTCTCCGATACAAGTCTTCACCATAGTATGACACCAAACAAGACTTGACCTTTGTAAGCCAGAACCGTGCCTGCTGTCAAGCCAAAAACAAGGACTCAGCCTAGTATCGTATCATACAAGGGGTTACACTTGTGCATAGCTACGCCGTCGCCACTCCCAGGTGTTCCTTCCGCTTCTCGGTGGCCAGGAACGCCTGATACGTCGCGCAGCGCTCCACCAGGTCGGCGTGCGTCCCATGGTCGACCAGCCTGCCCTCGTCCAGGACAAGTATCGTATCGGCGCGCCTGATGGTCGCAAGCCGGTGCGAGACGACGAACGTCGTCCGCCCCGGGAACTCGCTGTCCAGGCGCGACCAGAAGCGATCCTCGTTCCTCGCATCGAGCGCCGCCGTGCAGTCGTCGAGTAGGAGTATCTGCGGCCGCCCGGCAAGCGCGCGGGCGATGGCGATGCGCTGTTTCTGTCCGCCCGACACGAGTCCGCCCTTCTGCCCGATCTCCGTGTCCACTCCCTCGGGAAGCAGCGCAAGGTCGGCGTCCATCTGGGCAACCGAAAGGCAGTACCTCGCCCACGACTCCGCGATGGCGCGCTCTGCGGGATCTGCCCCGTCGCCCTCCGAGGTCCCGAGCTGCTCCTCCGGGGTGGCAACGTCGCCCTCCGAGGTCCCGAGCTCCTCCTCCGGGGTGGCAACGTCGCCCTCGCCTGACCCCTCGCGCGCATCCTTGGCCTCGGCATCCGGTTCCCAGTCCTCCGGCGGCCGCCGCCCGAAGAGAACGCTCTCCCCGATGCCCTGCGAGAAGAGCACGCCCTCCTGCGGAACGTAGCCCACACGCGTGCGGTACGAGTCCCAGCCCCAGCTCCGAAGCGGTTTCCCGTTGATGAGGACCCTGCCCCCGCTCGGGCTCAGGATGCCGGCGAGGAGCTTCAGGACCGTCGACTTGCCGCTCGCCACCGGCCCGACGACGGCCACCCGCTGCCCCGCTGGCACGCGGAAGTCGACGCCTTCGAGGTGGTCGCGGCCGCCGTCGTAGCTGAACCGCACGCCCTCGAACGCCACCTCCGCCACGTCACCGGGCGACGGCCCGTCGGTCCGCTTCTCCCTGATGGGGAACGCGCGGATCTCCTCCACGCGGTCGATCGAGACGAACGCCTGCTGCCCCGTCATGAACAGGAACGGGATGTCCATCATCGGCTGCGTCAGCATGTCGAGGTAGACGTAGAAGGCGAACAGCGTGCCGATCGATATCCGTCCCTGGATGACCAGGTAGCCACCGTACGCGATGACGACCATCTGACCGATGCGAGTCGCGAACGTGTCGAGCGAGTTCATGACGACCTCGAGCCGCACGAGACCCATCAGCACGTCGAATCGCTCGCGGAGTATCGCCGACAGCCGTTTGCTCTGCGCATCCTCCGCGCTGAACGCCTTCACGATCTGGATGCCGGTGAATGCCGACTCCAGGAGGTCGTTCGTCTTGGACACGCTCTTCTGCGACTCTTCCATGTAGTAGCGCATCCTGTGCCGCAGCGTGTAGAAGATCCACATCATGACGGGCAGTGGAGCGACCGAGAGGACGGTCAGCCTCCCGCTCATCACGAGCATCGCGATCACGCAGAAGAGCAGCTTGGAACTCGACTCAACGGCCCTGAATATCCCGGAGCACGCGAACCAGGCGACCTTCGGCCACTCTCCGATATCA
>CAZLTC010000033.1:11554-14168 GCA_964562405.1 uncultured bacterium | reverse complement strand
CCGTCAGCAGGATGCCCGTTGCATCGTGCTTGAGCAGGACGTCCCGCCACTCGCCGATGTCGTCGGTGAGCCTCGTCACGACGTCGCCCGTCCGGAACGTGTTGTTGAAGTGGTAGTCCTTCTTCATCAGCTCGCCGAACACGTCGTCGCGGATGTCTCGCTCGAGTCGCGCGTTCACGAGCGCACGCGTCGCGGGATAGAGCCTCGAGATGAAGCGCCCCAGCAGGATCGCACCCAGGATGAGCATGACCGTGGTCACGCTCTGCGCCGGTCCGCCGGCCTCGAACATGCCTGCCACGCGGTCGATGACCGCGCGGAAGACGAGCGGGTACGCCACGGCGACCGCCGTCGAGACGAGCGTGAAGACGCCCATCAACACGAGGATGAGCTTGTGCGGGCGCCAGTAGCCCCACAGCCACAGAAGCCTCTGCTTCGTAGGAAGCTTCGGGGCCTGCCGCTCGCCGGGGTCCGCCTGAGCGAGTTCCTCGACCTCCTCGAGGCCTTGAGTCATGACCTCTTCGGGCTCCAGGCGTCCTTCCTCAACGACCTCGTCGGCCGGTATGTGCTTGCCATCTGGCAGTCGTGTCATGAGACCACCCCCGCCGCGAACTGCAGATCGAAGAGGTCGCGGTACACCCCGTTCTGCTTGTACAGCTCGTCGTGCGTTCCTTCCTCCACGAGTCTCCCCTCGTGAAGGACCAATATCCTGTCGACGCTCGCGATGGTCGAGAGCCTGTGCGCCACGATGACCGAGGTCCGGCCCTCCAGCAGGTTGTCGAGGGAGCTCTGGAGCTTGCGCTCGGTGACGGGGTCGACCGAAGACGTGGCCTCATCGAGGATGAGCACGTCCGGGTCGTCGACGATTGCGCGCGCGAAGCACAGAAGCTGGCGCTCGCCCATCGAGAGGTTCGAGCCGCCCTCCGACAGCTCCGTCGCGTAGCCACGCGGGAGCTTCTCCACCATCGAGCCCGCCTGCGCGACGTCCATGGCCCGGTCGACGGCGTCGGTACCCATGTCCTCCCGCATGACGCAGAGGTTGTCAGCCAGCGTCCCGGGGAAGAGGTGTATGTCCTGTAGCACGAGGCCGATGGTCTTCCGCCACTCGCGCTGCTTGTACGCGCGGATGTCCAGGCCGTCCAGCGTGATGGCACCCGACGTCGGCTCGTAGAACCGGAGCAGGAGGCTCGTGATGGTCGTCTTCCCGCCACCGGAAAGCCCCACGAGGGCGACCTTCTCCCCCTTCCGGATCCTGAAGCTCACCCCGTCCAGCGCCCTGGCGCCACCATCGTATTCGAAGATCACGTTCTCGAACGCGATCTCATTCCAGTCTTTCGGTATCGCGCCCAGCGCGTCGGCCCGGTCGGCCGTCAGCGACGGCGTGTCGAGTATCGAGAAGACGCGGTCGGCCGAGGCGAACGCCTGCTGGATGAAATCCAGCTGCTCGGAGAACATGATGAGCGGCCAGAAGAGCCTCCTCGTGTACTCGATGAAGAGCACGAGCGTGCCGACGGTCATCGCGACGCCGAACAGGTGGCGCGCCCCGATGTAAATGATGACCATGACCGCCGCGATCTCGATCGACGAGAAGACCCCCCAGAACGAGTACTCCCTGAAGAAGACGCGTATCTCCTTCGAGTACTTGTCCTTGTTCCTCCTTGCGAGGTTCATCTGCGCCGTCTCGGTGTAGCCGAACACCTGGAGGATCGGGATACCCGTCACGTACTCCGCCAGGAACGAGCTGATGCGCGCGTAGAGCTTCCTGATGACGCGGAACGAGCGTCGGATGTAGCGCAGGAAGAAGTACGTCGCGATCACCATCGGTGCCATGATGAGCATGATGCTGCCCGTCACCTGCGGGCTTGCCGCCATCATGACCGCAAGCGTGCCGCCCAGGAGAACGACGTTCCTGCCCAGCTCGAGCGCGACGTTCGAGAAGAGCATGCGCAGTCGCTCGATGTCGCTCTCGATGCGCGCCATCAGCCTGCCCGGGGGGTTCTTGTCGAAGAACCCCAGCGACAGGTCCATGATGTGCGCGAACGCCTCTTCCCGGAGCGCCATCACGATCGAGAGCCCGACCTTCGAAACCATGATGACCTGGACGTAGGCCGCCACCATGCCGACCGCGTAGAGGCTCACGTACAGAAGGCCCCGGATCAGCACGCCGCGCGCGTTCGCGTCGGGTATGTCGTGGTCGAGGACGTACCGGACGATCAGAGGCCCGGCCAGCTCCGCGCCAACGGTCATGAGCATGAGGAGCGCTGCCAGGACGAGCGTGCGCTTGTGCGGCCGGAACCGCGGCCATATCCGCCTGAGCATGGCCCGCAGCGGTATGTGCCGGATCTCGGTTTCCGGCTCCTCATGGAAATCTTCGTCGTAGGACCACATTGTCAGCCTCTATACGTAGAAATGCCGGAGGCACGCAGCCCCCGGCAGCGACACCCCTTGGAAATGTCCGTATTCGACCTATGTGAGGTCAATGAACAGCATTGCTCTCCAAGTCTCCCTTTTGCTCAGCATGCTCGGCTCATATTGACACGCCCGGCCTGCGGATGGATGGGTGCCGATAACCAACTTGTTTAGTGAATCTATCTCACATCCCGGAAATCTGTCAACC
>CAZLTC010000033.1:8717-11454 GCA_964562405.1 uncultured bacterium | reverse complement strand
CCCACCGCATCTCCTCACGACGATCACCGAGATGTCGTCGGCCTGCTCTGCACCCTGTGAGAATCGCTCGACCGAACTCAGTACGGAGGCCAGTGTGTCCGCGGCCGCGCGCCCCGGGCTGCTCTTCACCTCGCCCGCCAGCGCCTCTTCTCCGTACATCCCGTCGCCGGCCGCGTCCGTAGCCTCCGTCACGCCATCGCTGTACACCACGATGGTGCAGCCAGGCGTGAGCACGGCCTCACCCTCTTCGTAGGACGCGCTCTCGAGCATACCGAGGATCGTCCCGCCGGTGTCGAGAACGCGCGGGGCCACGGAGCCCGGCGCGAACATGAGGGGATGATTATGCCCGGCGTTTATGTATGCGAGCCGCCCGTCGCTCAGGTCGAGCACTCCCAGGAAGAGCGTCATGAACATCTCGGTCGGGCATGACTCGAACAGATGGTGGTTCAGCTCGTCCACGAGTGCGGGAAGCTCGGCGCTCCCGGACCTGAACCGACTCCGTATCATGGCGTGCACCCCCGACATCACCAGGGACGGCCCGAGGCCTTTCCCCGAGACGTCTCCAAGGGCGAGCACGACGCGGTCCGGGCCGGCGGCGAAGACGTCGTAATAGTCGCCGCCCACCGCCTGCGCCGGCCGGCACATGGCTGCGAACTCCCATCCGTCGACCGTCGGGAGATGCTCCGGGAACAGGTCCTGCTGGACCTGACGCGCGATGGAGAGCTCCCGCGTATGCTCTGCCTCTCGCTTGGCGACCTCCAGGAGCTCGGCGTTCTCCATCGCGAACCCCATCTGGGTCGCCACGGTCACGAGCACCGCCCTGTCCTCGCCGCTGTACGGCTCCTCGGAGAGCTTCGCCGCAAGAGCGATGCACCCGATGAGTCGTGTGCTTCCCCTCAGGGCTATCAGGAGCTCAACAGCGTCGGGCGCGCGGGCGGACCCTGCTCTGCCGGACTCGCCCGCTGGAACGTCCCGGCAGTCGCCCTCTGCGTCGAGCCCGATCATGCCCTGCTCGACAAGCCGCGCGGTCTCCACGCTCGCGAGACCCGCCTCCGAATCGGAGCCGCCCGCGGCTCTGCCGGTCTGCCAGGCCAGACGGAACTCACCCGAACCGTCGCCCCTGATGAAGAACCCGACCCTGGCCGGGTGGAGCGAGCGCAGCAGCGCGTCGCCCACCTGCTGAAGCACCTGGTCGCGGTCCTTCAGGACCAGCATTCGCCGGCTCACGTCGAGCAGGAGCATGTGCGCATCGTAGCTCTCGCGGAAGAACCGTCTGTCGATACGTCGCATCATTGGGCGATTCACGCGGACCATCGCCGCCACGATCAACAGCGTCACGCCTCCCGCTATCGCGGACGCGCCCGCGACCGAGACACCGGCCTGCCCCTGGCTGTACTGGATGGCCTTGACCAGCACCGCGAACAGGAGCGCGCCCTCGGCGACGAGAACGCCCCGGGACAGGAGCAGATAGCGAATGCCGCGGCGGATGATCAGCCGTATGCCGAAGACACGCCTGGCGAAGATCGCGTATGCGAGCGACGCGGGAAGGCCGCACAGAAGGAGTATCGGCAGGAACGTCGCCGTCCCCCTGGCAAGGGCCGTGGCCACCGGACCCTCGGCGCCGCCGACGATGTCCCAAAACGTGCCGCTCTTCCAGAGGAACAGGACCCAGAGCCCGCCGATGACGTTGGTGACGAAGCCCACCTGAACGATGCCCAGCCGCGCGCGCGACCCTCCCCGGCTGCCGGCGCGCTGCGCCACCAGCAGCGCCCCCGCGAGCAGGAGGAGGACCAGCCAGAGGTACGGCCACGGGGCCAGCCGGCTCAGGGCCCTGGTCAGGTGCGGCGAAAGGTAGTCGATGTTGAAGACGCGATGACCTATCTCGGCCACGTTCTCGGCGGCGAGAAGGGCGTACGGGATGAGGATCCACTTCCGCTTGAGGAACCACTCTCCCAGGCGAGACGGGTTTGGGAACACGGCCAGCACGTCGATCATGAGGAGCGCGAGCGGGTAGATGGCGAGTCTCGACACGTAGAGGCTGCCGGCGAGGGTCCGCATCGGCCAGAGAGCGACGGTGGGTGCCCGCTCGATGAAGATCGACAGGGTCTGTGCGAGAACGAGCAGGAGGAGAGCAACGTGATACGATACGGATTCCCGCGGCCGCAGGAATCCGATCACGGCGCCGACGATGAGCATCAGGAGCGACGGGAGAAGGTACGGTCCGTAGCGTCCCCACGGAGACGAACCGACGCCGACCCCGAGGTTCGAGTCGGACCGTGAGACGTCACTGACGCCGGAGCGGTTCAGCCCGGAATCCAGTGTGAGTTTCCCGGCATGCCTGTCGCCGTCGCGGAGCCACACGAGAGCGACGGTGTCGCCGTCGCGGCCCCCGATCACCGACCGGAAGTACTGCTCAGGATGCTCCGCGAGGTTGGCACCGCTCACGTCGACTATGACATCGTCGGCACGCAGTCCAACGGCAGACGCTGGAGAACCGGGGTCAACGCCCAGGACGCGATAGCCATCCTGCACCCGCAGCGTGGCCAGGTCCGGGACCGCTCCCTGGAGCCCCCGGATGCCGGAATATGCGCGTTCCTGGTCTGATTGCCATGCGATGGTCAGCACGCCACCGACGAGCTGGGCGGCGAGGAGGATGGAGAGAGCGGCCAGCGTCAACCGCCGCAGCAGGAGCCGACGGCGCGAGAGGTGGGGTTCTCCCGTCAACATGCCCTCCAGG
>CAZLTC010000033.1:0-8617 GCA_964562405.1 uncultured bacterium | reverse complement strand
CCTATCTCTGTCTCGACGCCCGTGCCATCCTTTCCGCGCCGCCGGTCGTGACATATACTGGAACGGTGTACGCGCAGGGCGCGGCACGCACCACGGCCGGGCCGCAGCGGCCGCACGGAGGTGAGTTTGACCACAGGCATTGTCTTCAACGTACAGCGCTACTCGACCGACGACGGGCCGGGCATCCGCACCACCGTCTTCCTGAAGGGCTGCCCGCTCTCCTGCACCTGGTGCCACAACCCGGAGGGCGTGTCGCCGCTGCCGGAGGTTCTCGTGGTCGCGGAACGCTGTGTCGGCTGCGGCGAGTGCGCCCTGGTCTGCCCGCTCGCGACTGAGGCCATCGGGCCGGGCATACCGCTCGCGCCGGGCGCGCGTCGCGCGGCCGCCGGGACCGTAGGGTGCCTGCGGTGCGGGAAGTGCGTCGACGCATGCGTTGCCGGTGCACGGCGCCTGGTGGGCACCGAACGCACTCCGGACGACGTGCTGCGCGAGGTCGAGCGCGACCGCGTCTTCTACGAGCGGACGGGAGGAGGCGTGACCTTCTCCGGAGGCGAGCCTCTCGCGCAGGGCGCCTTCCTGCTTGAGTGTCTCCGCGCCTGCCGCGACCGCGGGCTGCACACAGCCGTCGACACGAGCGGGTGGGCCGAGCAGAATCTGGTCCGCGCCGTCGCCGAGGCCGCCGACCTGTTCCTGTTCGACCTTAAGACGCTCGACCCGAATCTGCATCAGAAGTCCACGGGCGTGCCGCTCGCACCGATCATCGAGAACCTGCGGGAGGCAGACGCTGCGGGCATCCCGCTCGTGGTGCGCTTTCCGGTCGTTCCGGGCGTCACGGACAGTGAGGAGAACCTGCGGGCGCTGGCGGACATGGTGGCGTCGTTGTCGCGCCCCGTGCCGGTCCGCCTGCTTCCATTCCACAGGACGGCGACCGACAAGTACAGGAGGCTCGGCAGAAGCTGGAGGCACGCCGGGCTCGAGCCCCCCTCGAACGAGCGAATGGGCGAGGTCGCGAGCTTCCTCAAGAGCCGCGGCGTCAGTGTTTCGAACGGACGGGACTGACCGAGGCGGACCGCCGGAGATTTACGACGAGGTGAGAGATGACCGACAGAGTGCGCAGGCTCAGAGAGAGAACGCTCGCGGCGAGGCCGTCGATCTCCGCCGAACGCGCTGCGCTCATGACCGCGTTCTATCGCGACAACGACGGGCGTTACTCCCCGCCTGTCATGCGCGCACTCGCCTTCCGTCACTTGTGCGAGCACAAGACGATCTACATCGGCGATGACGAACTCATCGTCGGCGAGCGCGGCCCCGAACCCGCCGCGACACCCACGTACCCTGAACTCACGTGTCACAGCGCAGAGGACCTCCGCATCCTCGACGGTCGCGACAAGACAAGCTACGCAGTCTCCGCCGACGTCGTCGAGACGTACGAACGCGAGATCATCCCCTACTGGAAGGGCAGGAGCCTCCGGGACAGGATATTCGACGCGCTGCCGCACAACTGGCACGCCGCCTACGAGGCCGGCATCTTCACCGAGTTCATGGAGCAGCGCGCCCCCGGCCACACGGTCGCCGACGGGAAGCTGTACCGGACCGGCATGCTGGACCTGCGCGCAGCAGTGGCCCAGCGCCTGGCCGCGCTGTCTCCGGACGGAGAGCTGAACGCGGGGAGTCCGGACCGCTTCCACGCGCCGCCGGCGCTTGACGGCGGACCGGCCTCCGACCCGCGCGTCCTAGACGACGGCCGTCTCTTCGACGTCGCGCTCCGATCGGACGACGGCCATCGCCGCGAGGAGCTACGGGCGATGGACATAGCCGCCGACGCGGCCATTCTCTTCGCCGAGCGGCATGCCGCTCTCGCCGACCGCATGGCCGCCGCCGAACCCGACCCCACACGCAAGCGCGAACTCGCGACCATCCGCGACACGTGCCGCCGGGTTCCCGCACGCGCTCCGCGCACGTTCCGCGAGGCGCTCCAGATGTACTGGTTCTGCCACCTCGCGGTCATCACCGAGCTGAACGGCTGGGACGCGTTCAGCCCGGGCCACCTCGACCAGCACCTGCGTCCGTTCTACGAGCGTGAGGTCGCAGCGGGGACGCTCACACGCGATGCCGCGAAGGAGCTGCTCGAGTGCTTCTTCATCAAGTTCAACAACCACCCGGCTCCTCCCAAGGTCGGCGTCACCGCCGCCGAGAGCGGAACGTACACCGACTTCGCCAACGTCAACCTTGCGGGATTGACGCGGGACGGCGAGGATGGCGCAAACGAGGTCAGCTTCCTCCTCTTGGAGGTAATCGACGAGCTGCACATCCTCCAGCCGAGCCAGAACGTCCAGATCTCCAGCAGGACGCCGGACGAGTTCCTGAAGGCGGCGTGCCGCGTGATCAGGAAGGGCTACGGCTACCCGTCCGTGTTCAACGCCGACGCGGTCGTGGCCGAGCTGGTGAGACAGGGCAAGAGTCTTGAGGACGCGCGCGAGGGCGGGACGAGCGGATGCGTGGAGTCGGGCGCGTTCGGCAAGGAAGCCTACATACTCACCGGGTACTTCAACCTGCCGAAGGTCCTGGAGATCGCGCTCAACGAAGGCGCCGACCCGCGCACCGGCGAGACGATAGGGGCGCTGACCGCGGACCCGAGGACGTTCGCGTCGTTCGACGACCTCATGGAGGCGTTCGATAGACAGCTCGAGCACTTCCTCGACATCAAGTTCCGCGGCAACGACATCATCGAGACGATGTACGCGCGGGAGATGCCGGCGCCGTTCCTCTCTCTCATCACCGACGACTGCATCGAGAGAGGTCTCGACTACAACGAGGGCGGCGCACGCTACAACACGTCGTACATCCAGGGCGTCGGCATAGGCACCATCACCGACAGCCTCGCCGCGATCAGGGAGAACGTCTTCGAGGCCGGCACTGTGTCGATGGAGAGAGTCCTCGAGGGCATCCGCTCGGACTTCGCGGACGATCCGGAGCTTCGACTTGTCTTTCTGAACCGCTCGCCCAAGTGGGGCAACGACGACGACAGGGCCGACGACCTGATGCGCCGAGTCTTCGACGCCTACTTCAACGTCGTGGACGGAAGGCCGAACGTGCGAGGTGGCTCGTACCACATAGACATGCTGCCCACGACGTGCCACGTCTACTTCGGGTCCGTGACCGGCGCAACGCCCGACGGCAGGAGGTCCGGGACGCCGCTCTCGGAGGGCATCTCCCCGGTCCAGGGGGCCGATGTCAAGGGGCCGACGGCGGTCTTCTGCTCGGCCGCGAAGATGGACCACGAGAGGACGGGCGGCACACTTCTCAACATGAAGTTCTCGCCGGACGCTCTGGCGGAGGAGAGTGACCTCGACCGGCTTGCGGGACTGATACGTGGCTACTTCGCGATGGGCGGGCACCACGTGCAGTTCAACGTCGTCAGCGCGGAGACCCTGCGCGAGGCCCAGACGGACCCGGAGAGCCACCGCGACCTCATCGTCCGGGTGGCCGGTTACAGCGACTACTTCTGCGACATCTCCCGCGCGCTGCAGGACGAGATCATCTCCCGGACAGAGCAGGGTCGAGGCTAGAGCGCCGCCTCCAGTATCTTCTCCGCGAGCTGCGTGATCTCGACCTCCCCTTCCGGCTTCTCCTTCGACCAGAAGAAGGCGTCATCCCACGTGTGCATACCCGTGAGGTTCGTCCGCCCGAAGAGATCCTTCTCGCGGGTCGTGCCCTTGAGGTCGTAACCGTGGTTCCCTACGGGCACGATGTCGGGCCCGTGGTCGGCCGCGGGTCCTGCGTAGACCTCGTCGCGTTCGAGCACGCGCTCCATGACCGGCTCCCCATCGTGCTTGAGTTCCGAGAGCCCGGCCTTGATCTCGTCGATGATGCCTCGCGCGGACGCGAAGTCGACGCTGCCTTTCGGGAAGCGGCCCTTGCGGTTCAGATAGATCCTGCCCGGGTCTAGCGCGAAGGCCTTCGATCCCGCCGCGACCGCCTCGAGCGTGCCGGGCGCTTCGCCTTCGAACTTGAGGAACCCGTTGTCCATGAGCCACCGGTTCACGCGGACCTCCTGCTTGATGCCGCAGAACCCGTGGTCGGAGAGCAGAAAGAGCCCCTCGCCCTCCGGGCGCCCGGAGACCTCCGAGAACTTCGCGACCAGCTTGCCGATGAAGTCGTCGACCTTCCTGTAGTAGTCGATGAAGGCCCCGTGCAGCTTGTGCGCTGGGTCCTCGAGCGCGTCCCAGATGTAGTGCTGGATGCGGTCCGTGCCGGTGACGACCACCTCGGTGAAATCCCACTCCTCGCTCTTCCAGAAGTGGTCGACCACGCGCATGCGGCTGTCGAGCGTGTACGTCAGGTCGTCGATGAGGTACTCGTGGTCCTCACGCGCGCGGGCCGTGTCGATGTCGACCTTGTAGTTGATCTCCTCGAGATCGGAGAGGTACCTGATCGGCCAGACCGCCTTCTTGAGTGAGATGGCCACGAAGCCGGACACGAGCACGCCGTTCATCTCTCTCGCCGGATAGGTGGACGGCTGGTTGATTATGATGCTGCGCTTCTTGCGCTCGCCCAGCCGGTCCCAGATGGTTGGCGCCTTGAGGTCGCGAAAGTTCGGGAACCGGATGTCGTAGCTGTCCTCCTTCCAGTCCACGAACCCGAAGATCCCGTGCACGCCGGGGTTGGTCCCCGTCATGAAGGAGGGCCAGCTCACCGCTGAGATCTCGGGCAGCGTCACCTTCATCCTCGAGAGGTGTCCCGAGGAGGCCAGCGCCGCCATGTTGGGCATCGTGCCGTCCGCGGTGAAACGCTCGAGGAGCGAGTGCGGCACGCCGTCCAGACCGATGACGAGCGTGCGCTTCTTCTTGCGTCCGAAGAGAGCCATCATGCCTCCAGTATCTTGGAATCGTCACCTCGGTCAATGGTACCCGTCCGGAGGCGCTTTCTCAAGGCCCGGGGCTGGCGCGGCGCTCCCTCAAGGAGTAGAATGGTATTGTCCTTCACCATAGCTTCTCTGTGCGGCACCCGCGCCGCGTCTTGCCCATTCAAACACGGGATACGCAACCATGAAGACACACCGACGCGTACTCAGAACGCTCCTGACCGTGGCGCTCGTTGCCGCGTTCGCGCTGCCGCTCCTCGCCGGCGCCGCCACCGACTCGCAGAGAGCCTCCTTCCGCAAGGAGCCCTACCTCGTCTTCAACGGCGTCCAGGACGAGATGGACGTCCACTGGCAGATGCTCTCCGCGGTTCCCTGCACGCTGGACTACGGGACCGACACGAGCTACTCGCTGGGGAGCTTTGTCACGGTCGAGTACGGCGCGAGCCACCAGCACACCGTCACGCTCGCGGGGCTGGACCCCGATACCTTCTACTTCTACCGTGTGAGAACCGGAGACTCGCGCACCGGGTCGTTCCGGTCGGCGCCGCCCTCGGACGTCGCGAATCTCAAGTTCCTCGCGTACGGCGATACGCGGACATACCCCGCAGATTTTGCCGATGTGTGCGCCGGCATGATCGACACGTACACTGCCGACCCGGAGTACCAGACCCTGGCGGTCATCAGCGGGGACCTGGTCGAGGACGGGAACATCGATAGCCAATGGGACACTCAATTCTTCGGCTACTCGTATCCGAACATCAAGACGTTCCACGCCGACGTGCCGTCGCAGTCGTGCCGAGGGAACCACGAGGGCACGGCGATCCTCTTCGCCAAATACCTGCCCTACCCGACTGTCGTGGGCCACGCCTGGTCGTTCGACTACGGACCCGCACACTTCACGGTCATAGACCAGTACGTCTCGTACTCCACGGGATCGCCGCAGCTGACGTGGATCGAGAACGATCTCGCGTCGTCCGACAAGCCGTGGAAGTTCATCGTCCTGCATGAGCCCGGCTGGTCGGCCGGAGGGCACGGCAACAGCACGGGCGTCCAGAACTACATCCAGCCGCTCTGCGTTCAGTACGGAGTGCAGATCGTGTTCGGAGGACACAACCACTACTACGCGAGGGCCGTCGTCGATGGCGTCGAGCACATAACGACCGGCGGTGGCGGCGCGCCTCTCTACACGCCGATACCCACCTATCCGAACATCGTCGCCACGGCGGAGGTCCACCACTTCTGCACGGTGGACATCGCAGGCGACCAGCTGGCGTTCAAAGCGATCGACACCACCGGGACCGTCGTCGACTCATTCGACATGGTGCACTCGTCGGTGCCCGACGGCGGCCAGGAGAGCGCGAAGCTGTCTCTCAGGTCGTCAGGCTGGAACCCGTCGTCCGACCTGTCGCGGTTCGCGTTCACGCTGCCGGAACCCGCGCGTGCGCAGCTCACCATCTACGACGTGAGCGGCAGGGCCGTCACGACCTTATTGGACGAGCCGGTCGGCCCCGGAGAGCACTCGGCCGTGTGGAACGGCCGCGACAGCGCCGGCACGCCCGTGGCGGGCGGAGTCTATTTCGCAAGACTGACGGCCGCCGGGCACACGGCGGTCGGGAAGGTCGTGATAGCCAGGTAGCTCGAGGCTACGGCCGGTCGATCCTCACCAGGTCGATGGCGGCGTACTCCCCCACCTCGTTCGCGCGGTCGTAGACGCCCATGCCAGCATCAGAAGCGAGCCGGAGGTAGTCGAGAGACTCCTCCGGTATCGCATTCTGCGCCAGCAGCATGTCGCCCACCACGCAATCCATCGCCACCGGATCGGTCGAGAGCAGGATCGTGTTCGGCGAGCCGCTGCACGTCGGCCACGCGCTCGGCGGCGACCACAGGTGCGTGCAGCTTCCGAACAGCGCGTCGCAGACCGTGAGCACGGTCTTGCCTCCGACGTTCTCGTTCGCGTAGAGGTCGACCAGCGGGCTGTAGTCGGGCGTGTACGTGTCCTCGCGCGGCCAGGCGTACGGGTGGAGCTTGTCGCAGCGGTCTATCGAACCGAAGTGATTCTTGAACGACACCGACATGCCGGCGAAGTCGTGAGCCTTGGCTATCGGCAGGTTGATCAGGTAGTCGGCGTCCACCAACACCTGTGCGAGCGGGCGGTCGCTGATCGGCACGCGGAAGGCCGGTTCGAACGTGACCACCTCGTCCGAGTACGGACGGTCGTTCCCGAGATACGCCACGAAGTTGACGCCGTCGTACGCGCAGCGGCCCGACAGGCGTTCGGGCATATGGCCGTCGTGCATGCCGTGAGTCATGTCGTACACCGTAATGTCGGAAGACGCGAAGCCGTAGTCGATGAGGCCAGCCAGTAGCGCGTTGACCGGCTCGATGATGGCGTCGATGGCGTTGCCCGGCTGCTCGCTGCGCGTGTTGTTCAGGTTGACCTTGATAGCGAGCTTCTGACCGGACTTGAAGCCGGGTATCAGCGTTGCCCAGGCGTCTCGCACGGTGGCCGTGCCGGTCAGCGCCGTGAGGCCGTCCGCGACCATGGAGGTCACGACGTCCTGGTTCACGTAGTCGCCGTACCAACCGGTCTCGAAGTCCCAGCTGGTCGCGCGCGGATCGGTAACCTCGACCACGCGTCCCGGGATGAGCGGCCGCGGCGCCCGTTCGGAGAGACCGGCCAGCCAAGCGCCCTGGTCCCAGTCGCCCCGAGGGCTCGCCCCGAAGATGGACCCGCTCTGGAGCGCCAGCGCGAACCCGATGACGGCTACCGCAACGACCGCGGCAACGATCGCGCCGCGCGACTTCCCGCGCATGCCGCGCGGCACCCAGACGAGGAGAGGCAGGCACAGGAACGTCCACGAGGTGGAAAGCGCCGCCCTCTGGCATGGGTATGCCGCCCGGGACGGCTTCGTGCCGGTGCGGACGACGAACCAGGCAAGCGCGGCGAGGCCTACGAGCGCGGACACGAGGCTCGCCGGCACGTGTATGCGAGTGTGGCTGCCGAGTCGACTCGTCATGATGCGGCTTCCCTCCTCACGCGATCTTCCTCCTCATGCGCCTTCCCAATGCGCTCGCCCATCTCATGCACCTTCCCAATGCGCTCGCCCATATCATGCGCCTTCCACCTGCAGTCGCGTCCTCTCCCACCCATCTCACGTGAGCGCCCCGTGCGCCTGATGAGCGCGCCTCACGAGGATACCATCGCACCCGGGGAGCGGCCAAGCGCGCGGTTTTTGACTTGCCCTCAACCGCCGCCCGGCCATACGATGCTTCCAGGCTTACACTTCCCGACCCATCAAGGGATGCACCGGTAGCGGATGTGTGCCGACAGTCACGGTGTGCGGGTGATCGGGATGTACTCGTAGCGGAGGCGCCACGACATGCGAAGGTGCGACACGGACACGGACCGACTCGACAAGCGGAACACCATCGCGCAGTGGGCGTTCGACACGCGCCCCATACTGGGACGCTTTCACCTCTGGCTCGAGGACGTGGAGATCGAGTGGACACGAGGCGAGCCGGCTCCGGAGTTCACGTGCGACATCTCCTTTCTGAACGGCCAAATGGAGCGTCTCGTCGCCATGATGGGCGCCGTGACCGCTCTGGGGACGAGGCTCTTCGGACGCTACGGCGAGGGCGCGGGCCAACCCAAGGACATCCTGAACCGGGTCAAGAAGGACGCGGACGCCATCTCGGCCTACGCGATGAGCGAGTGCCTGTGGTACCTCACGCGCCACCTGCCTGAGAACCATG
>CAZLTC010000032.1:0-30059 GCA_964562405.1 uncultured bacterium | reverse complement strand
AGGGCTAGACCTAACTGGTAAGGCAGCGGTCTTGAAAACCGCCGGGCGCAAGCCCTTGGGGGTTCGATTCCCTCGCCCTCCGCCACACGAAGATCCGCGTCGAGTGGATTCGTTGTCAATAATCCGAAGGAGAGGTGCCCGAGTGGCTGAAGGGAGCTGCCTGCTAAGCAGTTGTACGGGTAACTGTACCGAGGGTTCGAATCCCTCCCTCTCCGCCAGGAATGAGCGCCCATAGCTCAATTGGATAGAGCGTCTGGCTACGGACCAGAAGGTTGGGGGTTCGAGTCCTCCTGGGCGTACCAAATGGGTGCCCTCCGCTCGACGCGGGGGGCATCCTATTTCCGAGCGCGGTGCCGCGCTCGCCGCAGAACAACTTACCGGAGAACAAGGGAGCCGGCACCCATAGGGACGGCTCGACGAGCGGAGGTCCCATGATCAAGGCTCGCAGAATGATCCTGTGCACGGCATGCGGGGTCCTCCTTGCAGTGGCCGGCTGCGGCGAAGACGGCGCGAGCAGCGCCGACAAGGCCTCCGACCTCTACTCGCAGGGCCTGGTTGATCTCTACCAAGCCGTCGAAGGTGCGAACACGGACGGCGCCCCGTGGGAGTGGGGCGTCGATGTCGACGACGCCATGGCCAAGTTCGACGAGGCGCTGGGGCACGACCCGGATCACTGCGGCGCACTCCTCGGCTCGGCCCTGACTCACGTGCTCTCCGTCCTCTCGAACCCACAGCTCCGAGAGATACTCGGCGAGCTCTTCCCGGCTGAGCGTGGTGCCGGCGGGCGCTCCCTCTTCTGGTACGCGCAGACGCCGGACGTTCTGGCGATGTCGGCCGCGCTAGAGGGCCGCTCGAGCGATTTCCATTTCTCCGGGCTTCAGTCGTACCTCGAAGAGACGGCGCTTCCTGAGTTCGCTCTGGCGGACGCCCGGCTTGCCCGCTTCGAGGACCTCTCCTGCGCGGTCAACCTGACCATTGTCCTACCGGACAGCCAGTCAATGCGCCCGGACGAACGCGACAAGATCCTCGTCCTGAACCTGGACGTGACTGACGCCTACTTCGCGCACGCGGCGCTCGACGCTCTCCGGGCCGTGTCGCACGCTCTGGCGGCCTACGACCTGGACCGCGACAGTGGGCAGACGCTGCAGCACCTGATCGAGGACGACGAGGACTTCCTTACTCTGCGGGCCGGCGGTCATACACAGCTCGCCTACGAAGAGGCGGGGGCTCTCGCGGCTCACCTCATCGAGGCCGCATCGTCGCTCGAGGGCGAGACGGACCCGCAGGAGAACGACCTCATCACCGAGACAGGGGGGCTGGTGGAGCTGGACGAGATACTCGACGGCCCCTCCGTTGAGCTACTGACCGAACTCGGCGAGGACGTGCAGACGGCCCTCACGGACGGCATGCAGCTCGCTCTCACCGACATCGACCCGGCTGCGCCCTCGCTCTCGCTCCTGATCGACGTCGACGAGATGCTCAACGACCCGCTCGTCGACCTGCGCACGTACCTGCCGGCCCACACCTGGCCGAGCCCGGACAGCATGAGCATCCAGAGGCCGGTATCGATGCCGGACCCTACGCTCGACGGGATCACGCCGGACCTCACGCAGGAGGAGTGGGATGAGGTCGTGTCATGGCTTCTGGGGCGTGGGGGCCGCTGAGCGAGAACGGTGAGACCCAGTCATTACATGGCGGTGACGTCGCGCGCAGGCCGCTTGTGTGCTTTGTAACACTGGTCCGGCACGACGTCTGCTTAGATATAGACTCGAACTACCAGGAGCCCCGGCGAGACCGAGACACCAGCGAAGGGACAGCGTGGCAAGGCTCATTCATACGGCAGACGTTCATCTGGGCGCGCCGCTCGCCTGGCTCGGCGAAATGGCCTCGGTCCAGAGGGAGCAGCTCAAGCAGACCCTGTCGACCGTCGTCGACACGACGATCTCTGAGGAAGCAGACTGCCTCATCATCGCGGGCGACCTGTTCGACTCCCAGAGCCCTCCCGCCTCCGAGGTGCGCTTCGCGTTCCAGGAGTTCGAGCGGCTCGCCGCGGCCAGCGCCGCGTCCGTGGTCATTCTTCCCGGTTCCCACGACTATCTCGGCACGGCTTCGGTCTATGCCAGCTACCGCAAGGAGTTCGAGCGCATCGGCCGCGTGGCAGTGCTCGGTCTCGACGGGCGTCCGTCGGTCGACATCGACACCTGCGGTCTCTCGATCAGGGGTACTCCACCCAGGTCGAACCGGTCCTCCACCCACCAACTCGCCGAGCTTGTGCCGGACCCGGGTCATGCGTACAACGTCGCCGTTGCCCACGGGTCCCTGACCTCGGCGCCCGTGGCCGCGGATGACCATCCGATAGGTCCGGAGGAGTTCCAGGACTGGTCGTACGTTGCGCTCGGCCACTGGCACTCATGGCGCGACGTCAGCCACGGTGGAACGAAGGCCGTCTATCCGGGCGCACCCGAGCTTGTCGCCATCGACCAGCCGGGGGCGGGGTACGTGGCGCTCGTCGAGATGACGCCCGATGGCACATCAGTGAAGAAGGTTCGCGTGGGCGCGAGGTCACTGTGCAGGGTCGAGGTGGACATGACCGGGCTCGGGGACATGTCGTCGGTCGCTGAACGCGTGCGCGGTCAGCTTCCGCCCGACGAGAACGCGGTGCTCGTGCTCGCTCTCAAAGGACTGGTCTCCGTCGACTCCGGGTTCGACGCGGAGGCGTTGCGCGAAGCGCTGTCGTCCGACTACTTCCACGTCGCCCTGGGAGCGCGCGGTTATCACGTGAGGATGGAGGACCGCGAACTCGAGGGCCTGCCGGAAAGACTCGTAGTGGGCCGATTCGCGAGGCTGATGAGAGACAAGTACGAGGAGGCGGCGTCTGAGAACGAGCGCCAGGAGATAGAAGACGCGCTTCAGCTAGGCGTGGCGTTGCTCCAGGGGAAGGGCGTGCTCGGATGAGGATCCGCAGGATCCGTTTGGTCAACTTCCGGTCGTTCGACGACTTCGAGGTCAAGCTCGACCCGGGCCTGAATCTCATCGTCGGAGCGAACGAGTCGGGGAAGAGCACCATCGTCGAGGCCCTGGCCGTGGCGCTCTTCCTGGATCCCGCATCGAAGTCGCGCTCCGTGCGCGAACTGGAGCGCTGGGGCACAAGTGCTGCCACCCGGCTGGAGTTGACGTTCGAGCATGCGGGCGCGACCTACGACCTGTCCAAGGACTTCGGAGAGGGACGCGTCAAGCTGCGAGACGACTCAGCGGAAGCCGTGTACGGCGACCGCTCCGAGGTCGAGCGCATGGTCCACGGCATGGTCGGATTCTCCACGCGTGACGCCTTCGAGTCCGTGGCAGCCGTGAGACAGGGGGAACTCGCGGTCCTGGAGGAGAAGAAGACACGACGCGGCGAGCTGGTCCCGCTCATCGAGCGCAAGATGACAAGCTCCAGCGGCGTCATCGACGCCGCGAGCGTCGTGGAGCGGCTCGAGAGAGAGGCGACCCGCATGCGTGCGGGGCTCGACCGTCCCGCGCCGAAGAACCCGGGACCGCTCAGGATCTGCAGGGACAAGCTCAAGGAGTATTCCGAGCGGATCGCCGCGCAGCGCGAGAGCTGGGCGTCGGCCGTCCGCACGATGACGCAGCTTTCGCAAGAGCGCGAGAGGCTGGAGGCGACCGGCGTGGAGCTGGCGCGCCTCGACAAGGCCGTCCACGCTGAGGAACGTTCAAGGGAACTCGCGATGCGTCTCGCGGAGATAGACACGCATCTCGAGGAGCGCGAGACGCGCATAGGCAAGATCCGGAAGCTCCGCAGGGACATCGATGAGGCGTGGGACCGCATCGGCGGCACGGCGTACGGCGAGGAGAAACGCGCGATCGTCAACGCCAAGGCCGACCTCGACGCGTCGGAGAGACACGTCGGCGAGCTTCGCGAGAGCGCGCCGGGCTGGACGGGCGAGGGCACCGAGAAGCGTGCGGCCGTGTTCACGGGTATCGCCGGGCTCGCGGCCTTTGTTCTGCTTCTCACGTCCGCGAGCGGCGCCTTCGCTGATGCCAGACTCTGGTTGATACTCGGAGGCGTGGCAGCGGGGGCCGTTGCCGCCGCTCTGTTCAGGCGGACGCTCCGCATATGGGCGTTCTCGCGGAACCTCCGCCTGGCTCAGACCGAACGCCAGAAGCGCGCCACGATGCTTATGGCGGCGCTGTCGACGCTCGGTTTCCCGAACTACCTTGAGTTCGAGCACAAGATCGAGGAGTACGACCGCGCTCAGAGAGACGCGGAGAGCGCGCGGGCGGTCCTGACGGACATCTGCGGCTCCGATGACCCGGCGAAGGTCGAGGAATCGCTGGAGGGCGAGACTGCCGCTCTGGGCAGGCAGCGTATGTTGATCGAGGGGGAACTGGCGGAGCTCGGCGCGCACGCTTCGATAGGCGAGGCGGAGCTGGCGAAGCTGCGCGCGGAGCGCGACACCCTGAGGGAACAGGTCGAATCCCTGACGGAGAGCATCTCCAGACGGGAGTGGGAGCTGGGCAAGCGCGAAGCCGAGGAGACGCTGCCCGACCTCGAGGCGCGGCTCGAGATGGCGAGGAAAGAGGAAGGTGAACTCGAGCGGAGGCTTCGCGTCCTCGAACTCGCGCGAGACGGGCTCGACAGCGCCCTCGGGAGCACCAAGGAGGCCGCCGCCTCCGTGCTCGAACCGATCGTCGAACGGATACTGTCGCGAATCACGTTGGGCCGCTACTCGAACGTCGCCGTGGGCAAGGATCTCGGCCTTGCCGTCAGGAACGCCGACGATTCGCGGGGAGGCCCAGAGATCATCGATCCCTCCGATCTCTCCACGGGCACGGTGGACCAACTTTATCTTGCCATACGCTACGCTCTGCTCGAGTTCCTATCCACGCACGACGGCGCCCCTTTCATTCTGGACGACGCGCTGGTAAACTCCGACCCGGAGCGACGCTCCGCGGCGCTCCGACTGCTGCACGAGATATCGGAGGAGCGCCAGGTGATCATGCTTTCGTGTGAGAACCACGGCCAGGAGTTCGCGGACGAGGTCATAGTCCTGCCGGCCGTGGGGCGCGCGGCGCGGGAGCACAGCGTGATGTCCTCGGAAGGCGGGTCCTAGCGGGCCCGATGTCCGGCGGCCCGCCCGCGATCTCCGAACGGCTCTTCCTCCGACACGTCCGATAGCAAGGGGAGAAGAAGTTGGCGCACCAAGTCTGCCCGCGCTGCGGTGGACACGCGCAGGTCGAGGCCGAGAGCTGGTCGAGCGGGGACGACCTTCTGACGCGTTCGCTCCGTTGTGACTCGTGCGGCGACCGTTCCACGGTGACCGCGAGGATCGGGCAGGGTCCGCCATGGTCTGTCCGCGGGCGATCAGCGAGGCTCCCCGCACTGATTCCGCTGGCCTTCCTCGCCGTGTGGATCATCCTGAAACTCCTCCCGTACGCCGACCGCGCACAGATCTACGCGGGCGTCTCATCCGCGCTCGAGGCGTACAGAAACCCCGTTTGGGCCGGCGCTGCATGCATCGCCGCCATCCTGCTACTGACGCGCGCGGCGCGACGAGCCCGTGACGTTGTGCCTGGACCGGGTAGCGTCGCCGACGTGCACGTAAGAGAGGAATCGGGTGGGCGTCTCGCGTTCCTGCTGCCGGGCGAGCGCGGTGCCGTGGGCCGCGACTTCATCGTGGAGCGGGACCTTGAGCAGGAGCGCGTGCTGATCGACAGGTTCGCGGAGCTTGCCGCGCGGTCGGGCGCGTTCTCCACTCACCCCGCCGCGGAGCAGGTGGTCGAGGTTCAGCGCGAGATGCATGCCCTCGGCCTGTCACTGGCCGACGCGATCCTTGGGCGCGAGAGAGAACTCAGGGAGAGACTCTTCGCGCTCAAGGGCGACCATCTCCTGCTCCGCATCCAGCCGTCTCTGGCCGCGCTGCCCTGGGAACTGATAGTCCCGGGGCCGGGCGCGCAGTTCCTCTGGCAGCAGTTCCATGTCGCCCGTCAGATCCGCGCCGACGAGAGCACGCCGAGGGCGGCGCTGCGCGAGACGGGGCCGACGCGCGTGCTCGTGCTCGCGGACCTCGAGGCCGGCGACCCTGAGCGGGCGCTTCCGGAGGCGTCCCGGGAAGCGAGTGAGCTGATGGAGCTGGCCGCGCTCGAGCCGGACCGGCTGCGAGTGACGAGGCGGAGCCCCCGCTCCGCCGATGAGCTTCGCCGCGCGCTCGCGGAGGGCTTCGACGTGGTGCACTTCGCCGGCCACACTCGCGCCGCCGACGGGACCGAGGGCTGGGTCATCGCCGACGGCAAGGCGGTCGACCCCGGCTCGGCCCTGGCGGCATCAGGCTACCCTCCCGTCCTGGCCTTCGCGAACGCATGTCACTCCGGGCCCGGCGCGGGCCGTTCCGACTGGTCGAGCGCTGCTCCGAGACGGCTAATGGCCGCCGGTGTGGCCGCCTACGTGGGCACGATGTGGGAGCTGGAGGACGCCGGTGCGGCCAGCTTCGCGCGGACCTTCTACAGGAACGTGGCCTCCGGAAGGACGCTCGGGGAGTCGGTGACGGCCGCGAGAGCTTCTCGGATGGGCACTTCCCCCTTCACCTGGGCCAACTACGTGCTGTACGGTGACCCCACCCTTCGTCTGCAGAAACGCTTCTAGCGCGAAGAGAACCTTCCTCCTGTACGACCGTTGGGTGTGAGAGGGGATTCCCTTGGACGCTCACAGACGGATCGATCCCGAAGACGCACTCATGATAGAGCGGCTCCGTTCAGGCGAGTCGGAGGCATGGCAAGACTTCGTCGGAAGATACCGAAGGCTCATCTGGAGCGCTATACATAGGTCGAACTCGAGATACGGTGCGGGCTGGGACGAATCCACGATGGATGACCTGTACGAGGAGTCCCTCTTCAAGCTGCTGCGGAACAACGGCAAGGCTCTCGAAAGCTGGAGAGGACGATGCAAGCTGGAGACCTGGATCTACCGCATAGTCAGGAACGTCTGCATAGACCATCTGAGACGGGAGTGCAGGCGATTACCTTCTGCCGAGTTCCAGGACGAGCGCATGGACGGGACCCACGGCGAGAGCGGGCAGGACGGGAGCGGCTCGGGAGACGCCGATCTCAGGCTCAGTCTCGAGCAGACCATGGCCGAGGCGCTAGAGCCGAGGGAGGCTCTTGCGGTCAAGCTGATCTACTTCGAGGGATTCACCTACAGGGAGGTGGCCGACCGCTTCGACATGACAGTGGGAGCGATGAGCGGCTACGTCTACAGAGCGCTCGCCAAGCTCAGAGAGAGCGGGCAGCTGCAACGAGAGTGGGGAGGATGGTGACCGTCAGATGAGCGGAGAATGTCCTGCCGGAGAGAGGCTTCTGGCCTATCTCGAGGGAGCGGCCGACGAAGAGGAGACGGCGTCCGTAGAGCGCCACCTTGCGGATTGCCGCAGCTGCACCCTTCTTGCAGAGAGAATGAAACGATCGCTCGACATTCTGAGAGACCTCGGAGAGCGACGTCGGCGTGGGGACGAGTGCCCCCAGTGGGCGTCCGTGATCGCATACGCCGAGAGGCATCTCGATGACGACGAGGCCGCCGGAACGCTCCGCCACATCGAGGAGTGTCCGGATTGTCTTGGCTTCCTTGCGGACCTCTGGTCCGACGAGGGGTGTACGGTTCCGGCCTCGGCGCGTGCGGTCGAGGATAGAGTGTTCTCGACGCTCGCTGCCGAGGGACGTACCGCGGTGGTGCGGTGGGTCGACGGCGCGGCAACTCTCGTGAGGGGCTTCGCTCGCGCGCTCGACGAGGCCACCAGATCGGCCGGAGTGAATCTCGTGCCCGCTCCCGCTCCGATGAGAGGCGCGAAACCGCTCCGCCTCGGATGGTCGGGCCCCGGCGGGCTCGGCCTCGAGTGCGAGATTCGCGAGGCCGCGGGCGGGCCGACCGTTCTGGGCAGGCTGAGCGCTGCGGGCTCGACGCTGCGCGCGGCCTCGGCCATGCTCCGGAGCGCCGGATCGACACGAGGTCCCGAGTCGCTGGACGCGGCGGGCCGCTTCGGCCCATGGCCACTCTCGCCCGGCACGAACAGGCTCATCCTTAGCGGGGCAGGGCTTCCGGAGGGTGGGGTGGACCTCAGCATCGAGCTTATAGAGTAGCGCCTGAACCTCAGCCCCGACTGAACCGCCCATCAGACAGCCCAACCTAACCGGAAAACCGCCCACAATACCGTTTCCCGTGCCGCCGCTCTCAGGCCGCGCAAACGCCCCAGCGTGGCACAGGACTTGCATTTGCGGAGCACTGACGAGGACACTCCGTTGCCCACGGGCAGGGGCTATACACCTTCAGATCTGGATGCCGGCCCGACGCCAGGGGTCGGCGGGTGGTTTCATCGAACGGGTGCGGACGGGGGAATCGATGCGAGGAACTCAGGTGCGCACGGCGGCACTGCCGATCGGCGGTCCCGCCGGACGGCGGCACAGTCTGGCTACCGACGGCTGGGTGATGGCGGCGGCAGGCGCGGCCACGCTCATGGCGGTCGCCGCGTTGCGCATGCCGCTGCTCGACTGGGGCGCTGTCGGCATCATGACAGCGCTCGGTCTGGCCACTGGAGTCTTCGCCTTCCGCATCGACGACGATTCGTACGCGTCATTTGGCAGCGCCGTCTTCGCAGCATCCGCCGTGCTGTTCGGCGGCTTCGTGGCCGTATGGGTCGTGGCGCTGACCACGGCGATACTCGGGAGCATCTCGATTCGCTCGGGTCGGCGTCACACGATCGACGACATCGGAACACAGGTGATAGCCATCTTCCTGGCCAGCGTGATCTACCTGGCCATCGGCGGCCGCGTGTACCCGACGAACGTCGGCGCCACGGATGCCGCCAGGTTCGTGGGCCTGTTCGCATCGTTCAACTTGCTCGGTGCCGCGCTTCGGAGCCTGACCAGTGGCGGCGTCAGGGCCGCTCTGCTGCGATACGGGAGGTGGATCGCAGGCAAGGGCGTGGTGATCGAACTGGCGATGCTGCCGCTCGGACTGCTCCTCGTGGTTGCCTACACACCGGGAGAGCCGGCGACGTTCCCTCTTCTGGCCGTCGTCCTCATGGTCTCAGGGGCCGCGGGCAAGACGCTCTGGGACACGAAACGTAGTCTCGCGGACAGCATCCAGGAGCTGAAGTCGCTGAATGCGCTGGGCCGTGACCTGTCCTCGACGCTCAGGCTCGACGTGCTCGTCGAGCTGATCCACGAGCATGCTCGTAGCCCGTTGGGCGCATCGGCGATATGCCTCGCGCTCTACGACGAGAAGAGCGGAGAGCTTGACTTCAGAGCCTGTTTTGGGTCGGAGAACCAGGTGACCGCCTGGCAATCCACCCTCGGCGGGTCGCTCACAAGCTGGGTGACGAAGCACAGAAGCCCGCTACTGGTGGTGGACATCGACGCGTCCGAGGAGGGACGAGCGCTGGACACCCGTCTGGCGTCCGAGATGTCCACACGCGGCATCGTTCCCGGCGGATGGCTCGGTGTGCCACTCGTGTCGGGCGAGAGACTGATCGGCGTGCTGTCGGCCTGCGGGATGTCGGGACACACGTTCGACGACTCCCATCAGGCGCTGTTGCGCAACATCGGCGGACAGATCGCCAGGGCCGCGGAGAACGCCCGTCTCTACGAAGGCCTCGAGCAGTCGAGGGCCACGATCGAGCAGAAAGTGGAGGAGAGGACGCGTGAGCTCGAGTCGGCCAAGCTGCAGCTTCAGGAACTGAACGACAGCCTGGAGCAGCGCGTCGACGAGCGCACGGCGGAGCTGCGCGAGATGCAGGACAAGATAGTCCAGTCCGGCAGACTCGCAGCCGTCGGCGAACTGGCCGCCGGCGTGGCGCACGAGCTGAACAACCCGCTGGGCGGCATCCTTGGATACTTGCAGTACGACATCGAGCGTCTGAGAGACGTGCGGGATACGGGTCTGACCCCGGCCGAGACTGCGAGGCTCGACGAACACCTGTGCCAGGTGGAGCGCCAGGCGCAGCGCTGCAGGAGCATCGTCCAGAACTTGCTGCGCTTCTCAAGGGAATCGGAGAACTCATTCACCGCCGTCGATGTGAACGAGGTACTCCGCGAGACCCTCGACTTCACGGAGAAGCAGCTCACCATGCGCGGCATCGAACTCGACACCAGGCTTGACCAGGCGCTTCCTCCCGTCGTTGGAGACTCGCAACAGCTCCAGCAGGTCTTTGCCAACATCATACTCAATGCCAGGAAGGCGATGCCCTCGGGCGGACGTCTGACCGTCGCCTCAAACAGCGACCCGTCCAGGGACAGGGTGGTCGTGAGCTTCTCGGACACCGGCAAGGGAATCCGGAAGGAGTACCTTGGGAAAGTCTTCGAACCGTTCTTCACGACCAGCGACGTCGGGCAGGGCACCGGCCTGGGTCTGTCGGTAAGCTATGGGATCATCCGCGACCACGGCGGTGACATAGAGGTGGAAAGCGAGGTCGGGACCGGCTCGACCTTCACGATACAGCTCCCTTCGAGCTCGTACGCCAGAGAACTGGAAACGCCGGCGATGACCGGCGAGGAGCCCCGTTGCTGACGCCAGAAGAGATCGAGCGCGAGCCCTCGCGCGCCGAAGACACGGAAGCCTCCACCGCGACGAAGACCAGCATCCTCGTCGTGGACGATGAGGAGATCATGCGCGCCTTCCTGAAGGAGGTGCTCTCGGGGGAGGGCTACTCCATCGACCTGGCAGTGTCCGGCCGGGACGCCGTCGAGAAGATGGCGAGCGCGCAGTACGATATCGTCATCACCGACATTGTGATGCCCGAACTCGATGGGCTGGGAGTCGTTGCGGCGGCGAAGAAGCTCTCGTACGACGTGGACGTCATCGTCATGACCGGCTACGCCTCGATGGAGACCGCCGTCGAGTCCATGAAGCTGGGCGCGACCGACTACATCACCAAGCCATTCAACATCGATCAGATCAGGATCATCGTCTCCAACGCGGTCAAGGAGAGGCACCTCAAGAAGCAAGCGGCCGAGGGTGAGTTCTACAAGGAGCTGTCGCGCAAGGACGGCCTGACCGACCTCTACAATCACCGTTTCTTCCACCAACTTCTCGAGACGGAGGTCGCGAGAGCGCTGAGATACAACCGTGTCGTGAGTCTGCTAATGATCGACATAGACAACTTCAAACGCTTCAACGACTCGCACGGGCATCCATCGGGCGACATCGCACTCAAACACCTGTCCTTGCTTCTCAAGCAGGCGTCTCGCTCCTGCGACTTCGTGGCGCGGTACGGGGGAGAGGAGTTCGCGATAATCGCTCCGGAGGCCAGTCCGGACGCCGCCCGACGCATGGCCGAACGCATCAGACAGCTGGTGGCCGAAGCGACGTTCGAAGGGGAGGATGTCATGCCCGGAGGGCGGCTGACAATAAGCCTCGGCGTGGCCACCATCCCCATGCAGGCCACGGACAAGTGTGAGCTCGTGGAGCGGGCCGACCAGGCCCTCTACAGGGCAAAGGCGCTGGGAAGGAACCGCGTGGTCGTGTACGGCGACGAGAGCGTCAACTGACCGACGCATATGCGCTCCGGGTCCCATCGGAGCAGCGCGGCCGGGGCGCCGGCTGGACAGCGAACGCAGGGCAGCCTCGCGGCCGCCGGTCCCGCACCGGCGGCCGTTATCGTGGCGGGGCTTGACAGAAGGCATCGCCGTTGCTACGTTCTCGCCCGAGGCAATGTCAAGGGGGACGAGACGAGCACCGCAGAGAGCGACGACCGAGCGTGGATGAACGCGGCTCTCGACGAGGCGCGGCTGGCGGCAGACGAGGGAGAGGTACCCGTCGGGGCCGTCGTCGTTCTCAACGGACGTGTGGTCGGACGTGGCCACAACTCGATCGAGTCTCTGCGCGATCCGACGGCCCACGCGGAGATCCTGGCCATCGGCGCGGCCTGCAGATCACTGGGGCTCCCGCGCTTGACTGGAGCGACCATCTACGTTACGATGGAGCCTTGTCCGATGTGCGCCGGAGCGATCGTTCTGGCGAGGATCAAGAGGCTCGTGTACGGTTGTCCGGACCCGAAGTCAGGCTACGCGGGGTCGCTGGGCAACCTCCTGGATGACCCATCTCTGAACCACCGGGCCGCGGTCACGTCCGGTGTGCTGCGTGAGGAGTGCGCCGCGCTTGTTCGGGGCTTTTTCACCGAACTCCGTGGCAGCGCATCCCTGCAGGAGTGAGCGAAGGCGGCCGGTGGGGTGACGGAGCTGGTCGATCGTGGCGGTCTCGAAAACCGTTGTACCCCTTGGGGTACCGTGGGTTCGAATCCCACCCCCACCGCCATGCCGCTTCCAAGCGGAGAGGTGACTGAGTGGTTGAAGGTGCGCGACTGGAAATCGCGTGTACGTGATGAGCGTACCGAGGGTTCGAATCCCTCCCTCTCCGCCACAACTCTGCCGGGATTCACGTTTGGACAAGACGCACATAGTGGGGATGTAGCTCAGATGGGAGAGCGCTGCCTTCGCAAGGCAGAGGTCGGCGGTTCGAGCCCGCTCATCTCCACCAGTCCTTTGGGACCCGCTCGCTCAAGGCGGGCGGGTTCCCGCACACTGAAGCTCCAGAGGATGCCTGCCCCGGCACGCTAGGCGGGGAACTAGCGGTGCCCTGTGACCCGCAATCCGCTGTAGCGGGGTCGAACATCCGTCCGAGGCCTTGCGCCTCCGTTCGTGATTCGAGAGAAGTGGCGTTGAGTGTCAGGTCCCGCGCAATCGGGCTCGGTGAATCCGGTCAGGGCCGGAAGGCAGCAGCCGTAAGCCGACCACCCGATGTGCCGCGGGGGAGCTTGACAGGAGCTAACTGACTCGACATCGCGTCGGGGTCGGAGGTCGAAGCGGACGCGTGCCGGGGCAGGGTTCTCTGGCGGCCCTCTCTAGCAATACGGCCGAGTGACCAGACCGGGGGTCACATGTCCTACCTGGTTCTAGCCCGCAAGTGGCGTCCAGAATCGTTCGCTGACGTGGTGGGGCAGAAGCACGTGGTGCTGACGCTCGCAGCCGCCGTCGAGACGGACCGTGTGGCACACGCCCACCTGTTCACCGGCCCGCGAGGTGTGGGCAAGACGACAGTGGCGCGCATACTCGCCAAGTCACTCAACTGCGAGAAGGGGCCGACCGGCGAACCGTGCGGCCAGTGCGAGTCGTGCCGGGAGATCGCCGCCGGCAGAAGCCTCGACGTGATAGAGATCGACGGGGCCTCAAACCGGAAGATCGAGGACGCCCGCGGCATACGCGAGACGGTGCAGTACGCCCCCCTGTCGGGCCGCATGAAGGTGTACATAATCGACGAGGCCCACATGCTCACGCGGGAGGCCTTCAACGCGCTCCTCAAGACGCTTGAGGAACCGCCGCCGCACGTCGTCTTTGTTCTCGCGACGACCGAACCCGGCAAGATCCCGGAGACCATAGCATCGAGGTGCCAGCGCTTCGACTTCCACAGGATCTCGTCCGCGGAGATCGAGGCCAGACTGGCGCAGATATCCGAGGCCGAGGGGATAGAGGTCGCCGCCGGCGCGCTCAAGCTCGTCGCATCGAGAGCCGACGGCAGCATGAGAGACGCGGTCAGTCTGCTCGACCAGCTGATCTCGGTGGGCAAGGGACACGTGACAACCGAGGACGTGTCGAGGGTCCTCGGCATACCGGATTCCGACGTGTACTTCGCCATTTCCGACGGCATCGCCTCACACGACACAGGCGCCACTCTGTCGGCCCTCGAGAAGGCTCTCGAGGCGGGGTTCGACGCCCGCGACCTCCTCGACGGCTTTGTGGACCACTCCCGCAACCTGCTGCTCGTGCGTGCCGCCCCTGCGCCCGAGAGGCTTGTCGGTCGTATCGCCGAGTACACGGGGCACGAGGGCGCGTCTTCAGGGATGTCCGAGGACGACCTCGTGCGAATCGCGCGTATCGGCATCGAGGCACAGGCCACGGCGAAGTGGAGCACGCAACCGGGTCTCATCGTAGAGCTGGCCCTTCTCCGCATGGCAAGGCTCGCCAGGTCGGTCGCCATAGAAGACGTAGTTCGCGCGATATCTGCTCCCGACGCTCCGCGAGGCGGCGGAAGCACCGGCTCGAGCGACGGGGCGTCCGGCGGAGGGGCCGCGCGGAAAAAGACCGCACCGGCAGGCAGGCAGCGAGCGGGATCACGCGAGACACGTGAGCGCGGCGAGTCATTACAGAAGGCGCAGAGCGAACCGGTTCCGGATGCGGGCCGAAGGTCAGAGGCTTCCTCGACCGAGGCGAGCCCGGACCGATGGCCAGAGGTGCTGGAGAGGATCAAGCAGGAGCGACCGTCACTCGCGGCGTCGCTCGCGGACGCCGTTCCCTGGACGGACGGTCCGGGAAGGCTGGGACTGCGCGTCCCGAACGGGACGGCGTTCCACATGGACCAGCTCAGGGACCGCGCCAACATGTCCATCATGGAGAGCGCCGCCAGTTCCGTGTTCGGCGGCAGCGTCAGTGTGCGCCTGGAGTTCGCGAGGGCGGAGCCATCAGAGGCGGGCGATGGCGCGGCCGTAAGGACGGGACGGTCCGACACCGACGCGGACCCCATGGTACGCAAGGTCGTCGAGATGTTCGACGGCCGGATCACCGGGAAGTCACGAGAGGAGTGAACCGCGCATGCCACCGAACATGGCCAAGATGTTGAAGGAAGCGCAGAAGTTGGAGAAGCGTCTCGAGGCCGTGCGGGAGGCCCTCACTGAGATCAAGGTCGAGGGGACCGCGGGTGGCGGGGTGGTCAGCGTGGAGATGAACGGCCAGCGCGACGTGGTGTCCGTCAGGATCGCGCCGGAGGCGCTCGAGGGAGCGGACTGCGAGATGCTGGAGGACCTTCTGCTTTCCGCCCTGCGTGACGCGAAACAGAAATCCGACGAACTGGCCGCGCACGAGATGGCCAAGGTCACCGGCGGCATGATGCCGCCTGGTCTCGGATAGGGCACGGACGCATGTACAGCCTCCCGCCGGCCCTGGACCGGCTGATACAGCTCATGAGCAGACTTCCCGGCATCGGAAGGAAGTCGGCGACGCGCATCGTGCTGCGACTCATAGGCTCCTCGGAAGCGGAGTGTCGGGAGCTGGCGCGTGCCATCGTCGATGCCAAGGAGCGGACGCGCAGATGCTCCGTTTGCGGCGCGCTGACGGAGGACGACCCGTGCGCGATCTGCAGCGACGCGCGGCGCGACTCGAGCCTCGTGTGCGTAGTGGAGAGGGCCAGCGACGTTCTCGCCCTGGAACGCACCGGAAGGTACAGCGGCCGCTACCACGTTCTGGACGGGCTGCTGTCGCCCTTGGACGGGATAGGACCCGACGAGCTGCGCATAGACGACCTCCTCGAGAGGGCCCGGGCCTGCGGCCTGCGCGAAGTCATCCTCGCCCTGAATCCCACGGCGGAGGGCGAGGCCACGTCTCTCTACCTCGGGAAACTGCTCTGCCCCCTGGATGTTCGCGTCTCGCGGCTCGCGAGCGGCCTGCCCGTGGGTGGCGACCTCGACCTCGCCGACGAACTCACGCTCGGAACCGCCCTCGAACAGCGCAGAGACTTCTGAGAGCGACTCAAGACGAACGGCACCTTCCCGCAGGATCCTTTGGCCTTGACCCGTCCGGGGCCTGATGATAGCGTATTCATTCGGTTCGTTTCTCCCCAAAGCGCAACAAGTACGGCTGCAGTGAGGAGGTTTGATGGCGGGGATTCTCGAGATACGCTGGCACGCCCGGGGAGGGCAGGGGGCGAAGACCGCTTCGCTTCTCCTGGCACAAGCCGCGTCGATGGAAGGGAAGTACAGCCAGGGCTTCCCGGACTACGGTCCGGAGCGCATGGGCGCGCCCATGAGGGGCTTCACGCGAATCAGCGAAGAGCCCATCAAGGTGCACTGCGCCATCTACTCGCCGCAGATCGTGGTCGTCCTGGACGAGACGTTGCTTAAGTCGGTCGACGTGGCCGCCGGGACACCTGAGAACGGCATCATAGTGGTCAACACAGTGAAGTCGGCGGAGCAGGTGCGACAGGAACTCAGTCTCAAGGGCAGGCGCGTGTTCGTGATTGACGCGACCGGTATCGCGATCGAGGAGATCGGACGTCCGATCCCGAACGCGCCGATGCTCGGCGCACTCATCAAGATAACGGGCATCCTTCCGCTCGAGAGTGTCATGAAGGAGATTAAACGAAAGTTCTCCCACGGCTTCCGCCCGGAAGTGCTGGAGGGGAACGTGCGCGCCATCAATCGCGCGTACGAGGAGGTGAAAGAGGCATGATCGAGAAGTCGTGGACAGAGATACCGATCGGCGGAGTGATAGAAGAGCCGGGCAACGCTGAGACCTACGAGACCGGGTCGTGGCGCACGTACAGGCCGATGTGGCATGAGGACAGGTGCATCCACTGTCTCAGGTGCTGGATAGGCTGCCCCGATTCGTCAATCCTCCTGTCGGAGGGCAAGGTCACGGGCATCGACTACGGACACTGCAAGGGTTGCGGCATATGCTCGTTCGAGTGCCCCGTGGATCCGAAGGCCATCGAGATGAAGCTCGAGACCGACGTCGAGTGACGGACGGTCTTTCGCGCGTGAACACTACGAAGGGAGAGCTACAGAGTGGCGAGGAGACTGACCCTCACGGGGAACGACGCCGGCGCGGAGGCCATGCGCCAGATCGACCCGGACGTTGTTGCGGCGTTCCCGATCACTCCGCAGACCGAACTCATGCATAAGTTCGCGGAGTTCGTGGCGGACGGAGACGTCAAGGCTGAGTTCGTGCTCGTCGAGTCGGAGCACAGCGCCATGAGCGCCACTGTGGGCGCTGCGGCGGCAGGCGCAAGGGCCATGACCGCCACGTCGGCCAACGGACTCGCGCTGATGTGGGAGATCGTGTACATAGCGGCGTCCTACAGGCTGCCTATCGTTATGCCCGTCATCAACCGCGCGCTTTCGGGCCCCATCAACATTCACTGCGACCACAGCGACACGATGGGATGCCGCGACAGCGGCTGGATCCAGCTCTACTCAGAGAACGCTCAGGAGGTCTACGACAACATTCTGCAGGCCGTCAAGATCGCCGAGCATCCGGACGTGCTCCTTCCGGTAATGGTGACCTTCGATGGTTTCATCATCAGCCACACCGCCGAGGTTCTCGAGGGGCTTGAGGACGCCGACGTCCGGAAGTGGGTGGGCGACTACGTGGCCAAGTACTCCGTTCTTCGTACCGACTCGCCCATGACGTTCGGCCCGCTCGATCTGCAAGACTACTACTTCGAACACAAGCGGCAGCAGGTCGAGGGTATGCGCAAGGCGCCCGGCGTCATACGCAAGGTCGGAAGCGACTACGGGAAGCTCTCGGGTAGATCATACGACCTGTTCGAGAAGTACATGCTGGACGACGCGGACCTCGTCATCGTCGCGCTGGGCTCGACGTGCGGCACGACGAAGGCCGTCATCGACGACCTGCGCGCGCAGGGCACGAAGGCCGGACTTTTCAAGATACGTGCCTTCAGGCCGTTCGCGGAGGAAGAGGTGGCGAAGAGCCTGATGAATGCCTCGGCCGTCGCGGTGCTCGATCGCTCGATCTCCTTCGGCGCGCCAGGCGGACCGGTGCACAAGGAGATCAAGGCGTCCCTGTACGGTTCCGGCGCAACAACGCCGATCGTGAACTACATCTACGGGCTCGGAGGCAGGGACATCAACACCGAGCACATCAAGGGGGTCTTCGAGGATCTCGTGAAGGTGGCCCAGGACGGCACCCCCAAGGACAACATTAGATTCGTCGGGCTCCGGGAGGGGGAGTGACATGCCAGGCTTGAAACAACTTGCACAGCGCGAGGAACTGATGTCGGGAGGCCACCGCGCCTGCGCGGGCTGCCTGCCGATGACCACCATGCGGCAGATCCTGCTGACGGCGGGGAAGGACACGGTGTGCGGATGCGCCACGGGATGTGTGGAGGTCGTGACGACGATCTACCCGTACACGTCATGGAGGACGCCGTTCATCCACAGTGCGTTCGAGAACTCGGCCGCCACGATGAGCGGGGTGGAGGCGGCCTACAGGTCGCTCCGGAGGCAGGGCAAGGTCGACAAGGACATCAAGTTCATAGCCATGGGCGGCGACGGCGGCACCTACGACATCGGCCTGCAGTCGCTGTCGGGGGCCATGGAGCGCGGCCACAACATGCTGTACGTCTGCTACGACAATGAGGCGTACATGAACACGGGCATCCAGCGGTCGAGCGGAACGCCCAAGGGTACCGCGACCTCGACCACGCCGGTCGGAAAGGTCGAGCCAGGGAAGAAGCAGTTCCCAAAGCCGCTCACCGAGATCATGATCGCGCACGGCATACCTTACGTCGCTCAGGCGACACCCGGATTCCCGAAGGACCTGTCGGACAAGGTCGAGAAGGCGCTCGCGATCGACGGCCCGGCTTTCATGAACGTTCTGGCGCCGTGCACACGAGGCTGGCGGTATCCCATGGAGGAGTCGATGGACATCGCGAGGATGGCCGTCGACACGTGCTTCTGGCCGCTGTTCGAGGTCGAGAACGGCGTCCTACGGGTGACGCGGAAGCCGAAGGACAAGCTGCCGGTAGGCGAGTGGATGAAGAGGCAGGGCCGGTTCCGTCACCTCTTCAAGGAAGAGAACAAACATATCATCGATGAGGTGCAGGCCCGGATCGACAGCAACTGGGAATGGCTCCTCAAGAGGGAGGAGTTGGGACGGTCGTAGTCCGGACGCCCACATCCCGGAGCCGCGGATGGCCATGAATTTGCCGAACGGTCTTACGGTAGCGCGGCTGATCCTCGGCCCCATCGTGCTCGCCTGCCTCGTCTCGGGCCAGGTCAGACTGTGCTTCTATCTGTTCCTGGTCGCGATGCTGACCGACCTGTACGACGGGTATCTCGCCCGGAGGTCTGACAGCGTCACCGAGTTCGGCAAGCTGATGGATCCGCTTGCCGACAAGGTGCTCGTCTCGCTCACACTGGTCGGGTTACTCCTGCTGCACGTCCCGTACGTCAGCGTCTGGATGGCCGCGGCCATCATCGGCCGCGAGCTTCTCATCCTGGGCTGGCGCACCGGGGCCGTGAAGAGCGGCGATGGTTTCCTGACGAGCCGCGTGTCGAAATGGAAGACCGCGTCGCAGATGGCCTGGCTGGCGCTCGTCCTGCTGCACCTGACCGTGCTTTCGAGGGCGGGCATCGCTCCCGCAGACTCCGGCGGAGGACCCGTGAGCGCGTTTCTCTGGACCTCCGGTCTGGCGGTCGTGCTGATGACGCTCGTGTCGGGAGCCGAGTACATCCTGAGCGGAAAGTACAGGTCCGAGGGCGTCGGCTCCTGAGCGGCGCGCGCGGAGCCGAGCGCCCCGCGCCCCGCGGTCCGCTCGCCCCGCGACTGGAGGAACACGCCTTGCCAGATGCGTCCCCCAAGCGTCTCAATCCCGTCACGGCCTTCATCGCAACGGGAGCGTTCTCGGGCTACTCGCCGGTCGCTCCGGGGACCGCGGGCTCGCTCTTGTGTGCGGTGCTGGCGTGGTTCCTGCTGCCTGAGATCGGGTTCGGCAGCGGCGGGCCTGCGGTCCTCGTCGCTATCCTGTCTCTCGCGACTTTCCTGGCCGTGGCCATATGGGCGGCGGACGCCGGTGACCGCGTCTACGGCAAGGACGCGTCCAGGATAGTCATCGACGAGTTCGCGGGTTTCATCATCTCGGTCGCGTTCCTGCCGAAGACCGTCCTCGTTTACGTCGCCGCCTTTCTCCTGTTCCGCATTCTGGACATCATCAAACCCTTCCCCGCAAGACGTGCCGAATCGCTGCCGGGCGGCGTAGGCGTCGTCCTCGACGACGTCGTGGCCGGTCTGTACGCGAACGTTCTCATTCGAGTGATGCTGCTCGTCAAAGGCTACTGACCCCGCTACGGCCGGTGGTGTGCCCTTGCGAATCGAAGTCGTGATCATAGGCGCCGAACTCCTTGACGGAACCCTCGTCGACACGAACACCTCCGAGCTCGCGAGCCGGTTGAAGAGGCTCGGAGCAGACGTTTGCCGCGCGACGACGGTGAGGGACGAACCCGAGGCCATACGCGACGCGCTCGAGGACGCACTCGAACGCACGGGGACCGTGATCGCGACGGGCGGCCTGGGAGCCACATCCGACGACAGGACCAAGCGCGTGGCCGCTTCCATCTTCGGCGCCAACCTTGTTCTTGACGAGGATGTGCTGGCCGCCGTGCGTGCCCGCTTCGAGTCGATCGGTCGCCGCATGCCGGAGATCAACGTCTCTCAGGCGATGATACCCGAGGGCGCAAGACCCATCCCGAACGCGCTCGGGACGGCTCCGGGGCTCGTCTTCTCCGACGAACGCGGCCTTCTGTTCCTGCTGCCCGGCGTCCCTGCCGAGATGAGAGGCATGCTCGACGGATACGTCGTTCCCTTCCTCGAGGGGCGCGGCCTGCGAAGAGAGGTGGAGGAGCGGCTGCTGCGCACCACGGGTATGCCGGAGTCGGTGCTGGCGGAGATCGTCGACCCCGTGGTCAAGCGGCTCGCCCGGACCGAGGTCGCCTATCTCCCCAGGCTCGAGGGAGTCGACGTGAGGCTCTTCTGCACCGGGGCGGGCGCCCGCGATGCGGCCAGGACGGCTGACCGTGCGGCGGAGCGCATCGCGGAGCTTCTGGACCCGCACGTGTACGCGAGAGAGATGCAATCGCTCGAGGAGGTCGTCGGGTACTTCCTGACGATGGAGCGGATGACGCTGGCGGTGGCGGAGTCCTGCACCGGCGGCATGGTCGGGGCGCGCATCACCTCGGTGCCGGGCAGCTCCGACTACATGAAGGGCGGGGTCATAGCCTACTCGAACGACCTCAAGCGACGTCTCCTCGGAGTCAAGGCGGCCACCCTCAAGAACCACGGTGCGGTGTCACGCGAGACCGCGATCGAGATGGCGGCGGGCGCCCGCGCCAGGTGCCGGGCAGACGTCGGTCTTTCGATCACGGGCATAGCCGGACCGTCCGGGGGGACGGAAGAGAAGCCTGTCGGGCTGGTCTGGACGGCCGTCTGCGACAGGGCCGGAGAGAGGGCCGTGAGGCGCGTGTTCGGAGGCCCGCGTGAGGCGGTGCGCAGGCAGGCGGCCCAGGGAGCGCTCGACCTCGTGCGGCGCACGCTGACGGGCATCGCGGAAGACGACCGATGAGGACGTTCATCGCTTTGGAGTTGTCCGAGCCGGCCAAAGCAGGCATACTGTCGGTGATACGGGCGCTGCGGGAGAGCGGCGTGCGCGCCGGATGGTCGAGGCCGTCCACCATACACCTGACACTTCGCTTTCTGGGTGACGTCGAGAACGAACGCGTCCCCGGATTGCTCGCCGCTGTCGAGCGCGCAGCGCGCCGCTCGCAGGGCTTCCGGATGACCACGGCCGGTCTCGGAGCGTTCCCGTCACCCAGGCGGCCCAGAGTGATATGGGCCGGCGTGGACGCCCCGGAGGAGCTGTACGTGCTCCAGTCCGCGATCGAGGACGAACTTGCGGGCGTTGGCTTCGACCGGGAGAGAAAGAGGTTCCATCCCCACGTGACGCTCGGACGGCTGAGAGAGCCGGGAGCGGACCTTGGTGTCCTCTTGAGCGCGAACCGGGTCCTCGAGGAACCGACAGACGTAACGCACGTGAGGGTCATGAAGAGCACGCTCGCGCCGTCCGGCGCAGTGCACGAGGTGGTCGGCGAGCTCCCGCTCGCGGCACCTCACCGTTCCCCTGAACAGGAACAGACCAGCCCCTGATGGGAGGTAGCAGCGATGGCCGAGGACAAGGGTAAGAAGAAGGCGCTGGACCTCGCGGTCTCGCAGATCGAGAAGCAGTTCGGAAAGGGCTCGATCATGCGTCTGGGGGCCCAGGACATCGCCAAGGGCATCGACTCTATTCCGACGGGGTCGCTGTCGCTGGACGTCGCTCTGGGCATCGGTGGTGTTCCGCGCGGACGGGTCATTGAGATCTACGGACCGGAGGCGTCAGGCAAGACGACACTGTCGCTCTCGGTGGTGGCCAACGCGCAGAGGCTCGGGGGCGTGGCAGCGTTCATCGACGCGGAGCACGCGCTCGACCCCGGATACGCGAGGAACCTGGGCGTCGACACCGACAACCTGTTGATCTCGCAGCCCGACACCGGCGAACAGGCGCTCGAGATCACCGAGATGCTCGTGCGGAGCGGCGCGGTGGACATCATCGTCGTCGATTCGGTGGCAGCTCTCGTGCCCCGGGCTGAGATCGAGGGTGAGATGGGCGACTCGCACGTTGGGCTCCAGGCCCGGCTCATGTCACAGGCCCTCCGGAAGCTGGCGGGTTCGATCGCGCGCTCTAAGACGTGCGTTCTCTTCATCAACCAGATCAGGATGAAGATCGGCGTGATGTTCGGGAACCCGGAGACCACGACCGGGGGCAGGGCGCTCAAGTTCTACGCGAGCGTCAGGCTGGACATCCGGCGCATCGGCGCGATCAAGATCGGCGATTCAATAGTAGGCAACAGGACCAAGGTCAAGGTCGTGAAGAACAAGGTCGCGCCCCCCTTCAAGGTCGCGGAGTTCGACATCCTCTATGGCGAGGGCATTTCGCTCGAGGGCGATCTCATCGACATAGGGCTGGAGCACGGCGTTGTCTCGCAGAAGGGCACGTGGTTCAGCTACGGAGACCTCCAGCTCGGCCAGGGCCGCGAGAAGGCGAGGGCGTTCCTCAGTGAGAACGGGGACGTGCGGGACAGGCTCGACAACGAGATACGCGAAGCCGCTGGGCTGCGCGGACCGGGAGGCGTCAGGCCCGAGCCCGAGGATGCGGGGGTGGAGGAAGAGGAAGCGGAGAAGGAGACGGTGGCCGCCGGGCGCCGCAAGCGATAGGTGGGCGGCGACACCCCGTGGACGGAGCCTTCGTGTGAGCGGCAAGATCACAGCCATCGAAAGAGCGGCCGAGGGCTTGCCGCTCACCGTATACGTCGACGGTCGTCCCGCACTCGAGATGTCCGAGGAGATGGCCGAACGGCTCGGCCTCGAGGTCGGGATGGAGTTGGGTGCGTCGGGGCCCCGGGCGACGACCGAAGGCGCAGACGAGGACCGCGAGCCGGTGCGTGCGCGAGAGGCCGCGTTCCGACTGCTTGCCGTGCGAGCCAGGGGCGTGCGCGAGCTCAGGGACAGGCTGGCACGCAAGGGGTTCGCGCCCGACGTCGTCGGGGAGACCCTGAGGGCCCTCGAGTCTGCCGGACTGCTTGACGACCGCGCGTTCGCCATGGCGTGGGCCGACGAGAGGGTCAGGCTCAGGCCCGTGGGGCCCGTGAGGCTTAGGCAGGAGCTTCTGGCAAAGGGGATCCACGGCGGCCTCGTGGACGAGGTCGTCACCAGGACCTTCAGTGAGCACGACGAACTCGAACTCGCGACCCGTGTGCTCCGGAAGCGGACCCGCGGACGGGCGCCCGGGCCGCGCGAGACGGCCAGGCTCAACGCTTTTCTGTTGAGGCGGGGCTTCAGCTACGAGACGGCGTCACTTGCGCTGCGCGCGCTCGGAAGCGATGACGACGACAGACGGGACGGAGGACGATGATACGCTACCGGACTTCCGATGAGCTGAGGAAGCTCTTCGTCGATTTCTTCGCCGAGCGAGGCCATGAGCGCATACCCAGCGCTCCGCTCATCCCCGGTGACGACCCGACACTTCTCTTCACGTCGGCCGGAATGGTCCAGTTCAAGCCGTATTACCTTGCCGAACGGCCGCCCCTCAGAAGGGCGGTCTCCGTACAGAGGTGCCTCAGACTGTCGGACCTGGACGAGGTCGGGACGACGCCGTATCACGACACGTTCTTCGAGATGCTGGGGAACTTCTCGTTCGGCGACTACTTCAAGGAGCAGACCATCGACTGGGGCTGGGAGTTTCTGACCCAGGTCGTAGGGCTGCCCGCTGACCGCCTCTGGCCGACCGTCTACACGAGCGACGAACAGGCCGCCGAGATCTGGCGCAGCAGGATAGGCATCCCTTCAGAGCGGATCACGCCGCTGGGCGACGAGGACAACTTCTGGGGACCGGCAGGAGACTCGGGCCCGTGCGGACCGTGCTCGGAGATACACTTCGACATGGGGCCGGACGTGGGCTGTGGCGATCCGAGCTGCAATCCGGGCTGCGACTGCGACCGGTTCTTCGAGGTGTGGAACCTCGTGTTCCCGCAGTACATGCAGCACGAGGACGGCACGAGGGAGCCGCTGGCTCGTCCCGGCATAGACACCGGGATGGGCCTCGAGCGTCTCTGCACTGTCGTCCAGGGTGTCGGCAGCATCTTCGAGACCGACCTCTTCGCGCCGATCGTCGACTTCGTGCGCGGCGAGATCGAGGACGCCACCGGCACGCGGCCCACACCAGGTGCCGCGAGCAGGGAACTGGCGATCATAGCGGACCACGCGAGAGCGGCAACGTTCGCCATGGCGGAGAACATACTGCCTTCGAACGAGGGGCAGGGCTATGTCGTTCGTCGGCTGATCCGGAGGGCCGCGCGCCGCGGCAGGACGCTCGGCATCGAAGAGCCGTTCCTCTACAGGGTGGCCGGCGCGGTGGTCGATCGTATGGGCGACGCCCACCCGCATCTCGTGCAGAAGCGGGAGCATCTCGCGCTCGTCATGAAGGCCGAGGAAGAGCGTTTCGGCGAGACGCTGACGTCCGGCACGGCATCGCTCGAGCAGGCCGTCGACGCGCTTCGTGCGAAGGGCGAGACCGTGGTACCGGGAGCGACCGCGTTCAAGCTCTACGACACCTACGGTTTCCCGTTCGACCTCACGGAGGAGATGTCTGCCGAGCACGGGCTCAAGGTCGACCGGGACGGCTTCGAAGCCGAGATGGACCGGCAGCGTCAGCGAGGGCGCTCGGCAGGGACCTCCGGCGGCGAACGGCGCTGGCGGAATGCTCCGGCCTATTCGGGAGAGAGTTCCAGGTTCGTGGGCTACCATCTCTCGCACGGCAACATGGAAGAGGCGGAACTGACGCGCGGGCGCGAGTTGTCAGAGCCTGTCGAGACGGAGGTTCTGCGGGTGCGCAGAGGGGCAAGCGAGGGAAGCACTGAGATCGTTCTGTCCGTGACCCCCCTTTACGCGGAGGCCGGCGGCCAGGTGGCTGACACCGGAGTGCTCGCGCGCGCTGACGGGACCGAGTTCAGGGTCGTGAACGCATACGTCGAGAGCGGGGAGACGGTCCACGTCGCCACGGGGGTAGGGCCGCTCGAGCCGGGTGAGAAGCTCGCTGCAGCGGTCGACGTCGCGATGAGGAGGCGCGTGGAGAAGAACCACACGGCGACGCACCTTCTCCAGGCGGCTCTCCGGAAGGTGCTGGGAGACCACGTACACCAGTCGGGCTCCTGGGTGGGCCCGGACCGGCTGAGGTTCGACTTCACGCACTTCTCCGAGGTGCCGCCGGAGGCCCTCGCGGCCGTCGAGGATCAGGTGAACGCGTGGATCCGGTCGGACCTGCCGGTCGCGCCGGAGGAGATGGCTCTCTCCAACGCTCTAGAGCGCGGGGCAATGGCCCTGTTCGGTGAGAAGTACGGCGACGAAGTGAGAGTGGTCTGCGTAGCGGGCGAATCAGGACGGGATGTCAGCCTGGAGCTGTGCGGAGGGACGCACGCCGCGAGGACGGGCGAGATAGGAACCTTCTCCATCGTGAACGAATCGAGCGCGGCAGCGGGCGTCAGGAGGATCGAGGCGGTAACGGGCGTCGCAGCGGCTGAGCGAGCCAGACAGGACCTGACGCTGGTCACGGACGTGGCCTCGGTCTTCAAGGCCGCGCGCGAGGACCTGCTTGCGAGGGCGCGCGAGGCTGCCGGGGAGATCTCGCGGCTTCGCAAGGAGCTGCAGGACCTGCGCGCGAGGGCGGCGACGGAGGCCATGGCGTCGGTCGCTGATGCCGCTGAGACCGCCGCGGGCTTCAAGGTGGCCGCAGCGCGGACCGAGTCCCCAGACATACCCACTCTCAGGAAGCAGGCCGACGAGCTGCGCGACCGTCTCGGGAGCGGGGTCGGCGTGCTTGGCAGCGTCATCGACGGAGCGGCGGTCGTCGTGGCCGTGGTGACGGCCGACCTGGCGAAAGCCGGAACGATCAAAGCGGGCGACCTCGTGCGCATGGTCAGTGCCGTCATGAACGGCCGCGGTGGGGGAAAACCGCACCTCGCACAGGGCGGCGGAGACGCATCGAAGCTCGACGCCGCGCTCGCGTCCGTGCCCAACATGGTGGAACGCCTGCTCAAGGGGGAGGAGTGACCCGATGAGCGGAGTCCTGGACCGGATCGAGGACATTACGGCGCGCGGGGCAGCCTACCTGGTCCTTCTGGACCCCGACACGAAGAGCCCTTCGGAGAACGCGTCGCTCGCGGGGCTCGCCGAGGAAGCCGGCGCCGACGTCGTGCTCGTCGGCGGGAGTCTGTCGCTGTCGGGACGCTGCGGCGATACCGTTGCGGCGGTCAAGGCGGCGGTCTCGATCCCGGTCGTGATATTCCCGGGCAACGCCGGATTCGTGTCGGAGGGTGCCGACGCCGTGCTCTTCCTGTCGCTCGTGAGCGGGCGCAACCCCCAGTTCCTGATCGGCGAGCACGTCCTCGCGGCGCCCGCGATCAGGCGCATGGGACTCGAGACGATACCGACGGCGTACATGCTGGTGGACGGTGGGGCGACGACGTCCGTCGAGTTCATGAGCAACACCAGGCCGGTGCCGCGCGACAAACCCGATATCGCGATGGTCCACGCTCTCGCCGGGCAGTACCTCGGCATGAAGCTCGTCTTCATGGACGCCGGCAGCGGGGCTCGCCGACACGTCCCGGAGGAAATGGTGACTGCCGTTGCCCGCTACATCGATGTTCCCCTGATGGTGGGCGGCGGCATACGCGACCCCCGGAGCGCGAGCGCGCTCGTGCGCGCGGGCGCGAGGCTCGTCGTTACCGGTGAGGTGGTAGAGCGCACGGGGGATGCGTCTCTTCTGGCTGAGTTCGCGGCCGCGGTCCACGAGGGCTGAAGCGACGATCCGGCCGACGCCACGAGGCACGGCCGCGCACCGACACATGGAAGCGAGGTGGTCGACATCAAGGCACTGGTACTCTCGGGCGGCAAGGGCACGCGCCTGCGTCCGATCACCCACACGAGCGCCAAGCAGCTCGTTCCGATCGCCAACAAGCCGATACTCTTCTACGGGCTCGAGGCCATCAGGGACGCCGGCATCGTAGACACGGGCATCATCGTCGGCGACACCCATCGCGAGATCGAGGAAGCGGTCGGCAACGGCGACAGGTTCGGCCTGCGCGTGACGTACATCCGCCAGGACCAGCCGCTCGGGCTCGCGCATGCCGTCAAGGTCGCGAAGGACTACATCGGCAGCGAGTCGTTCGTGATGTACCTGGGTGACAACCTGATCATGGGCGGCATCACCGACTTCGTCTCAGAGTTTCAGAAGAACCGTCCGAACGCCCAGATACTGCTCGCGCGGGTCGACAATCCGAGCGATTTCGGCGTGGCCGAGCTGGACGGCGGCAAGGTTGTCCGCCTGGAGGAGAAGCCCGACGAGCCCAGATCCAATCTCGCCCTCGTCGGCGTCTACATGTTCGACAGAGATGTCTTCGAAGCCGTCGACGCCATAAGTCCCTCGTGGAGGAACGAACTCGAGATCACCGACGCCATCCAGCGTCTCATAGACACCGGCCGGGACGTTCGGGCCCACGAGGTCACCGGCTGGTGGAAGGACACCGGAAAACTCGAGGACATCCTCGAGGCCAACAGGATGCTCCTGGACGAGATGAAGAGGGACATACGCGGCAAGGTCGACGCCGCGTCCCGCGTGGACGGGAACGTCGTGATCGAGGAGGGTGCCACGATCGAGGGCAGCGTGCTGCGCGGGCCGCTCGTCATCGGGAGCGGCAGCCGGATCGTGAGGTCCTACATAGGTCCGTTCACGTCCATATACCACCACGTGACGGTCCAGAACTCGGAGATCGAGCACAGCATCATCCTCGAGAACACTAAGATCTCCAATCTGGGGCAGCGGATGGAGCGAAGTCTAGTCGGCAAGGACGTTGAGATAGTCCAATGCTCCACGATGCCGAAGGCCTACAGGTTCATGGTGGGCGACGCGAGCAGGATCGAGGTTCCATGAGACGGGAGACCGACAGATGCGCGCTCGTGACCGGCGCGGCGGGGATGCTGGGTACGGAGGTCGTCGGCGCTCTTGCGTCCGACTGGCGAGTGGTCGAGGTCGACGTGGGCGACTTCGACATCTCGGACGGGGACGTAACCCTGGCGGCCGTGCGTGACGTCGGCCCCCAACTGATCGTCAACTGCGCCGCCTACACGAACGTCGATGCGGCCGAGTCCGATCGCGAGACCGCGCTCGCGGTGAACGCCCGGGGCGCCGGAAGCGTCGCCCGGGCAGCCGCGGCGACCGGCGCGCGCATGATCCACATGAGCACTGACTACGTGTTCGACGGGACCAAGCGGTCCCCCTACACCGAGGATGATCCGACCGGCCCTCTGGGCATATACGGGGAGTCGAAGCTCGAGGGTGAGCGTCAGGTCGGCGCCTCGGGCGCCGAGACACTGATCGTGAGGACGGCATGGCTCTACGGACACGCTGGGCCGAACTTCGTGGAGACCGTCCTCAGGCTAGCCGATTCCGGGGAGGTCCTGAGGATGGTGGACGACCAGCGCGGTTCCCCGACGAGCGCGCGAGACCTGGCACTTGTTCTGAAGGAACTCTCGGTGTCGTCGGCGACTGGACTGGTCAACGCCACGAACTCCGGCAGCGCGACCTGGTACGACTTCGCGTCCGAGGCACTCCTCCTGAGCGGGCGGGGCGACGTCGAGATCGTCCCGGTCGCTACCGAGGAGTTTCCCAGGCCCGCCCCGCGACCAAGATCGTCGGTGCTGTCGCTCGATCGACTGGCGTCGGTTCTCGGATGGGTGCCGCGGCCGTGGGAGGAAGCGCTGTCCGACTACATATCGGAGAGGTGATGCGTATGGAGCCCAGGGAAAGGCAGGACGGGGAGCGCGTGGCGGCAATCCTCCGGGAGTCGGCCGAGGTTCATCTGCGAGCCGCGGAGGCGCTGTCGCTCAACGCGGCACGCGTCGCCGCTGCCATCCACGAATCCTTCGAGAACGGCGGCAAGGTCCTGCTTTGTGGCAACGGCGGCAGCGCGGCGGACGCGCAGCATCTGGCCGCCGAACTCGCGGGCAGGCTCAGACGCGAGCGCAGGGGGCTGCCCGCGGTGGCGCTGACCGTCAACGCCTCCGTGCTGACCGCGGTCTCCAACGACTACGGGTACGAGATGGTCTTCGCACGGCAGGTCGAGGCGCTGGGTCTTCTCGGCGACGTTCTGGTGGCGATATCCACGAGCGGCTCGTCTCCCAACGTGGTGCGAGCGCTCGAGCGCGCTCGCGCCGCCGGGCTCGTAACGGTGGGCTTCCTGGGCGACAGGGGTGGCGACATGGAGAAGCACTGCGACCACCTGATAAAGGCGCCGTCGTCCGACACGCAACGCATTCAGGAGATACACATCGCCGTGGGCCACGCGATCTGCGAACTGGTCGAGGCCCGGATAACCGAATGAGCAGAGGCACCCGGAGGCGCGTTTGGATCCGATCATCATAGGCATCAGCGGAGGGACCGGGTCGGGCAAGACGACCGTGGCCAAGGAGGTGCGCAAGCACTTCCCGGAGGAGAGCGTCGTCGTCATCCACCACGATTCCTACTACGTCGACAGGAGCCACCTGACGCCCGTCCAGAGAGAGCGCATCAACTACGACCACCCTGACTCCTTCGACAACGAGCTGATGATCAGGCACCTCCTCACGCTCAAGGGCGGCGAGTCGATAGAGAAGCCCACTTACGACTACGAGACGCACACGCGCAACGAGGAGACCATCACCGTCAGGCCGGCGAACATCATCCTGCTTGAAGGCATCCTCGTGCTGGCGGACGAGGCGCTGCGCAGGCTCATGGACATCAAGCTCTACGTCGACACGGACGCCGACGAGCGATTCATCCGCAGGCTGAAGAGGGACATCGTCGAGCGCGGGCGCAAGGTCGA
>CAZLTC010000031.1:0-30420 GCA_964562405.1 uncultured bacterium | reverse complement strand
CCGATGGGGAGGTCTGTGTGAAGGGCAGGGTGGTGACCGTGGTCATGCCGGAGCACCTCGTGCGCGAATGAGCGGAGGAGGAAGTGTTGAAGGAACGTCCGGTGGTGCTGGCGGCTCTGATCGCGGTAGCACTTGTGACGGTGTCCGGCTGCGGCCGGCGGGACTCCGGAGGGCGATCGGACGCGCGCGACTCGGGGCGCGCCGGTGGTGCGGCTGCCGACTCCACGTACGTCGGCAGCAGCGACTCGCTCGCCGCGGGCGATGACTACGACTGGGGCGCGCCCGCCGGCAGGTGGCACACGGGAGACTGGATGGAGGTGCCCGAGGGCACCGACCGTGAGCTGACGCCGGAGCAGCGTGCGGAGTTCGACAGGCTCCTGTCCATAGGCTACCTATCGGGCTCCAACCCGATGCCCACCAACACGGGCGTCGTCGTGTACGAGGCCTCAAAGGCCTGGAACGGACTGAACTTCTACACGTCGGGCCACATGCCCGGCGCCATCCTCATGGACATGAAGGGCAGGATACTCCACGAGTGGAGGATGACGTTCAGGGACGCGTGGAGAGCCATGCCTGGAGACGAGCGACCGAAGAGCATAAAGAGCGGAGGCTTCTGGCGAAGGGCCCACCTGTTCGAGAACGGGGACGTCATAGGCATCTACGACTGGCTGGGTATCGTCAAGATCGACAAGGATTCCAATCTGATCTGGGCCAGATTCGCCGGCTTCCACCACGATCTGGAAGTGCTTCCGGACGGCCGCATCATCACGCTGCTCAGGAAGGCCAGGATCGTGCCCCGCATCAACCCCGAACTCCCGATCCTGGAGGACTTCATCGTGGTGCTCGATGCGGACGGCAACGAACTCCAGCGCGTCTCCGTGCTGGAGGCCATCGAGAAATCGGAGTACACCTTCCTTCTGGACCTGCTGGGTGACCACGGCGACATCTTCCACACCAACACGGTCGAGGTTCTGGACGGCCGGCTGGCGGACAAGATACCGGGCTTCGAAGCCGGCAACGTGCTCATCACCATCCGGCAGATAGGCTGCGTAGCCGTCGTGGACCTCGATGCCGGCAAGGTCGTGTGGGCGTTCGACGGCCACTGGAAGAAACCACACCAGGCGACGGTGCTGGACAACGGTGACATCATGATCTTTGACAATAAGGGCAACCGCGGTTGCTCGCAGATAGTGCAGTTCGATCCCGTGACGCTCAGCCCGACGTGGATATACAGAGGGGAGGAGCCTGGCGACTTCTGCTCAGGTCAGTGCGGCTCGAACCAGCGGCTGCCCAACGGGAACACGCTCATAACCGAGACCGACCGCGGCAGAGCATTCGAGATAACACCCGACGGCGAGGTAGTCTGGAAGTACGTGAATCCCATAAGGGCCAGGAAGCGTGACGGATCGGACTCGGAGTACATAGCCTCGCTGTTCGAGGTGCTGAGGCTGCCGCCGGACTTCCCGGTGGGTTGGGCGAGTCCTCCGAGCCTTGAGGCGGTGATGGAGCTCAACCTCAAGCAGTAACGGGTCTGAAGAACGTCTGGCGCTCGCGTCCGGGAGCAGGCGCCGCGGGGCCTTTCGGTTTGACATCCCTGTTCTCGGTACATATACTGCCCGGTGCAGACGACGGTTCGAAGGACTGCTTCGTCCACTACTCGGCGATACAGGGCGCAACCTCGTTCAAGACTCTCGCCGAGGGCGATGCGGTTCAGTTCGATGTGGTTCAGGCCGACAAGGGCCCCTCCGCGGAGAACGTGCTCAAGCTGGATGGTGAGTAGGAACTCATCACTCCGATTCGCGAGCGGGGTCGCCCGATGCAGCCGGGCGACCCCGTCTTGCTACCGGGAGGATCAATGACGTGTCCCATGCGGCGTGCTCGCTCGAACCGGACCCTTGCCGCCGCGGCACTGGCCGCGCTTACCCTCTTCCTCGGATCGTGCGGGGGACCCAGACTTGCGGAGGGCGAGCCCCGTCACGTGATCCTGATATCCATAGACACGGCGCGGGCGGACCACTTCGGGTTCATGGGCGCCTCCGAGGCGGCAACGCCGCGGCTCGACGCCGTGGCCTCGCAGTCGGTCGTGTTCACCGACTACATGACCGTCGTGCCGACGACGCTCGCGTCGCACGTAACGCTCATGACGGGCAAGTACCCGTTCCATCACGGCACTCCGCGAAACGGCTTCATGGTGAATCGCGAGAACGACATGCTCGCCGAGATCCTCAAGCGGGCGGGCTTCCGCACGGCGGGGTTCGCCGGGTCGTTCGCTCTCGACAAGCGTTTCGACTTCGCCCAGGGCTTCGACCACTACGACGAGGATTTCTCCCTGCTTGTCGGCGAGAGAGGCGTCGACCAGAACCAGAGGTCCGCCGCGGACGTGACCGACGCCGTGATCCGCTATGTCTCTGACGAGGGAGTGCCGGACAGGCTGTTTCTCTTCGCGCACTACTTCGACCCGCATCAGCCTTACATGGCGCCGCCCCCTTTCGACACGCTGCACGATCCGCGCGGTCGCGCGGGGCTCGTTCCGGTATCCGAGCTGCTGCGCGCCGCTGAGACGTCGCCGGCCTACGCGGCCGAGGAGGCGCGCAGGCACGAGCAGCAGTACGCATCGGAGATATCCTACGTCGACGAGGAGGTGGGGCGGCTTCTCGAGGCGCTGGACGAGCGGGGCGTGCTGGACGACGCGCTGCTCGTCGTGACGTCGGACCATGGCGAGAGCATGTGGGAGCACGGTGAGGAGTTCGACCACGGAGAGAAGGTGTACCAGTCGACGATGCACGCGCTGTGCATGTTCCGGCTCCCGGGCGGGAGAGGTGGTGGGGTCCGATCCGACTGGCCCATTGCCAGCACGGACGTCCTGCCCACCGTGCTGTCCGCGCTAGGGATCGATGCGCCCGCCGGTGTCGACGGTGAAGCGGTCCCTCTCGGGGCGCCGGTAGGCCCAACGCCCGAGCGACCGAGGTTCGGTCAGGCCACCAAACCATGGCGTGGGGTCGAGACCGATCCACGCTGGACGAACATGCTGAAGGCGCGCTGTGTCCGCGCGGGCAGGTACAAGTACGTTCAGACCCCGTATCTGGGCACCGAGGAGCTGTACGACCTCGAGAACGACCCCGACGAGGGGAGCGACCTTCTCGTCACGGGCTCCGGCCAGGAGGCCGCTCTGGCGGCGGAGTTCCGACCCATGCTGGAACGGTGGGCCGCGTCTGCGGATCCGCTGCCTTCCCGCTTCGAGCCCTCCCAGCAGGAGGAGACCACCGAGCGGCTGCGCAGCCTGGGCTATCTGAGATAGGTTCCAACGTCACCTGATGTAGCCGAGCGACCGCAGCCACTCCCGCATCTCCTCGTCCACCTCGACCTCCTCTTCGTCCACACGCTGCACCAGCGGCATGAGATCGAAGAGCACGTTCGCCTGGCCGGGCCGTTCGTCAGCCAGGTTCCTCGTGCGTCCCGGGTCGGAGGCGAGGTCGTAGAGCGTACGCGAGCCGTCGCTCGCGACGGCGAATTCGAGAGTGTCGACGCGTACCTTGGAGAATGCAAGTTCGATCCGGGACGCGTCGATGTCCGGGTTCAGCTCCCGGAGCGCGCGGACCAACGAGGCGTTGGCGCCTGCGTACTCCGCGATGAGCGGCCTGTCCGGGCTCGCCGGAGAACCGAGCAGCGACCGGCTGTGAGGCGTGTCAGGGCCGTCCGTGACCCCCGCAAGCTCCAGCACGGTGTCGTACAGGTCGGTCAGCATGGCCGGGTCGTCGCGCGGCCCAGGTTCGAGCCTTCCCGGCGCCTTGATCACGAGCGGAACCTCGATGAGCGTCTCGAAGAGACCGAACTGGTGGTCCATTAGGTTGTGGTCGCCGAGATTCTCCCCGTGGTCCGACGTGACGATGATGACGGTGTCCTCGCCGGGGGCCTTTTCGCCGACAAGCCGGATGACGTCGCCCAGATACTGGTCGGCGGTGTGCACGTCGCCGGCGTACAACCTGCGCGCACGCTCGAAGTCCACATCTTCTGCCGGGAGAACGCCGGCGTTGAATTCGAGCGCCCACCTCGTTTCGAAGACCGCGTCCGGAGGCAGATCTCCCAGATACTGCCTGCGATAGTCGACCGGCGGGTCGTAGGGGAGGTGAGGCTCCAGGAAGTTCACGAAGAGCAGAAACGGTCGCGAGCGGTCGCGTCGCGAGAGCCACCTCGAGACGTTGCGAACCGTCTGAGGCCCTCCCTGTTCACCCCGGTTGAAGATGTCGGTGTCATCATCGGGCCCGGTTATGTGCTGCTCGAAGCCACGGAGCATTCCCGTGAGCCTGTCGGTGAGCCACGGGTTGCTGTAGAAGGCCTCTGCCTCGTATCCGGAATCGACGAGCAGTTCCGCGAGTGTGGGGCTCCTCACGGCGAACCTGAAGCTCCGGCCCGTGCACTGGTGTGACGACGGGAGAAGTCCCGAGAATATCGACGCGTGCGACGGAACCGTCCACGGAGCGTTGGCCCACACATCGGTGAAGGTCGTTCCTTCGCGGGCCAGCTCGTCAAGCACGGGCGTGTTGCTGATGCCGTCGGCGCCTGGGCCGACATAGTCGTGGCGGACCGTGTCGAGGACGACCAGCACGACGTTCGGTCGCGCCGGGTGCCGGCTGCAGGCCGACCATGCCACGGCCGCCGCCAGGATGGCCAGCGCCGCGATCTGGGCGCCGGGTGACAGGGCCCTCTTTGTGCGCGCGAAGACGCCCGTCCGCGTGCTCCCGCCGCCGGTGCGCGAAGGCGTGCCGCTCATCCGTTCCCACCCCCATCTGAGTTCAGCATCTCGATAAGGCGCTCGGCGTCTGGCCTCACGGCCGGCAGCAGTTCCGCAGCGGTCCGGGCGTGCGCGAGGCTCTTCTGCCTGGTGGCCGGGTTCGTCGAGTACAGGACGGCCAGGTTCCAGTGCGCCGCCCCGTTCCGAGGGTTGATCCTCAAGAGCTCGAGCAGCGCTCTTTCGATCAGGGGCCCGTCCTCCGTGAGCATCCCGAGCTTCGCCAGACCCTCCCACGCCTCGCTGTGGTCGGGATCGAGCTCGACGGCGCGCTCGAACGAGCGCCTGGCCTGGTCCAGCTTTCCCGTTTCCAGGTATATGACACCCAGGTTCGAGTGGGCCGGCACCAGGAGCGGATTGAGCCGAAGCGCTTCAGAGAGGGCCCTCTCCGCCTCATCGTATCTGCCGAGGCGTCCCAGCTCCGAGGCCAGGTTCGAATAGGCCAGGTCGTAGCCGGGGCTCTCACGTACGGCCAGCTTGAACTGCTCGACCGCCTTCTCGTGTTCTCCCATGTCGCGGTAGACACCGCCCAGAACCGCATACGACGGGCCGAGCGTGAAGTCGACCAGCGGAAGATTGACGACGGAGGCCGACGCCACGAGCACGACGGCGGCGCCCGTCCAGCCGTGCCGCTCTCGCGCCGCGATGCGGCGGACGATCCACCAGATGCCGTGCGCGGCGAAGACGAGCATGATCGGGACGGCCGGGAGCCTGTACCTGGATGTGGTGAAGAAGGGTACGAGCGACGCCATGTACACCCCGACGAAGAGGTAGAGCGGCAAGAACTCCCTCCACCGGCGCCTGGAGACGTATATCCCGAGGAATCCGAACGGGATTATCCACGCGAAGAGAAACGGGTCGAAGCGGAGAACGCGCGAGAACGTCTTGAAGAAGTTGATGTCGTAATGGTTGGGGATCTCGTACGCGTTCCAGAAGAGCAGAAGCTTGCGACCGAGCAGCCACAGCTCGCGCGCGGGGTGCTCTCTCGCGTAGCGGAGTCCCTCGCCCAGCCAGTACGACGACACCTCGGCCGGGCTGAGCTCTCGTCCGACCTCCCGCTCCGCCCACAGCTTGGATCCGCCGTACAGGTCGGTGCGCATGGACTGATCGACCAGGAACGTGCCGTCAGCGTTCTCGTTGTTGCCGATGAAGAAGTTGATGCCCCCGTTGCTGGTGGTCAGGACGAGATCTCCTGAGACCGCGTAGTTGCTGATGGTGAACGGAGCGATGGCAAGCGCGGCGCCCGCGGCGAAGAGAAGCATGCGGGCCGCGAGGCTCCCCGCCGACGCCCGGGTCGACCACCAGAACCAGACGAGGACGACCGGCACGAACAGCAGTATGTTGGGCTTGCCCAGTGCCGCGAGACCGATCAGGAGTCCCGCTGCGAAGACCGATCCAGGCCCGCGCACCTTCTTCATCAGCAGGTAGAGGGCGGTCACCGAGAAGAGCAGGACGAAGGTGATCATGAGCAGCTCTGAGTCGAAGAACACGAAGGCAACGTACAGAGCCGATAACAGGCCGGCCGCCACGGCCTCACGAAGTCCGAACAGGCCACGTGCCAGGGAGAACAGGACGAGGCAGGTCGCGACCCCCACGGCCGACTGTATGAGCCTGACGGCGACATAGCTGTGGCCGAAGATGAAGTAGATGCCCGCGAGGATGTACGGGTAGAGGGGGCTCGAGTGGAAGAACACCTCTCTCGGGATCCAGTCGCCGGCTGCTATCTGGAGCGCCCTGAGATCGTAGATTCGCGGGTCGGCCGTAGCCACCATCTGTAGGGGATTGCCGTGCACCTCCACGATGTAAGCCAAGCGGACCGCGATGGCCACGGCCGCGATCAGGAACATCCACAGGAGGGCTCGCCGTTGTTCCGTTTTCCCATCACCGGCTCTGAGCGACGGAGTGTGCGAACCGGGGTCCGGCCTGCGCCGGCTTCTGGTGCGTGTCATCCTGCGGTTCTCCTCATGCCGAGCTGGTTCGATGGAGCAACGAGTATCACGGCCGGAGCGCTTCGTCAAGCGGGGTAGACCGTCCTCGTACTCGCCGTGACGGCTCTGCGGTATTCTTGACTTTCTCCTCTCTCTGTGCTACTCTCATCGCGTGGCTGTGTCGTCCGCCGATCCCACCTTCTGCGCCGCCGCTGAAAGGAACGCTCCGGAGGAGAGTCGTGCTTCGTGCCGCGCTTCTGACAACCCTTGGCATGGCCCTGCTCGTCGGCGTCTCGCACGCCGGCGTCTACGGCCATGTGGAGGATTTCTACACCAAGGCGTTGTGTGACGGCCAATACACGACGGCCGTGTGGGACACGGTTGCCGGCGAGATACGCCTGAGGCCATTCCGCTCCACCATCGAGGGCACATGCGATACGCCCGGCACGGTGCAGGACGTCGCTGTCGAGGGAGACCACGCGTACATCGCTGACGGCCTGTCCGGCATGCAGGTCGCCGACATCTCGACACCTAGCACGCCGGTCCTGGTGGGGAGCGTCTCCACCGGTGGACAGACGTTCGCGATCGACGTGTGCGGAGACGTCGCGTACCTGGCGGACCTGTCGCTCGGGCTCGTGGCGATCGACGTGAGTGACCCCGAGGCCCCTGCGGTGATCGGACAGGTGGCCACCTACGGACAGCCGCGCGACGTTCTGGTTCGAGGCAACCTGGCCTACGTGGCGGACTACGGCGCCGGCCTGACGGTCGTCGACGTGACCGATCCGTCGGCCCCGGAGATCCTGAGCATGGTTCCTGATTGCGACGAGGCGTACGCGCTGGACGTAGCGGGCGACTGCGTGTTCGTTGCCGATCGCTCGTCGGGACTCCGGGTCGTGGACGTCGAGAACCCCTACGCCCCGTCGCTCATCGCCACGTACGCGACGCCGCAAGAGGCTTACGGAGTGGCGGTACGCGGCGACCTCGCCTACGTGGTGGGCTTTGTTTCCAACTGGCCGAATCCCGATTGCTTCCTGGACGTCGTCGACATCAGGGACCCGTCGAGACCGTTGCTAGTCGGCCGCGACGCGTCGTTGGGTTACCCGTACAACGTGGTGGTTGACGGTGAGCGCGGCTACGTGGCAGATGCGATGGCCGGGATGCGCTCCTACGATCTCGGCGATCCTACGAACCCGCTTCCACTGGACTCGGTGTCCTTGCCGCCGTGGGCGGTTGATCTGACCATCTGGGGCAGGTACGCGTTCGTCGCGGACTCTGCCTACGGCCTGCAAGTTGTGGGCGTGGCATCCGAGATACCCTTGTATCCTCTGAGTGAGATCGACACGCCCAACGCGGCGTTCGATGTGGCCGCGAGTGGCAGCTATGCGTTCGTGGGAGACCAGCAGTCGGGGCTGCAGGTCGTGGATCTGGAGGATCCGGCGGCACCCTACATAGCGGCGAGCCTCTCCCTGCCGGGCCGCGCCTACGGAGTGGCCGTGGACGGAGACATTGCCTACGTGGCCAACGCCGGGTTCGGCCTGCAGGTGGTGAACGTCAGCGATCCGAGGTCGCCGCAGCTCATCGCCACGAAGGATACTCCCGGCTTCGCCTACGATGTTGTTGTGGACGGGAACTTCGCCTACGTGGCCGATGGGAACTCGGGCGTCGAGGTCATTGACGTCAGCGACCCTCACGACCCCAGGTTGTCGTCTTCGGTCAACACCCCGGGGACCGCGTACGCGCTGTCGGTGAGCGGAGACTACCTCTACGTCGGCGACCGGCTCTCGGGCGTCCAGGTGATCGACGTCAGCAACCCATACTCGCCATCGATCGCCAGTGCCTGTGGGGTGCCGTACGATGCCCGTGGCGTATCCATCGACGGCGACTACCTCTACGTCGCTGACGCCGGCAGCGGCCTTCTCGTGGTCGATGTGACCGATCCCACGGACCCGACATACAGGGGAGGCTACGGCTCGTCGGGAGGAGACGACGTCGTCATAAGCGGCGACAGGGCGTTTCTGAGCCTGGGGTTCTCCGGCGTCTCCGTGGTCGACATCACGAACCCCCTGGCGCCGGTCGGCGCGGGCGGCATCGGCACGGAAGACTGGGCCTACGGGCTGGCTTTGAACGGCGACTTCCTGCTGGTCGCTGACAATTTCGCCGGGCTCAAGATGGTCCAGGTCTTCCAGCGTGCGTTCGACCTTGCCAAGAACGTATGCGGGTCGCTTCCGATCGATCGGACCGGATCGGACATCGTCAGCGTCGAGTTGGTCGCGGTCCAGACGGACTCTGTGCAGTGGGAGGTGAGCGCCGACGGAGGCTCCCACTGGATACACGTGCAGCCGGACGGCGGGGAGTACGAATTCGTGGAACCCGGCACATCGCTCGTGTGGCGCGCGTCTCTCCACTTCGACCGCGCTCTCGCGTCGCCCTCCTGCACTTCGCTCGAGCTGACCTGGTACACGGACGACACGGGCGTTCCCGAAGCCCCGGTCGCGTCGTCCGCGTACTCCCTCTGTCAGAACTCCCCGAACCCCTTCAATCCGGTCACGGAGATCACCTACCTGGTGCCTGCGACCGGCGGCCGCGTGGACATGCTCGTATACGACTCATCGGGCCGCCGCGTCCGAGCGCTGTTGGATTCGTTCGAGGGTCCCGGCGTCCACCGCATTCTCTGGGACGGCCGCGACGACGCGGGCCGCCGAGTCGCATCGGGCGTCTACTACTGCCGAATGAGCGCCGAGGGCTTCGACGACGTCCGGAAGATGCTCCTTCTGAAGTGATCCCGCACTAGTATCCCGCACGACCGTCTTCTTGATTGAGGACGCGCCCTCTGGTAGATTGTCATCCGAGCCGCCGCGGGGGCCCCTCTGAGCCTGGCGGCGGCGTCGGCCACCGAGGACCCGTCCGGAGCTATGAGCAATGCCATCCAGAGTCATGACCGCCTCTGCAGTGACCGTGCTGCTCGCCCTCTTCGCCGTGCTTCCCGCGGCGTGCGACCGGGGAACGCGGGACAGGGACGAGCACGCAACCGTCACGCCGGGGGAGGAGTGGCTGCACCCCGGCGGCCGCTGGCATCCGACAGAGCAGACCGATCTCACTGAGGAGCAGGCGCAGGAGATCGAGCGACTCAAGTCGATAGGCTATCTGACCGGGTCGCAGGCGCCGCCTCAGAACGTGGGAATCACGAAGCACGACAAGTCGCGCGCGTACGCGGGCTACAATTTCTACACGTCCGGCGACGCCCCAGGCGCCAGGCTCATGGACATGGACGGCAATGTGCTGCACGAGTGGCGGTACGACTTCATCGACGCGTGGAAGACCGGCCCAATGGAGGAACTGCCGACGTCTACGAAGGGAGCAGGATTCTGGAGGCGCGCCTATCTCTTCGGGAATGGCGACGTGCTGGCCGTGTTCGACGGAATGGGTCTCATCAAGATTGACAAGGACTCCAACCTGATCTGGGCCTATCTGGACGGAGCGCACCACGACCTGGACGTGCTCGCCGACGGCAGGATCTTCACGCTCGTCCGTGAAGCACACATAAACCCGACCGTCAACGAGGAGCTTCCGGTTCTGGAAGACTACATAGTCGTTCTGGACGCGGACGGTCACGAGCTGCAGAGGGTCCCGCTCCTGGACGCGTTCCGTCACCCGCGCTTCGAGCAGTACCTGGACACAATGAAGGAGTCGGGAGACATCTTTCACACGAACACGATCGAGGTGCTGGACGACAGGCTCGAAGGGAAGCTCGCCGGCTTCGAGAAGGGCAACGTGCTCGTCTGCGTGAGAGAACTCGACGTAGTGGCGGTGGTCGACATGGACACGGAGAGCGTGACGTGGGCCGCCAGAGCTCCATGGAGCAAACCGCACCAGCCGACCATACTTGAGAACGGGGACATCCTTATCTTTGACAACCGGGGCTACGGCGGCGTGTCCAGGGTGGTCGAATTCGATCCGGCGACGCTCGCCATCGTGTGGGAGTACCATGCGGCGAACCCGAAGGACTTCTACTCGAGGGAGTGCGGTTCCAACCAGAGGCTCTCGAACGGCAACACACTGATCACGGAGACGGACGCGGGCCGTGCCTTCGAGGTCACGCCCGGTCATGAGATAGTCTGGGAGTTCGTCAATCCGGCGCACGCGGGTGCCGACAACGAGTTCATCGCCTCGGTGTTCGACATGGTGAGGCTGGAGCCGGATTTCCCGGTCGGTTGGCTTACCGAGGGGGACTGACGCCCGGAGGCTGTCTGTAGGCCGGCCTCGCAGAGACGGGCCACACGGCGGCGGCGCCGCAGCGCCGCACAGGAGGAAGCATGCAGGGCGAAAGGGCGAAGGCGCTTGAGTACGCGCGCCGAAACCGCGACGCGACGCTTGCGCAGCTCGTTGAGTTCCTCAGCATTCCGTCCGTCTCTCAGCGGCCGGCCGACCAGAAGAACATCGAACGGGCGGCTGAGTGGATTCGCGAGAGGCTCTCGCAGATACCACTCGAGAGATGCGAGGTCATGAGGTCGGAGGGGAATCCGGTCGTCTTCGGTGAGGCCGGAGGTCGACCGGGCGCACCCACCGTGATGTTCTACGGGCATTACGACGTCCAATCGGCTGCGCCTCTCAACGACTGGGACAACGATCCGTACGACCCGACGGTGCGCGGCGACGAGCTGTACGCGCGCGGGGCCTCAGACAACAAGGGGATGATCATGGCCTGCGTGGCGGCGGTCGAGGCCGTCGCTCGGTCGGGTTCGCTGCCGGTCAACGTGAAGTTCCTCATCGAAGGCGAGGAAGAGGTGGGCTCGATCCATCTTCCCAACTTCCTGCGGAAGCACAAGGACATGCTGGCCTGTGACCTCGTACTGAATCCCGACGTCGGCATTCTCGGCGTCGACCTTCCGACGATCTTCTATGGGCTCCGAGGGATGTTCGTCTGCCGCCTCAAGGTCAGCGGCCCGGCGCGTGACCTGCACTCGGGAGGCTACGGCGGAGTCGTACACAATCCGATCCACGCGCTCTGCGACATCGTTGCCGGTCTGCACCGTCCGGACGGCACGGTCGTGCTGCCTCGGTTCTACGACAGCGTCCGGGCGCTGTCGGCGCAGGAGCGGGCGGAGATGGCGGAGCTCCCCCTGGGCGAGGGCGAGTACCTCAAGCAGTCGGGCGCACCTGAGCTCTGGGGCGACAAGAAGTACGCGCCCGTGGAGAGGGCGGGCGCGCGGCCGGCCCTCGACATCATATGCATGGAGGGCGGAAGTCCCAAGGCGGCCATCCCCACAGACGCGACGGCCATTCTCACGGTGCGCATGGTGCCGGACCAGACTCCCGAAGAGGTGCGCGCGCAGCTCATCGAGCATCTGGAGGCTCACGCCCCGAAGACCGTTTCCTGGAGCCTCGAGAACTGCGAGGGGTTCCCGGCCTCCATCACCGACCGCCAGTCGCCCGGTGTCAAGGCGCTGGCCAAGTCACTCGAGACCGTCTGGGGGAGACCTCCGGTCTTCCACCGGAGCGGTGGCAGCATTGCGGCCGTCGGACAGATGCAGGAGATACTGGGTGTCGACTCTGTTCTGACAGGTTTCTCACTGCCCGATGACCGGGTCCACGGGCCAAACGAAAAGCTGCATCTGCCCACCTGGGAGCGCGGGATCATGACGTTCGTCAACTTCCAGTACGACCTGGCCGAGGACGCGGCACACTGATCCCCGGCATCGCAGCGCACAGCATCCACCACTCACACGCAACCCCACAGTGCAGGCTCGTGTCAAACCCGGCGAAACCACCGATCAGGGAGGCTCATTGCGAAGCTCGTTCGTCCTTCTGTGCTGCGGAGCAGCGTCCGCGGTCCTTCTCTCCTTGCCCGCTGCGGCCGGATACCCCGGCTTCACGATTGAATCATGCCCGCCGCCGGGCTCCTCGCCGTCGGACGGCCGCTCTGCAGGGACGCCGTCGGTGCGAGCCCTCAGGCTGGAGGGCGAACGCGTCGTGCTGGACGGCAGGCTCGACGAGAGCTTCTGGGAGAGAGCCGAGCCCGCTTACGGCTTCCGCACCTGGGATCCCACGCGGGGGGAGCCGGCCAGCGGGGAGACTATCTTCAGGGTCGTGTATGACGACGACGCCGTCTACTTCGGGGTCGCGTGCCTGCGGAACGGTGAGTGTCAGGTGAGGAGCCAGCTCTGCAGAAGGGACCACATCTCGAACTCCGATATGATCAGTCTCTATCTCGACACGCACGGTGACAACACGACCGGCTACAATTTCCGTCTCAATGTCGAGGGCGTGCAGGGCGACCGCTACGTGAGCGACGACGGCAACTACATGGACGGAAACTGGGATTCCGTCTGGGAGGCCGAGACGTCGGTGGACGACGAAGGCTGGTACGCGGAGATGAGGATCCCGTTCTCGAGCGTCCGCTACCGCCCGGCCGACGACATGACTTGGGGTTGCCAGCTGTACAGGTTCATGTTCGACCTTGGGGAGGACACATCGTGGGCCAGCTGGGACCGCGACGTGACCGGCTTCGTGAGCAGATTCGGTGAGGTCACGGGTCTGTCAGGAGTCCGCGCTCCCCGCCTGCTCGAACTGCTCCCATACGTGGTCACCCGCACGACCGACCCGTCGGCACCGGATGACGAGGACGAGCTGGACCAGTACCAGAACTTCGGGCTAGATCTCAAGTACGGCGTGACGGCTGACCTGACGCTGAACGCGGCGTTCCAGCCGGATTTCGGGCAGGTCGAGGCAGACCCTGCGCTTCTGAGCCTGTCGCCGTTCGAGACATACTATGAAGAGAAGCGACCCTTCTTCGTCGAGGGCAACCGCTTCTTCAGCCATCCGAACTTCAACATGTTCTACTCGCGCCGGATAGGTACCGGCGAGGAGAACTCGAGGATCAGGGCAGCCGGAAAGCTCACCGGCAAGACGTCCGAAGGCTACTCCCTGGCGGCGCTCTACGCCGTGACGGACGTGACGGACGATGGTCGGGCTCACCAGTTCTGGAACGGTGGCCGGCAGACGACGCAGTATCTGGTCGGCCGTCTGGGGAAGGAGTTCAACGAGGGAAACCACCGCGTCGCGGTCATGCAGACCGCCGTTCTGAGGTCGGCCGACCGCGACAGCTTCGGTGACTACCTGTCACGGGACGCGTTGACGAGCGGGGCGGACTTCGAACTCAACTTCAGAGACCGCACGCTCAACGTTCAGGGTTCGGTCGTAGGCTCGGCGGTGGATCACGCGCCATCCGCTTCCGCCCCGTCGCTCTCGGCCGGGACCTCCTACGGTACCGGAGGATCGCTCAATCTGAGGAAGCGTGGGGGCACCTTCCAGACCGGCCTGTGGGGCACTTGGGAGACCGACAAGCTCGACCTGAACGACGTCGGCTTCCTGAGCGCGCCGGACGAGATCGGAGCCGGAGCGTGGGTGAGGTACGAGTACAACCCGCGGAACGGCTCGGGTCCGTTCAGTGAGGGCAACGTCGAGCTCAACGTTTCCAAAGGCTGGTTGTACGCAGGTGCGGCGGGGTACGACAGAGACACCGGAGAGAAGGTGTGGTCGTATGGGCGAGGGCTACCGTCCGCTCTCGTCGTCGAGGCGAACTCGTTCTGGCAGCTGAGGAGCTTCTGGGCGTTCTGGTTGGGTGGTGGCGGAGACTTCGACGGCGTCGACAAGTATGAGACAAGAACCTACGACGGTGCGCAGGGGCCTCTCATGGAGAACCCTAACTCGGTATGGACCTGGTGGGGCGTGGGGAGCGATTGGAGGAAGCCGGTCCACGTGGAGCTGGAGGGCAACTACAGCACGAACGTCCGCGGAGGAGAGGCCTATGAGGTAGAGCTCAGGACTGACTGGACGGCGACCGACGCCGTCACGCTGAGCATGAGCCTCGGGTACGAGCGCCACCACGCAGACGCCCAGCATATCGACAACTTCGGGAATGCCGGTGGCGGCATCGGTGGCGTGAGCTACGTGTTCGCCACCATGGACCGCGAGACCATCGACTCCACTCTGAGGGCCGACGTGTTGTTCACGCGCGACCTCTCGCTGCAGCTCTACGCGCAACCCTATCTGACCACCGCCACGTTCGAGAATCCGCGCCAGCTGTCCGAACCGGCTGGCTACGAGTTCGACCCGGCCGACGGGATCGCCGGCTTCGATCCGGAGCGCGTCTCCGATTACGACTTCAAGTACGGGTCCGTAAACGTGAACGCCGTCCTTCGGTGGCAGTACGCCCCGGGCAGCACATTCTACCTCGTGTGGAAGCAGGGCAGGGACATCTGGGAGGAGCGGGGGGCGACCGAACGATTCGACGCAAGCCTGAACGCGCGCGACCTGTTCGACAGCGAGCCCGAGAACGTGCTGCTCGCGAAGCTCACCTACTGGTTCTCGATCTGAGCCGCCGGCGCGTCCCCTTGTCGGCGGCTACCGGTACATCGCCTTGATGGCTCCCCAGGAAGTCCTCTTCACCGGCGAGGTGCAGGCGTCGCATATCTGCCTGTACGACCCGATGAGGAATCCCCACTCGTTGTTCGCGCTTCTGCACGGCGAGTTCTCACACAGGTTGTAGTCGTCCGTGTAGACGTCGCAAAGGAGCGGGTCCTCGTACAGGTTTCTCGAGCCATACAGGATGTCTCCGCCCTCGTTCCCGAAGGCCAGGCTGAGGTCGGTCGTGACCGGGGAGAAGTCCAGCCGGTGGACCGAATTCCCCTCCGTGCTGAACGCGATCAGGCACCGCTCGACCGTGAGCTCGTTGTACGATGAGCTGCCCGCGGAGCATACTCCACCGCCGTAGGCGGCGCGGTTGAACAGCATGCTGCAGTTCTGCAGTATGGTAGCACCGTCTGCCTCGGTCTGACAGAAGACGGCCCCGCCCTGATCGGCCGAGTTCCGCACGAACGTGCACCAGTGGACGTTGACCCACGAGAAGCTCTGCACGAAGATGGCGCCTCCACGCACCGCAGTGTTGTCCGCGAACCAGTTGAACCCAATGTAGCTTGTTGCCAGGTCATCGTCGCCTTGGCCGAAGAGTGTGCCGACGTAGATGCAGCCCCCGTCGTGGGCCTCATTCCCGGTGAACCTGCAGTCTAGGATGCTGGTGACCGTCCAGGTCTTGCAGGAGATCGCCCCTCCGCTGATACCGGCCGTGTTGTTCGTGAAGTCGCACTCGAGGATGTAGGGGAAGGCTATGTAGGTATAGATCGCCCCGCCGTAGTCGCTCGCGGAATTGCCGTCGAACTCGCAGTACTCGATGTAGGGGGAGGCCTGGTGGCCGAGGTAGAACGCGCCGCCGTACCCAGCGGAGCAGTTCTCGAACGCGCAGTACTGGACCGTGGGCCGGGAGCCGACAATCCAGACGGCGCCCCCGTTCGCGCCGACGCCGTTCCTGACGGTGACGCCTTCCAAAACGGACGCCGGCGTCTCGCCCGTGTCGAAGATGAACCCGCGGTCCTGGAACTGGCAGTCTATGATGGTGACGTCCCTTCCGCTCTCTCCGATCACGCTGATCTGCCGGCCCCCGAAGTCGAGCCCACGGTTCATGACGCCGGTGTACGTGCCGGCCGCCACGAGTACGGTGTCACCGCTGCTCGAGGCGTCTATGCCTTCCTGGATCGCGTAGTAGTCTCCCCCTCCACCCGCGTCAACGCGAATGGTGGCTGCCGGAGCCGCAACCGCAATGGCCATGACGCCGACAGCGATCGCCAGTCGTGCCATTATCGTGGTCCTCCACGGGGGGATTCCTGAAGGGGGGAAAGCGCTTCACTACCAGTCTAGTGAGTTGGCGTCAAGATGACAAGTCTTTCGTGGGCACGCGGCCTCCGAGGCCAGGGTAGATCGGCTCCCGGCGGCCTACCGCACACGCTTGACTAGACACGCGCGTAGTGCATCGGTCTAGAAGGGCACCGGGCTGCGGCCGGTCGTACCAGGTCGCGGTCAGCCGCGAGTACTCAGTGCTGGCTATGGGCGGTCTAGTCGCAAGGAAGGTCGTTTCAGCGGATGACCATGATCTTCGAGCGGATGGTCTCGCCGGGGAGAGACACGACGCAGAAGTATGTGCCGCTGGGAACCGGGAAGCCAGTGTTGTCCCTCGTGTCCCACTGCTCTGACGACACTCGCCCGGACGCGTTGCCCCGGTTGAGGGTCCTCACGAGTCGACCCCGGGCGTCGTATATCGATATCGTGTACGGGCCGCCGGCCGAGGAGGTGAAGCTGACAGTGGTGATCTTCTGTGTGGCAGGGTTCGGGTAGACCCAGACCTGGGCGTAGTCTCCAATCCCGGCGGTCGCGGCGACGGCGAGGGAGAGGTTGCTCTCGTTCCCGCTTTCATCGAAGGCGGTCATCGCATACTCGTAGGTCCACCTGTCCAGCAGGTGCAGGTCAACGTACGACGTCTGCCCGCTCGGAAGCTCGGCCACCATGTCGAATCCCCGATCTCCCTCTGACCTTCTGTAGAGGCGGTATCCCTCGAGGTCGTACTCCTGGCTCGCGCTCCACAGGAGCCTGACGCCGCCCTGGCACGATGACGCTGCCAGCCCGGATGGCGAGCCCGGCGGCACGACATCGCTGGCCGGGGTCCTGAAGCTGTAGATCTGCGACTCCGCCTCGAGGCTGCCTCCGTCGCTGGAGGCGACATGGTAGTAGTATCGGGTGCCGGGAGCGAGGCCCGCCAGAACGAGGCAGTGCGTCTTCGTCAGCTCCGCGTCCGACACCGAAAGCCCGCAGGCCAGCGTGACACCGTAGTGCACGGCCGACGTGGCGATTGCGTTGGTCTGCCAGCAGACCGACGCGAAGGTCGGGCCTATCTGGCTGGCCACGACACCATAGACCAGAAGGCCACACGGACCATCCTGGCTGGGTGTTGTCAGCGTAGAGTCTCCCGAGATCGCTTCCTGGCCGAAGATGTCTGTAGCGTGCACCCGGAAGTGGTACTGCGTCCTGGGCAGCAGGTCGCCGAGAACGACCGCGTGTTCCGTCAGTGCGAACGGGCTCTCGTCGGTAGCGAAGCCGTAGGACTCCGTAGGACCGTACTCCACGTGAGAGAACGAGGCGTTCGTCGTTTGCCACCCGAGCGTCGCCGAGATCGCGGTGGTCTCCGGCACGGTGACTGCGAAGATCGAAAGCCCCGGCGGGTCCGTCTGAACCGCCAGGTCCTCGGACACGGCCGTGCAACCGAACTCGTCCGTGCTGACGGCGCGCAGGTGATACTCGACGCCGGGGTCCAGATCCTCGAGCATCACCTGGTGTCCGATCGACATCGTCGTGTCCCCCGAGACGGTCTGTCCGTACGATTCGTCCTCGCCGTATTCGACCAGCCCGTCGGACGGCCTGCTCGTCGTCCAGGACACCGTCACCGTCGTCTGCGTCGTGCCGGCCACGTGCGGTCCGGCGATCTCGAGAGGCATGCAGCCCGTGCTGAAGAAGTACTCCTCGGAGTGGACAGTGGTGCCGCTCGCATCCCTGGAGAGGACGAAGAACTTGTAGAGCGTGTTCGAGTCCAACCCCGCCAGTGTCACAGAGTGTCCGGTCACGAACTCGTCGCAGCCACACTGCTCGTCACAGAGGGACCCCGAACCGTAGATGACCCAGGATGATGCGGGACTTGTGGTCATCCATGTGACGGTTGCGCGGGCGGACGCCGTGTCGCTCACCGCGAGGTCATAGAGAGACAGCTGTCCCCCGGCGGTCGTGACGACCCGATCCACCGAGAGTACCGTCCGACCGAACTCGTCAGTGCTGATGGCCCTCGCATGATATTCGGAACCGGGATCCAGACCGGGTACGATCACCTGGTGTTCAGTCGTCAGCACGCTCGTGGGCGTCGTCGCCTGTCCGTATCCATCGGTCGTTCCATATTCCACCGACGAGTTGCATGGCCTGTTGGTCGTCCACTCGACCGCGAACGACGTCTCGGTAACGTCCAGCACCGACACGTGCGACATCGCGGGCGCGAGCGCCGTGGTCAGGAACGACTGATCGGATCCGGTAGTGACGTTGCCGAACGCGTCCCTGGAGATGACGCGGCAGTGGTAGATCGTCTCGGGCGACAGGTCCTCCAGTACGACGTTGTGTGTCACCAACAGCGCCTGATGCTCCGGCGTGGACTTCCCGTAGGACTGCGTAGTGCCGTACTCGACGAGTGAGGTGGCCGGCCGGTCCGTGAGCCAGCTCGCAACGGCGGTCGTGTCGGCGACCGACGACATGTGCTGGCCGGCTATCTGTGGCGGACCCGGCACTCTGATGTAGACCGTGGTGGGGGGAGGCCCGAAGCGGCCCTCCACGTCGAACTCGAGAATGCCCAGCTCGTCGGCGACCACGGGGCTCTGGAAGATGACCGAGTCCTCGCAGGTGACCTCGAAGCCCTGGTTCGGCTTCATGCCTATGAGCAGGTGGGCCGTGACGTCGGAGTCAGTGGCTGAGTCGGAGAGCGCCGGGGCTGCGGGGAAGGACAGGATAAGAATGCACAGAACCACACGCCAGAGGCGGCGCGCGAGCAAACGATACGACTGTCCGACTGTCTTGCGCAATGCAGCGCAGAACATGGGCACTCCCGGGCTCAAGTTGCGTGCAGTCTAAGTGTGAGCATGACAGTTGTCAAGCGACTTCTCAGTACTGGACAACTTCACACAACTTGGCGCCTATCGGTTCGAACAACAGAAGCCACGGTTATCCGCACGGAGTAGCGAGAATCGAGCCAGTAGCTGAGGATGAGAGCGCGGCGCACTCGCTCGAAGCGAGAGAGCGCGCGGTGGTGGGTGGGCCCGGCGAGATGGCGGTCAGCGGTACAGCGCTTTGATCGTGCCCCAGGAGGCGGGCTTCACGAGGGTCTCGCAGTCGCCGCAGCCCTGTGCCTCGTGGCCGATGTGGTAGCCCCACGGGTTGTTGGCGGGGAGGCAGTAGGAGTTGAGACAGAGATGATAGTCACCGGTCTCGACGGAGCACATTCGCGGGTCGCCAACGTTGTTGTCGTGAGCGGCTCCGTCCACCTGGTCGCCGTCGGCGTTGGCGAACAAGCACGAGTACGACGTCTCGGAGTTCTCTTCTCCGACGACCGCCTCGTTCTGAAGATTGTATGCGATGATGCAGCGGTCGATCACGGCCTCGCTGCCATCAAGCCTGAGGGCCGCGCCCGACGCGGCGGTATTGCGGCACAGCGTGCATCTCACTATGTCGGACAGGCAGTCGGTCAGCGTCATCGCTCCACCGAAGCTCGCGCTGTTCTCAGCCATCGTCGTGCTCTGGATGGTGATCTCGACGCTCGAGGCGTCCAGTGCGCCTCCGTAGACAGCGGTGTTCTGTGTGAATCGGCAGCCCACGACCACGGGCGCAGGTTCTCCGGTCGTCCTCAGCGCACCACCATACGTAGCCGAGTTCCCAGTGAACACGCAGCCGGTCAGTGTGGGCCCGGCGTTCGTGCAGCTCACGGCCCCTCCGCCGAAGCCCGGTGCCGCCACTCCGTTCCGGAACTCGAGCCCCTCAATGATGGTGGACGAATCGACGCCCTCGCCGAGAACCAGGGCGCGTCCCTGCCCCTGGCAGTCGATGACCACCGAGCCGCCGAACGCCCTCAGCGATACGTTCTTGCCCGAAAGCGGGACGTCGCGGTTTCCGGGGCCACTGTAGGTGCCTGGGAGCAGATAGACGGTGCCGCTTTCGGGCATCGCCTGAACGGCCGCCGAGATGGTGGGGTAGTCGCCGCTCCCGTCCGGCCAGACGAACGCCGTCTCGGCGGCCGAGGCGGGAGCTGATAGCAGAACCAACAGGAGACAGATGGATCCGCTCGAGAGCATCATGCCTGCTTCCGGTACGGTTTCGGGGTCGACAAGTTCGCGAACGCACAATGTTAGCGCGGTCCGGGGGCCGGGTCAATGCCGCGCAAGACCGCGCCGGACTTCCCCCTTGACTGGATGAACGGAGACTGAAGTCCCTCACTTCTCGACGCCGCTGGTCAGTCCCTCCACGATCCTTCTCTGGAAGAGCATCACGAGAACGACCACCGGCAGGACGCTTATTACCGTCGCCGCCGCGATTGTTGCCCACGGAAGCTCGTGAAGCCCCGCGAAGAGCGCGAGCGCGACCGGCACGGTCCTCGACTCCGGCGTCGATGTCATGATCAGCGCGAACAGGAACTCGTTCCACGCCCAGATGAATATGAGGATGGCGGACGTGAAGAGGCCCGGGGCCGAGAGTGGGAGTATCACCCGCGCGAAGGCCTGTATGGGCGTGCATCCGTCGATCAGTGCCGCGTCCTCGAGGCTGTCCGGTAAGGTCGAGAAGAACTGAGTGAGTATCCAGACGGCCAGGGGCAGCGTCAGCAGTGTGTACGGGATCACGAGCGCTGGGTAGTGGTTGATTATCCCCAGCTTGGCCATCGCCACGTACAGCGGGCCGACCATGCCTATGGCCGGGAAGATCGCGATCCCCAGGAAGAGAGCCAGTATCGCGTTCTTCCAACGGACCTTGAGTCGCGAGAGCGCGTAGGCCGCCGGCGCGCCGAGCGCCAGCGTGAGGAGCGTCGTCAGCGAGGCAACGATGAAGCTGTTGGCCACGTTGCGCGGGAACTGGTTGACGTCGAAGACCGCCTTGAAGTTGTCGAGCGTCGGTGGCGACGGGAAGTAGTCCAGAGGCGTCTTGTACAGAGCCGCGGGCACGGAGAAACTCACGTTTGCTATCCAGTAGAGCGGCACCAGGCACACAACGACCACGAGCGCTCTGAGCGCCCATGTCCCGCTGCCACGCAGTGCCCTTGGACTCACGACACCGTCTCCCTATCGCGTCTCCGCGGCGACCCTCATGAACCTGACGAGCGCAAGGCTCAGCACGAACACGATCCCGAACAGCGCGACCGTCATCGCCGACCCGTAGCCCAGGTCGGCGTACCGGAAGAGCGTCTTGTATATGTAGATGGATACCGTCTCGGTTCCCGAGGCCCCGCCCGTCAGTATCCATATGAGGTCGAAGATCCTGAAGGCGTCCATCACCCTGAACAGAAGCGCCACGGCGATGAACGGGCGCAGGAGAGGGAGCGTCACGGCGGTGAAGGACTGCCACTTGCCCGCACCGTCTAGCGCCGCCGCCTCGTAGTAGTGGCGCGGTATCGACTTCAGGCCCGCGAGCAGGATGATGGTGACGAACGGCGTCGTCTTCCACACGTCGGCGAGTATCACCGACAGCATGGCGAGTCCGGGACCCAGCCAGACCACGGGCTCGTGGATGAGACCCGCTCTGGAGAGGAGGGAGTTGACCAGGCCGATGCGGTCATTCAGGATCAGCGACCACATCGTGGCGGCGACGACCGTTGGCAGGGCCCACGGCATCATTACCGACGACGTGGCCGCTGTCCTTCCGAAGCGGATCTTGTTGAGCAGAAGTGCCGTGGTCAGTCCCAGAACCAGCTCGAGGCCGACCGAGGCGACCGTGAAGTACGCCGTGTGCCACAGGTCCCGCCAGAAGACGGCATCACCCGCCAGCTTCGCGAAGTTGCCGAGGCCGACGAAACCTCTCTCCTGGACGAACTTGAGGTTGAACTTCGCAAACGACAGGACGAACTGACTGACGACGGGGAAAGCGCCTACGACAAGCGCGAACGCGACCGCGGGCGCGAGCAACCAGAAGGCGAGCCTCGCGTTCTGTCTTCTGTTCATCCTGCCCCCGTCCCGGGGAACGCTAGTCGGCCAGGATCTTGGCCAGCTCGCTCACGATCGCCGCCGCGGCCCTGTCGACGTCCGTCTCTCCGGAGAGCGCAGCGTGCGTCTGCTCCTGGATGACGTCAGACGCCCTCGGATACTCGGGCGAACGGGGTCGGTTCCTCGTGTTCTTGAAGACCTCGAAGAACCGCGCGAAATGCGGATTCGCGGCCAGTACGTCCGCGTCCTCGTAGGTGCTCTTCCTCGTGGGCAGGTAGGCGCCTGCGATCGCCCGTTCCTTGAGCGACTTCTCGCCTGTTATGAACCGGAGGAAGTCGAGGGCTTCGTCCGGGTGGTCCGTGTAGGCGGATACGGCGACGTTCCATCCTCCGATCGTGGAGTACGACGTCTGTCCTTCGGCGTGGGGGAGCGTCGCTATGCCCACGGACCCCTTGACCTTGGACTCGGGGCCTTCCGCCATGCTCCATGCGTACGGCCAGTTGCGAAGGAAGAGCGCCTGGCCCTCCGTGAACACGCGGCGCGAGTCCTCTTCCTTGTAGGTGAGCACGCTCTCGGGCGTGATCCCATCGTCGATGAACGAGCGCATGAGCCGGAGCGCCCTCGCCACGGAACGCTTCGCCCCATCCGGGTCTGACGCAAGGGCGCCGGGTTCGAGCGTGCCCCCGGTGCCCCACAGGAACTCGAGGAAGTCGCACACGAGGCCCTCGTAGCGGGCGCCCTGCCACACGAACCCGTCCATGCCCCGAGGCTTCGCGACATTCCTGCAGGCGGCCTCGAAGTCCTCCCACGTCTCTGGAACGTCCACTCCGGCCTCGGAGAGCAGGTCGCTTCTGTAATAGAGAACTCCGGCGTCCGTGAACCACGGCACCGCGAAGAGCCTCCCGTCGTACGTGACGCTTCTCAAGGGGCCCTCCAGGAACTCGCCCTCGTTCAGGAACCCGTCGGGCAGTTCCGCGATCCAGCCGGCCTTCGCGAACTCCGCCGTCCATATCACGTCCAGGCTGTAGAGGTCGATGTTGCTTTCGTGTGCGGACAGGTAGGTCACGTAGGCGTCGTGCTGCGTGTCGGTGTTCGCCGGCATGGCCTGGAACCTCACCGTGACCCCCTGGTGAGACGCGTTGTACTCGTCGATGAGGGCCTCCGTGGCCCCGGACGGGTCGTTGCCCGCCGCGAAGACGAGCACCATGTCGCCGCCGCTTCCGCCCTGAGAGCAGCTTCCGAGGATCAAGGCCAGTAGCGCGAAGATCGTGATCTGCGCGATCCGTAGTCTCAAAATACGACCTCCCGAATGTGCGTCCTACTGCCTCAGGACCCAGAACTTCGTCGAACCGCCTCTCCAAGGTACGGTGTACGCCGAGCGCCATGCTATCCGCAACGTGAGCCGCTGTCAACCTGCGCACCCCCTGTTGAAGGTGGCCCTAACGGGTGCTATATTGGTCACGCAGACAGCAAGCACCGCCGCCGGGCGTCCTCCAGCCCCACGGCGTCGACCACGTCGGGACGGATCAACCACCGGAGGCACAACTTGCGGATTCCCAACCACCTTGCGCTCATGCTGCTGGCGCTGTCGGTCCTGCTGATGGTAGGGGCGGCGCCGGTTCCGTCCATCGCCCAGGACAAGCCCGTCGTGTTCAATGCGGGCGAGTTCATCTCAAGGCGGCCCCCCGGCCGCTGGCGGACGATCGAGGCGACCAGCGAGGAGAACCTCACCGAAGATCAGAAGGCCGAACTCGAGCGTCTGCGTTCCATAGGTTACCTGACGGGTTCCGTGGAGGCGCCCGACCGGTCCGGGGTGACGATCTATGACCGGGACAGAACGTGGAACGGGCTCAACTTCTACACGTCCGGACACGAGCCTTGCGCGATCCTGATGGACATGGAAGGCAACGTTCTCCACGAATGGACGTGCGCGTTCCTCAAGGCCTGGCCGGAGATGGCGGGAGAGGCCCTGAACGAGAATTCCCAGTACTGGCGCTTCGCTCACCTCTTCGACAACGGGGACGTCATCGCGGTATTCGAGGGCTACGGCCTCGTGAAGCTCGACAAAGACTCCAACGTTCTCTGGACGCTGATGACGGGTGAGCACCACGACGTGGCCGTGACCGCCGACGGCAAGATCTACGCGCTGGCCAGAGAGGCCACGACCTCGACGGTCCTGCGCCCGGGCGCTCCGATACTCGAGGACTACGTCGTGGTCCTGGACTGGGACGGCAACGAGCTCGCGAGCATCTCCGTCCTCGACGCCTTCATTCGTTCCGACTTCGCGCACGCTCTGGATGACCTTCAGATCTACGGCGACATCTTCCATGTCAACTCGATCTCCGTGCTCAAGGACGGGATGGTCGAGGGGCTTCCTCAGTTCGCGGACGGCAGCGTGCTGCTATCCATGAGGACGCCGAGCATGCTGGTCGTCATGGACATGGACCTCATGGAGATCACCTGGGTCGCCAAGGGCGCCTGGGTGGGGCAGCACGACCCATGCGTGCTGCCGGGTGGGGACATCCTCTTGTTCGACAACGAGGGATACGAGGGGCGCTCGCGGCTCATCGAGTTCGATCCGGTGACGGGCGAGCACGTGTGGACGTATCAGGGCGACCCACCGGACGACTTCTTCACGCAGACCTGCGGGTCGGTGCAGCGCCTGCCCAACGGCGATACGCTTGCCACCGAATCCGACAGAGGACGCGCCATAGAGGTCACTCCCAACGGCGAGATCGTGTGGGAGTACCTGAATCCCGAGAGGGCCGGCGCCGAGAGACAGCTGATAGCCACGATCTTCGAGATGGCTCGTCTGCCGTTCGATTCAGTGAGCGGCTGGCTGGGCACCGAACCCTAGGGGGCACAGTTTGAGGCAGCACCGCCACGCTGTGAGCAGGAACGTCGTCCCAAGTTCGACGGCGGCCCGGGTTCTCCTGGCCGTCCTGGTAGCGCTGCTCGCATGCTCCGGGGCCTCGTTCGCGCGCAGCACCGAACTCGACGGGAATCTGACGCAGACGCCCATGGGGAGGTGGCGCAGCTCTCGCGATCTCCCGCCGGCGCCCACGATGACCGACGAGCAGAGGGCCGAAGCCGAGAAGCTAAGGTCGATAGGCTATCTGAGTGGCTACAAGCCCGGGCCGTCGACCTCGGGAGTCACCATCTACGACGAGTCCAGGGTCTCTCCAGGGCTGAACCTCTATAACTCCGGCCACCACCCGGGCGCCATCCTCATGACCATGGACGGCACCGTCCTCCATCAGTGGGAGTTCCCGTTCCTCAAGGCCTATCCGGATTCGGTCAAGGCTGCCGTGCACGACAACGCGCAGTGCTGGAGGCAGGTCCACCTCTTCGAGAACGGGGACCTGCTGGCGATATACGAGGGGTACGGGCTCATCAAGGTCGACAAGGACTCCAGGCTCATCTGGACATATCAAGGGGCCGCGCACCACGACATGCAGGTCATGGATGACGGCCGCATATGCGTGCTGACCAGGAAGGCTCACGTCATCCGCAGGATAAACGGCGCGTCGCCCGTGCTGGAGGACTTCGTCACCATTCTCGACGAGAACGGCAACGAGCTGCGCAGCTTCTCGTTGCTCAAGGCCTTCGAGGATTCGGACTTCCGGAACTCTCTCATCGTGTTCAACATGAGACGAACCGGCGACCTGTTTCACACCAACTCGGTCGATGTCCTGGATGGGTGCCTGTCAGACCGCATCCCGGCTTTCAGAAAGGGGAACATCCTCGTTTCGCTCCGGCTCTTGAATCTGATAGCGGTCGTCGACGCACAGAGCGAGAGGGTAGAGTGGATCGCGGCGGGGCTCTGGAGGATGCAGCATGACGCCAAGGTCCTCCCGAATGAGAACATCATGGTGTTCGACAACAAGAGCACGAAGAACGCGTCCAAGGTTGTCGAAGTCGATCCTGTGACCGAGGAGGTCGTCTGGCAGTACGAGGGGAGCGAGCAAGCACCCTTCTACACGCAGTTGTGCGGCGCCAACCACCGGCTCCCGAACGGCAACACGCTGATCGTTGAGTCTGACAACGGGCGCGCATTCGAGGTCACGAGCGATGGGACGATCGTCTGGGAGTTCGTGAATCCGGAGCGCGCGGGACATGACGGAAGGCTGATCGCTACCCTCTTCGACGTACACAGGATAGACCCGGACTACGTGGCGGGCTGGCTCGAGGAGTAAGGGTGACGGTGAAGGCGGCGTCCGCTTGATTCGCGGACCGGACATGGAATGCGGCCAGGGGCGGGCGCGCTTGCGCCCGCCCCTTTCATGTTGGAAGAGAAACCCAATCCCGTTCGTCCTTTAGATAGAGGCCGGAGACGCCTCCGGCCGGAGTACTAGGGCGAAAGGGGGCAGGAGATGAGACGGCTGAGGAAGGCAACGATAGCTCTCCCCGTGGTTCTGGTCGCGGCGGGTCTCGCGATTCCCGTGATCGTGGATGGTGGGGCGAGTCGTCCCCCCGCGCCGCCGGCGGCCGAGGCCCGGTATGCCGGCCGGTCGGCCACGGAGTGGAGAGCACTCGCGGCGGCGGCGCTGGACGGTGAGGACTTCGCACTCGCCATCAAGTATTTGAAGACGGCCGAGAAGGTCGAGCCAGGACGGCAGTACTCCGGGGAGCTGGCCCGGGTCAGGGCGGCGCGGAAGCGCGCTCTGGACGTGGCATCCAACTGCGATCGCATGATCGGTAGCCAGCCGCAGGACCTGGTCCTCGACGAAGGGGGAAACGTCGTATCGGTTCACCGGACGACCGTGGCCCTGCCGGGAGAGAGCCTGTGGAGCGTGGCGGTGGCGCTTCAGGCTGCGTGGCAGCGTGTCCTGCCGTCCGAGGTGCCTGCCGGAAGTCCGGACGTCTACGCGACGTGGGACGCGCTGACCGACGTGAACGGCCTGCGCGAGCTGGAGGTGGGGGAGACCGTCAGACTGCCGCTGTCGCGTCCCGAGCTCGACGCCATCTCGCGCGCCAATGCGGAGGACATGGAGAGGGTACGGCTGGCGGAAGCGGCCCTCGATGGTGGCGACGTAGAACGGGCCCGTTCGCTCCGGGACGCGATACGCGGCGACTTCGCTCTGGGGTCGGACGGACTGCGGGCGCTGGATGCACGGATCCGCGAAGCCCGATCGGCGCAGCTGCTGGCGACCGCGCGGGAGATCCTCGAGGCGGCTCCCGACATCTCGCGTCCGTCACGGCACCATGAGCTCGTCGTCTCTCTCAGAAGAGCACGGGGTCTCCTGGAGGAGGTACGAGGTCTCTCCGGCGGACTCCCCGACGGTGAGCTTGAGCGCGTCGAGGGGCTTCTAGCGGAAGCCGAGCGCTACAGACTCGATCCCGAGGGTAACATCGTCGCCACGAAGCCCGCCGGAATGGCATACACGGAGTTCGCCAGAGCGACCGTCGAGTGGTTCATCGCGCGCAAGCTCGCGGGAAGCGGGGCGGAGTATCCGTACTCGGACAGAAAGACCGCCGACGAGGTGGCATGGGCCGACTACATGCAGGGAGCGTCCTCACTTGCTGACAGCGAGGGGGTCGACTTCGCTGGTCTTCTGACCGATCCGGACGAGCGCGCGGTAAGACTCCCGAATCCGGGCTCCTACTTCAGGGAGTGAGGGGGGCTCGTCCCCCGTCCGTCTTGCAGGTCCTCTCCTCCAGCGCGCAGCAGAGGGTCCGTTCACGGTCGCCCGGCCTCGGACTCCGGACTATCTCCCCGAGGAGTCCTTCAGCAGCTTGAAGTAGTCGCTGTCGGTCGTCAGTATCAGCGAGGTCTCCTTGTCGATCGTCTCACCGTAGCTCTGAAGCGTACGGATGAAGTTGTAGAAGTCGGGGTCGCGACCGAACGCGTCCGCGTAGACCCTCGCGGCCTCGGCGTCCGCGTCGCCCCGTACCTCCTCCGCCACCCGATACGCCTCGGACGTGATGCGCTGCAGCTCCTTCTCCTTCTGGCCGCGTATCTCCGCGCTCTGACCCTGCCCCTCCGAACGATAGCGCTCGGCGATCCGCTGCCGTTCCGAGATCATACGCTCGTAGACCTTCTGCCGGACCTCCTCGACGTAGTTGACCCGCTTGATCTCGACGTCGATCAGCTCGATGCCGTATCGCGGCATCTGCTCAGACGCCCGGGCGAGTATCTCCCTCGTGATCGCCTGCCTGCCGATCTCTATCTCCTCGTCCGGGGCCGTCGAGGCGAAGACGTTCGTGTCCGATGCCGCCATCGCGCGGTTGGAGTTGCGCACGACCTCCAGCAGGTCGTGCCCTGTGATCAGGTCGCGCGTCACGGCGTCTATGACGTCGTCGAGACGCGCCTGAGCGCCCATTTCGCTGGAGACCGACTGCATGAACTTGAGAGGGTCGCTTATCTTCCACCTCGCGAAGGTGTCGACCCATATGTACTTCTTGTCCTTCGTTGGGATCTGGTCGGGGCTTCCGTCCCACTCGAGTACGCGCTTGTCGAACGTGTTGACCGTCTGTATGAACGGGATCTTCACCCTGAGACCAGGCTCGCGGATCGGGTCGCCCACGGGCTTCCCGAACTGCGTGACCACGGCCTGCTCCGTGACGTCGACGACGTAGAGCGCATTGCCCAGGACGATGAGGGCCAGCACTGCCAGGACCAGGATCGCTGCGATTCCGTGCGCTCTCATTCCTGGCCTCCCTTCCCGTCGAGCTGAAGGAGGGGGATGAGGTTCCGAAGCTCCGGGTCGATGATGAACTTCTTCTCTATCTTCGGCAGGATCTCGGTCATGGTCTCAAGGTAGAGGCGCTTCTTCGTCACGTCCTTCGCACGCGAGTACTCCTTCCAGACGGCCAGGAACCGCTCCGCGTCACCCTGCGCGCGGTTAACTCTGGCGAGAGCGTAGCCCTCGGCGTCCCGGATGACGCGCTGCGCCTCGCCCTCGGCCGCCGGGACCGCCCTGTTATACTCGGCCCACGCCCCGTTTATCAGCGTCTCGCGTTCCTGCTTCGCCTCGTTGACCTCGTTGAACGACGGCTTCACCGGATCGGGCGGGTTGACGTCCTTGAGGTTGACCGTCACGACCTCGACGCCGGTCTCGTACTCGTCCATGACCTGCTGCATCAGGATCTGGACCTGGTCCGCGACCTCTCTACGTCCGATCGTGAGCACCTCGGTGACGCTCCGGTCTCCTACGATGGTTCGCATCGATGCCTCGGCCACGTCCCTGATCGTCTCCGGGACGCCGCGCACGTTGAAGAGGAACCGCACCGGGTCCTCTACTCGGTACTGGACGATCCACTCCACGACCGCCGAGTTGAGGTCGCCGGTCAGCATGAGCGACTCGCCGGAGTAGTCGCCGCGGCTGTAGACGGTGCGGACGCCGGGTCGCTCCGTGGCAAACCCGAACTCCTCCTTGAAGACGTGCCTCACACGCACCTTGTGGACCTTCTCGAACGCGAACGGCAGCTTCATGTGCAGCCCCGGCTGGGCCGTTCTCGCGTAGGCGCCCAGTCGTTTCACGACTCCGACCTCGTCAGTCGCGACCGAGTAGAAGGTGGTCGCGAGGAAGACAAGGACGATCACGCCCGCGGCTATCCAGCCCAGGTTCACGTGGCCCGGGAGCGACAGAGAGGGAATACCTCGTCGCGGTCGCACGAGCATCTCGGGGTCGAACTCCATGCGCGGCTCCTTTCGCCATCGCTGTGACATTCGAACCGGTCTTGTGGGGGAAGAGGAGTACGACGCGGGGTCGAGCCCCGCGGCAGCGCCGACACTCCTCATCGAGCATGGTAGCCCGTAAGAGCCCACGATTCAACGCCGGTCGCAGGGTGACTTGATTAGCTCCAGCGCGTGTGCTATTTTCTTGTCTGTCCCCCCGAACGAACACATCTCAGGTCCTGAGACACGCTGCCCAACCACATCGCAGCGCGTAGCGGTGATCAGTTTCGCCGTGATCGTGACATCATCGAAGGGAGGCGGCCGTGCACAGGGTCCCTTTCACAGCCCTGCTGTTGGTCACCGTGCTGGCCGGCGCCGCGAGCGGAGCGCCAAGGACGGTTCTCTACGAGCACTTCACCTCTCATACCTGATCGTCCTGCCCAAGCGCCGCAGTTGCGGCGGACGACTTCCAGCAGACGC
>CAZLTC010000030.1:0-31333 GCA_964562405.1 uncultured bacterium | reverse complement strand
TGGCGCGTATCTGGACAGCTCGGGCCTGTGTGTCGGGAGTTCCTTTGCCATCTCGTCCAGGATATGCATCCTGGCCTTCTTGGCCTTGGCCATAGCCTCGCTCAGAAGCTCGGCCGGAATCGCACCGATCTTCGAGTCGAGCTGGAAGGCGGTGATGCCTTCCCGCGTGCCGGCGACCTTGAAGTCCATGTCGCCCAGATGGTCCTCCACACCCAGAATGTCCGTGAGGACCTTGTACCTGTCGCCTTCCTTGATGAGGCCCATGGCCACACCGGCCACGGCCGTCTTGAGCGGGGCGCCGGCGTCCATCAGCGCGAGCGATCCCGCGCACACGGTAGCCATGCTCGAGGAGCCGTTTGACTCGAGAACGTCGGAGACGACCCTGATGGTGTACGGGAAGATCTCGTCGGACGGTATCACGGGCTCTATCGCCCGCTCCGCGAGCGCCCCGTGACCGATCTCTCGCCTGCCCGGTCCCCTGATGGGTCTCACCTCGCCCACCGAGTACGGCGGGAAGTTGTAGTGAAGCATGTAGCTCTTCCAGGACTCACCCTCGAGCGCGTCGATCTTCTGCTCGTCCCTCGTTGAGCCGAGCGTCGCCACTGCGAGCGCCTGAGTCTCGCCGCGGGTGAAGACCGCCGACCCGTGGGCTCGCGGGAGCACCGAAGTCTGAACCGTTATCGGCCTGACGGTGTCGGTGTCACGCCCGTCGGCGCGCACTCCGTCATTCAGGACCATCGCCCGCATCTCGCGCTTCTCGATGGCACCCAGGATGTCCGCGATCTCGCCGGCGCAGTCGGGGTACTCGCCCGCAAGCTCGGACCTGGCGTCTTCCTTGATCTGATCGAGTGTGTCGCCCCTGAGCTGCTTCTCCTTGATGCGCACGGCGGAGTCGACGCGTGAGGCGTAGCCGCTCTCGACGCGTGCAAGAAGGCCTTCGGAATACTCGGGCTCCGGCACCTCGAACTTGTGGACCTCGAGCCGCGACAGAAGCTCCTTCTGCAGAGCGATAGCCTTGCGGATCTCGACGTGAGCCATGTCGAGCCCGCGCTGCATCTCGTCCTCGCTGACCTCGAGCGCGCCGCCCTCCACCATCACGACGGCTTCATCCGTGCCCGCCACAACGAGACTGAGCTTGCTTGTCTGAAGCTGCTCGAAGGTCGGGTTGCATATCATCTCACCGTCGACGAGTCCCATCCTCACGGCGGCGATCGGGCCGTCGAACGGCACCGGAGACATGGCGAGAGCCGCGCTGGTACCGATGACGCTCAGCGTATCTGAGTCGTTCTCGCCATCGGCCGACAGCACGCTCACCTGCACCTGCACCTCATTGCGCATGTGGCCGGGCAGGAGCGCCCTCACCGGACGGTCGATCAGACGTGCGCTGAGGATCTCCTTGGTCTGCGGACGACCCTCGCGCTTGAAGAAGCCGCCGGGGATCTTGCCGGCGGCGTAGAACTTCTCGCGGTAGTCTACGAAGAGCGGAAGGTAGTCACGCTCGATAGGCTTCTTCGTGTACGTCACTGCCGCAAGTATCATCGTGTCGCCGTAGCGAACGAGCGCGGCGCCGGCGGCCTGCTTGGCCAGCCTGCCCGTCTCGATCGTCAGCTGGCGTCCTGCCCAGTCCATCTGGACTACTTGATGCATCACTTCCTCCATCCTCTCGGACTGCTTGAACAAAACCCTCCCGTCATGCTCGCGGGAGGGCCAGCAGAAACGAGGATCCCGAAACGCGCTAACTGGATCACTAGCGGCGCAGCCCGAGTTCCTTGATGACCTGCTTGTAGCTCGAAGCCTTGTGGTCCTTCAGGTAGTTCAAGAGACGTCGTCTCTTGCCCACCATCTTGAGAAGGCCGAGCCTCGAGTGGTTGTCCTTCCTGTGCTTGTCGAAGTGGGCCGAGAGGGTCTCGATCCTCCCGGTAAGCAGAGCTATCTGAACCTCGGCCGAGCCCGTGTCCCCGGCGTGCGTCTCGAAGCGCTTTACGATCTCTCTCTTCTTCTCTTTCGTCAACGACACTGCGTGATCCCTCCGTGATCCCTTTCGTAGTCGTATACGGCACAACTACAACAAACTAGCACAAGGTCCCAGGCCTGTCAAAGAGAAAAAAGCGCCCGCCAACGCGCCCCTGCCTCGCGGCGAGCACGGGCCACATCCTCGCTGATCTGCTCCCGAAGCTCGTCCGTCGTGGAGAACGCGCGGTCCGGCCGCAGGAAATCGAGCAGGCCCACGGACAACTCGGTCCCATACAGGTCGTCCCGCCCGTCGAGAATGTGTGTCTCCACCCGTCTGGGCCCCCCACCTACGCTCGGCCTCGTCCCCACATAGACGAGCGCGGGAAGGACCGCCCCTCCTCCGGGCGCCGCGGCCGCCAGGTAGACTCCGTCCGCAGGGAGGAGCTTGCGGGAAGTCGGCTCCAGGTTCGCCGTGGCGTATCCCAACCCCCTGCCCACGCCGTCACCTCTCACAACCTCACCGCGGATCTCGTACGGCCTGCCCAGCATCTCTCTCGCCGCCTCGGCCTCGCCCGCCTCGAGCGCCTTCCGAATGCGTGTGCTCGATATCGGCTCGCCCCGCCAGAGAACCGGCGGGACCACGTCGAGGCCGAAGCCCATCTCTCTGCCGAGGGCGGCCAGACCCTCGAGGTCCGCTGCCCTCCCACGACCCATGTGGAAGTCATACCCCAGCACCAGATGTGAACCCGCTCCCACCGTCATCGAAGTGAGGAACAGACGGGCGTCCATCCGCGCGGTCTCGCGTGTGAACGTGACGATGCGCAGCTCCGGCAGACCGCTCTCCGCCATCAGCTCCGAACGTTCCGCCCCGGGCGACAGGAGGCCGGGCGCGTCGACCGTATCGAGAACTTCCGCCGGGTGCGGCTCGAAAGTGATGGCGGCTGCCTCGCCGTCACCCGCCCTGCAGGCCGACAGAAGCTCGGCCACGACCGAGCGATGCCCCAGGTGGAAGCCGTCAAAGTTCCCCAGCGTAACGTAGAGCCCCTCGGGACCGCGCGCCGGTGGATGGTCTTTGTCGGTGACGATCCTCATGTGTGGTAAGACCTCTCACTCGGGAGCGCCGCGCCTACTCCCGCGCGCCTGGCGCTAGAGCGCCTCGAAGACCCTCACGGGGCAGGCCCTCGCGTTGGACTCCCCCTCCACCCTCTCGATCCGCGCGACGGCCAGGAGCGTCGATCCGTCGCACGTGAGCCTCACATGCTCGAAGGACGTTTCCCCGAGCGCGTCTGCGGCCACGCGAATCGCGCCGCCGCACATCACTGTCTCCGCGTCCTCCGGTCCAAGCCTCACGCTCGGCCAGGGTTGCAGCGCCTCGAACATCGAGAACCCGGCCACGTCAGCACCGTCTCGCAGTGTCTCCACCTCGTCGAGCGGCAGCGCGTCGTCGATGGTGAATCGCCCCACGCGGGTCCGTCGAAGGTCCGCCAGGTGGCCTCCCGGCCCGAGCCGATCACCAACGTCCGATGCCACCGTGCGGACGTAAGTGCCCTTCGAGCACGTCATGTCGAACAGTATCCTCGGAGGCTCATAGCTCACGAGGTCGAATCGTCCGATGCTCACGGGGCGGGGTTCCCGCTCGACCGTCACGCCCTTCCGCGCCAGCTCGTAGAGCGGTCTTCCGTCACGTTTGAGAGCCGATGTCATTGGCGGGACCTGCTGCAGCTCGCCCGTGAACTCAGCCAGAACCTCGCGAACCCGGTTCTCGCTGACTCCGACGACCGGCCGCTGCGACACGACACGGCCTTCAGCATCCTGCGTGTCGGTCGAAACGCCAAGGACGATGCTCCCGGAGTAGTCCTTGGTAGTCTCCATGAAGAACTTCGAGAGGCGCGTCGCCTTCCCCACGAGGAGCACCAGCACGCCCGTTGCGCACGGGTCGAGTGACCCGGCGTGTCCGATTCTGCGCGTGCCCGTGGACCTGCGGAGGCGACTCACGACGTCATGGGAGGTCAGTCCGGTCGGTTTGTCTATCACCAGCACACGGTTCAAGTCGAGCCTCCGGCGAGCGCGTCGCGTACTGCCTCCACCAGCAGTTGCCTGGCGCGGTCGAACGGGCCGTCCATGAGAACGCCGGCCGCCGCCCTGTGTCCACCGCCGCCGAGCCGTGCGGCGATCTCGTTGACGTCGGCGTCGCCGCTCGAGCGCAGGCTGACCCTCACGCGGCCGCACTGTTCCCTGAGCAGCATCGACACCTCCACGCCCTCCAGAAGGTGGCCGTATGACGCGAGTCCCTCGATGTTCTCTCCCGTCGCCCCGGCACGAGCGCGCATCTCGTCAGTCAGCGTCATGACGGCGAGCCTTCCATCGAGTTCGCTCTCGAGCGAGGCCAGGACCATCCCCAGCAGCCTGAGCCGCTCCGGAGGCTGCTCACCGTAGATGTGCCTCGCCACGGCAGGCGCGTCCGCCCCCAACCTAACGAGCCGCGCCGCGGCGTCGAACGTCCTCGCATCCGTGTTGCTGAACCGGAAGCCCCCGGTGTCGGTCAGGACCCCGGCGTACAGGAGCGTGGCCACGCGCGCGTCCACGCTTGCGCCGGACGACCCGATCAGCTCGTGGACGAGCAGGGACGCCGACGAGGCCTTCGTGTCGACGAGCGCGGCGTCGCCGAATCCGGTGTTGCTTGGATGGTGGTCGATGTTGATGACAGCCCGTGCGGAGTCGAAGAAGCTCGCGGGTGCGCCTGTCCGGTCGGGCGAGGGCGTGTCGACGACGACGACCGTGCGCTCCTCGGGCGACGGCGGGAACTCGGCGACCACGGCGGTGACATCGGGAAGGAACGAGAACTGCGAGGGCACGCCACCGAGGAAGACGGTCATGACGTCGTGCCCACCGCTCCGCAGCCACCTCGAGAGCCCGAGGGAAGCGCCCACGGAGTCTCCGTCCGGATTCACGTGCGACGCCACGAGGATGGACGCCGACGTCCCAAGCAGCTCCAGCACGCGTTCAACCGCGTTCATCGTCCCCCCGGGGCAGGTCGGTTCCGGCGGTCTCGTCGCCCTCGGCTTCGGACGCACGCTCGCCGTCCTCACTGCCTTCACCCGTGTGGTCACCGTCCGTTTCGCGCGGTCTCCCCTCGTCCTCCTTGTGGATCGTCTTCAGAACCTCCGCGATGCGCAGGTAGTCCTCGGAGGACTGATCCAGGATGAACGTCAAGTCTGGGACCACGCGGACCCCCAGACACGGTGCGAGCTCGCAGCGCAGGAACCGGCGGGCGTGCTTCAGCCGCTTCAGGCTCTCCGACGGCTCCTCGTCGCCGAGGAAACTCACGTAGACCTTCGCGTACCTGAGGTCGTCGGACAGCTCGACCCGCGTAATGGTCACCATCCCGACCTTCGGGTCGCCCAGCTTCTGGTCGAGGATGAATCCAAGCTCACGGTGAAGCGCCTCGGCCACCCTCAGCACTCTCTTGTGCGCCACTTGTCCTCCACCTCACTGGCTCCGCCGCGGCACCCGTTCGCGCCGACGTCCGTGCCCTCCTGAGCCCGACCGGGGATCGCCGTCAGATGATCTCCATGTGCTGGGAGACGACCTCGGCCCTCGGGTCCGACTCGACGAGATGCAGCACCTTGGACAGGACCTCATTTACGAAGCGGCGGTCGTTAGCAACGACCGCCACCCCAAGAGCGCCGCGCTGCCACGAATCCCCGCCGCCGACCTCGGCCACAGAGACACGGAACCTCGCGGCTATCCGATCCTTGAGGCTCTTGATCACGCGGCGCCTCTCCTTGAGAGAGTGACTGCCGCGGATCAGGAGCGATATCTCCATGATCCCGACTACCAAGCGGCGTGCCTCTGCACTCGGCTAGGCCGACGGAGCGCCCAGCCTGCGCGCGATCTCCTCTATGTCGTAGACCTCTATGAGATCCCCGGCCTCAATGTCGTCCAGGCCCGAGATGCCGATCCCGCACTCGAAGCCGGTCTGCACCTCCCGCACGTCGTCCTTGAAGCGCTTCAGCGACTCGACCGTGCCCTCGTGGTGGACCATCTCGTTTCGAATGACCCTTGCCTTGGCACCTCTCTTGACGAATCCGGATAGCACGTAGCAACCGCCGATGGTGCCGCGGTTCGGCACCTTGAACGTCTCACGCACCTCCGCGGTCCCTACGATGACCTCACGGCGCTCGGGTTCGAGGAGACCCTCCATGGCCGCGCGGATATCCTCCACGGCCTCGTAGATGACCTTGTACAGCCTGATCTCAACGTGCTCGCGCCTGGACAGGTCCCTGACCTTGGGTGTAGCGCTGATGTGGAACCCCACTATCACCGCGTCCGATGCCGCGGCCAAGAGAACGTCGGTCTCCGTAACACCGCCGACGCCCTTTCTGATGACCTCGACACGTACCTCGTCCGTCGACAGGCGTTCCAACGCGTCCGCGAGCGCTCCCACGGAGCCGTCCACGTCGCCCTTTATCACGAGCCTCAGCTCGCGAACCTCGCCCTCGATGATGCGCGCGTGAAGGTCCTCGAGCGTCACCCGGTGCTGGAACCTCGTCTGCCGCTCCCACTGCTGCTGTTGCCTCTTGGCGCTGATGTCGCGCGCGAGGCGGTCGTCGGACACTACCGCCACGACGTCTCCGGCCTGCGGCACGCCGTTCAACCCCGACACCTGTACCGGTTCGGACGGACCGGCCGACTCGACCGCCTGGTTCCATTCATTGAAGAGGGCCCTCACCTTGCCGTCGGCCAGGCCGGCCACGAACGGGTCCCCGACCTTGAAGAGGCCGCCCTGCACGAGCACCGTCGCCACGACTCCGCGGCCGCGTTCCTTCTCGACCTCTATGACGACGCCGCGCGCCGGACCCTGGTCGACCGCGCAGAGTTCGAGCAGTTCTGCCTGGAAAAGGATCTCGTCGAGTAGCTTCGACACGCCGGCACCGGTCTTCGCGGAGGTCTCCACCTCGACGATGTCGCCGCTCCACTCCTGGGCGACGAGACCGTGATTCGACAGCTCAGTACGGACCCTGTCCGGGTTCGCGGACGGAAGGTCCATCTTGTTGATGGCCACGATGATCGGTATGCCCGCGGCCTTCGCATGGTCCATCGCCTCGATCGTCTGAGGCATTACGCCGTCGTCCGCGGCGACCACGAGTACTGCTATGTCGGTGATCTTCGCGCCGCGGGCTCGCATGGCCGTGAACGCCTCGTGACCCGGCGTGTCCAGGAAGGTGATCGCCTTCCCCTCGTGCTCGACCTCATACGCCCCTATGTGCTGTGTGATGCCGCCGGACTCCCCAGCGATGACGTTCGAGCTGCGGATGAAGTCGAGGAGTAACGTCTTGCCGTGGTCGACGTGACCCATGACCACGACGACAGGAGCCCGTGGAACGGCCTCGTACTCGTCCTCGGCCTCCTCCATCTCCTCCCGGAGGATGTCCTCGCCGTATTCGCGCAGGAACTCGACGTCCGCTCCGAACGCGTCGGCCAGGAGCAGGACGGTGTCCTCGTCGAGCCTCTGGTTGATCGTCACCATGAGGCCTATGTCGAGGCACTTCTTTATGACGTCGTTGGCCGGGATATCGAACGCCTCGGCGATCTCGCCGACCGTCGAGAACTCCGCGACCCTGGTCTTCTGCTCCTCGACGACCTCGGTCGAATCGCCCTTCTCCCTGCGCCTGCGGCGCTTCGGCCTCCGCTCGTCCGTAGCGGCGAGCGTGCGACGAACCGTGGCTTCCACGGTCTTCTGGTCGACCCTGGGCTTGCGCTTCTTGCGCCTGCGCGCGTCCGTGTCAGGCTTCGGCCGGGCCTTGAGCCTCGGCGGCTCCGAGGGCCTGGCCAGCTTCGTCTCGGCGGGCCGCTCGACCTTCCTCTCGACGGACTTCTCGCTCGACGGCGCGGAGGGTCTCTCCGCGACCTCGGCCTTCTTGGCTGGGGTGGACTCCTTGGCCTTCGGAGGCTCGGTCGCCTTCGCCGCCCTGGCGCCCTTGGCCGTCTTCGCGGGCGGCTTCACGGCCGCCTTCTTCCCCGCCGCGGCCTTCTTCTTCCCCACCGCCGGCGTCTTGCTGCGCCCCCTGACCGCCTTCTTGACCTTCTTGGCGTACTCCCGCTTTACGGCCGCCTTCTCCTTCTCGAACTCGGCGCGCACCTTCTCGACGGCCTCATCCTCGATGGCGTTCATGTGGCTCGAGCACTCGTACCCGAGCTTCTCGAGCATGCCCATGAGGGCCTCACTCGATATCCTGAATTCCTTTGCCACCTGATAGATGCGTTTCTTGGGCACGCGCAACCTCCGTTTGGACTCAGCTCTTCGTGGCGTCACCGCCCCGCCGCGGGTCGGCGCCGGTACAGCGGTCCCGGCCGGCCTTACGCTCCACGACGAGCGCTAGTCGTCCGCGACCTCTTCGCCGCCGGGGCTCCCATCGTCGGACCCCTCCTGCTCTTCTGCGGCCTTGTCTGCGGACGCATCTTCCTCATCAGGGCCATCGTCGTCCGCACCTTCGTCCTCCTCGGATGCATCATCGTCGGACCCGTCGACGGTCTCTTCGCTGTCTGCTTCGACGTCCTCTTCCTCGTCCTCTTCCTCGTCGTCTTCGTCGTCCTCTTCGTCATCCTCGTATTCGTCGTCCTCGCCGCGCTCACGCGCCTCGGAGGCCTCCAGCGCTTCCGCCCTCGCCTGCTCCTCCATCTCGCGGAGCGTGGCCTGCTTCTCATCCTCCAGCATCTCGAGCACAGCAGCCACGGCGATCGATATCTTCTCCGCGGTCTTGGCGCCTATCCCCGGGACCCTCAGTATGTCCTCGGTAGACACACCGTCCAGGTTCTGAACGTACCTGTAGCCCGCCTCGCGAAGGCTCTGCGCCAGCTTGGGGCCGACGCCCGGCAGCTCGCTCACATCGGCGCGCTGCGAGAGATCTATCTCCAGTTCGCGTGTGTGCTCCGTCTCGCCGACGATGTCGATACGCCACCCGGTCAGCTTCGCTGCCAGACGGGCGTTCTGACCGCCGCGCCCGATGGCGAGCGAGAGCTGGTCGTCCGGGACTATGACCTTCACCGAGTGGTCCGCCTCGTTGACCAGCGCTCTCGATACCTTCGCAGGATTCAGAGCACGGCTGACCACGACCGACGGATCTGCACTCCAGGGGACGATGTCTATCTTCTCGCCCGACAGCTCGCGGACGATCGTCTGGATGCGTGAGCCCTTAACACCCACGCACGCTCCCACCGGGTCGACTCGCTCGTCGTGCGACACGACGGCGACCTTCGATCTGCCGCCGGCCTCCCTCGCGATCACAACGATCTCGACGACGCCGTCGTAGATCTCCGGGACCTCGAGCCGGAACAGCTTCTTGAGGAAGTTAGGGTGCGTGCGGGAGAGAACGATCTGCGGGCCCTTCGTCGACTTCTCCACGGACAGAACGTACGCGCGGATGCGGTCGCCCTGTCGGTAGCGTTCGCGCCTTATCTGCTCGCGCGGCGGCAGCAGGGCCTCCGTGCGACCGAGGTTCACCACGATCCCACCGCGCTCGATCTGCTGAACGTCGCCGGTGACTATCTCGCCGATCCTGTCCTGGAAGTCATCGTATATCTGCTCGCGTTCCGCCTCGCGGACACGCTGCACGACTATCTGTTTCGCCGCCTGGATGGCGTTCCTGCCGAACTCGTCGAACGGCACTTCGACTCGTATTACATCTCCGAGCTCGGCGGCCGTGTCGTACTCCCTCGCCTCATCGACGTCCATCTCGGCATCGAAGTCCAGAGGGTCCTCTACGACGTTCTTGAGCAGGTAGACAGCGAGAACGTCGTTCTCGTCGTCCACGATCACCTCGATGCCGGCGTCCGGTCCATACTTCTTGCGCGCGGCGGACAGGAGGCCCGCCTCGAGCGCCTCGACCAGAAGGGCGCCGTCCAGCTGCTTCTCTCTCGCGATCCTGCGGAGCGCCTCCAAAACCCCCGTGTTCATCGAACTCTCCCTCTGGCGCACGTTTCCCGGTGGGTCGCGTGCGCCGCCCCTCAGGCCAACAAGCGGGCGCGCACTACGTCCGCGAGCCTGACGGTGAACTCCTGCCCGTTCTCCGTGGTTATGCGGATCTCACCCGAGCCCGCCGATGCTATCGTACCCTCTATTACGCCCCGACCGTCCACCGGCTCGCGGAGCACCAGCCTCGCACGGCTCCCCGCGAAGTAGGCGTACTCGCGTTCGTGTCTCAACTTATGCTCAAGGCCCGGCGAGCTCACCTCAAGAACGTATGCCCCCTCGAAGTCGAACTCCGCGTCGAGGAGATGGTCCAGCTCCCTGCTCACTGATGCGCAGTCATCGACCACGACACCTCTCGCATGGTCGATGAAGAAGCGGAAGGTGCGGCGGCCGTTCTCGACGGTGTCCTCGACTGTGACCAGTTCGAACCCCATTCCCCGAACGGTGTTCAGGCAGAGTCCGTACAGCTCGTCGTCCCGCCTCTGCATGCCAAACTCCATCAGGGGACCCTGATACGGCAAAAGTGGGCGCCCAGCCCACTTCCCGATGAGAAGGTAGCACGATGGGAAATGCGGCGCAAGGAAAAACTTGTGTGTCCTGATGAGCGTACGGACGACCGTACGTCAGTAGAGAAGCGCGACGAGCGCGCGCCCCACCTCGCCCAGGCTCTCGGGGGCGCACTTGTCGGGGGTGTCTTCCAAGGTATGCCAGTACGCGTAGTCGAAGTCGATGACGAGCGCCGTGGGCACGCCGGCCCGTATGAGGGCCACGTGGTCGTCGTACATCGCTGCCCCGGGCACGTCAAGGAAGCTCAGTGAGCCGGCGCGCCGCGCCGCGCGCCAGACCGCGTCGACGACATCCCGGCTGGTCTCAACGGAGTTCGGCTCTCTTCGGATGTTCAGGTCAGCATCGCCAATCATGTCTATGACCACGGCGTACCTCGGGCAGTAGTCCCCCATGCTGAGCGCGTAGTAGGACGAGCCGAGGCACCAGTCCGGGAACCCGCCTCCGTTCCCGCCGTCCTCGCCGTCGAAGAAGACCATATCGACTCCCACGTCCGGCGGGGACTCGCTCACAAGCCTCGCCAATTCGAGCAGCACGGCGACGCCCGAGGCGCCGTCGTTCGCGCCCGGTATCGGCAAGTCGCGGTTCGCTGGGTCCGGGTCCCTCTCGGCGACCGCCCGTGTGTCCCAGTGGGCGCCCAGGAGGACGCGTTCCCGCGCGTCCGGCACGAACGAGGCTATGACGTTGGTTAGCTCGACCCGGCCCGTGTCGGCCAGGACCGTGAATCTCTGGATCGACACCTTGTCGGCGAGCGGCGACAGCGACTCGATGAGCCAGAGCTTCATCTCCTCATGCGCGAGGCTCCCCGGTGGGCGAGGTCCGAACTCACACTGGCGCTCAAGCAGCTCGTAGGCCGCACTCTGATCGAAGACCGGCCTGCCGCAACCTGCCAGCGACGCGGCGGTGAGAGCCCCGCAGAGCGCGAGGGCGACAAACCTCGAATAGCGGGTTGCCAGTGTCCGCATCAGAATTTGAACTCCGCCGTTAGGTGAACGCCTATGGTTCGCCGAGTCTGATCGCGCTTCTCGTCCTTGCTCTGTGCGAAGCTCAACTGGAGTCCTCCAGACACGCTCCTCGAGAAGCTGTAGGTCGCGTCCGCGGTGACCGAGACGTCGCGCGTCGCGGCCGTCGGCTCGGCGACGACCAGTCCCTGCTCGGTCGCGGCGGTCTTGGTCTCCTTCGTCGACATCCGCACCGTCAGTGAGGTGTCGAGATTGCTCTGGAACCGGAGCTTCTGCCCGAAGAACGGGAGCTTCAGACCCTGAGGGGCCGAGAACCGGTAGTTCATCGAGAGGCTCATCGACCCGGTGAGATCCTGCGTGACGGAGCCGGTGCCCGTGAGGTTGAACGTCGTGTTCCGCTTCCTGTCCCACGTGAAGCTGGTCGTCACTCCGTTCTTGAAGGTCGTGTCCAGCGAGACGATCGGACTCATCGAGAGCCCGCGCGTTCTGGAGTTTGGGTTGGCGTACGGTCCGGAGTAGGCCTTCCTATACTCGATTCCGCTCCTGACCCTCACGTTCCTGAACATGCTCGAGAGCGGGCCGACCTTCTCGACGCCCGACCACGACACGGAGCCCTTGGTCGACTCGTTCATCTGCTCGGTATGAACGGCCGGGTAGAACTCCCCCGTCTCCTGGTCTCGCGTGCGGCTCCACTTCCCCGCTTCCGTGCGCTTGTAGTCGCCGCTTATGCGGATGTCACTCGATAGCCTCACGCCGCTGCCCAGGGAGAGGTTGCGCTCGTCGGCCCACTCGTCGGCCCCGACGCCGCTGTCGATGCCGAGACGGTAGGCCCATCCCGGAAGCTCCGCCTCCGTGATCCTGTTGTACCGCGAGGAGCGGCTGATCCCATACTGGACGTCGATGGCGTCCATCGCCCGCAGGAATCCCAGGACCGGGTCGAACAGCACCGAGAGACCGGGGCCGGCGGCGCCCTCCTCGTTCTCGGGCTCCGAAGGGCCCTCGCTCCGGCGCGGGACCTCTTCGCCCTCGCGCTCGTCCCCAGACTGCGGTTCCCCGACGGGCCCCCCGTCAACGACGCCCTCCGCGGCTGCTCCCGCGGGATCGACTGCAGTTCCCGGGACCTCCTCACCCTGCGGCTGATCCGGGTTCTCGGTCCCGTGACCGCCGACGTCGGTCCGCGGCTCCGCCCCGGCATCAGTTTCCTCCTCGGCTGAGGGGATTCGCCCGTGTCCGTCGTCTCGAGGTAACCTTCCCTCCTCCGGGCGACCACGCGGGGCACCGCTCGGCGCTCCCGGGGCCGGCTTGCCCGTCCCGATGAGCTTCTTGAGGTCGAAGCTCGTCCTGATCTCCTGGTTGCTCTGGCCGCGGACGTTCCGGATGCCGAACGGGTCTCCGGACTGCCGCACGGACGGGCCGTGGTCGTCGGTGAACGACGATGAGAAGCTGTACTGCGGAGCGAACCACCTGCCGAACTTGGCGTTGAAGGTGAGGCTGTTCGCGTAGCGCCTTTCCGTCTCGACGCCGATGTTGCGGTCGAGAAGGGCGCGGTTCTCCTGTCCGAGGTCTCGTTCGAAGAACACCGAGTGTGACGTCTTGAGGTTCTCCAGGAACTGGAAGTCGACCTGCCCCTCGCCCTTGAGCTTCTTGTCGTAGTTGTCGGTGCGCTTCGTCTTGAGACCCTGCGACGAGATGTCATAGCTCAGCGTGTGAGTGAGGTAGGACTCCAGACCGAATCTTACGCTTGTGGGCTTCAGGAAGACCTGCGTCTCACGGAAGACCCGGAGACCGGCACGCGAGGGGTTGTACTTGTACGACGCCCTGCCACGCAGGGTCCTCGACGTGTCCGCCTTCGTCGGAGACAACCTCTCGCTCCCGGCGGCCGACGCGCGCAGAGACAGCCCGTCGACCAGGAGGTGCGTCCAGAAGTTGGCCGACTGCCTCTTGCGGGACAGTGATGCCGCCACGCTCCCGTCGCGAGTCTCCGTCTTCTCCTCGGCGCTCTGCTCGTCCGAGAGAACGATGTCGGAGCCGGACGAGAACTGCGGCTTCGTCACGGACTTCTTCCAGCTGTACGTGACCGGAACCGCGACACCGAGCCCGCTCACGAACTTGTCGACGTTGACGGTACCATTGAGGTTGTAGCTGAGGTTGTCCTGACCCGAGCCCTGAGTCTGTTTGAGCGTGTGGAAGTTGCCGTCGACGTGGCGAAGGTCGAAGCGGATCGTTGCGAGGTCCGCGAACTTCGCATCCACGGTGGCCCTCTCCGCCCAGCCGATGTCCTTGCGTACATCGGTCAACCGCATGTCGTCGATCCAAACCTCGCCGCTTATGTCGTAGGCTGGCGAGGCCTTGTCGTCGTTCCTGACGCCGAGCGTCAGCTGACGCACCTTCGACAACGAAGGCCAGCCGACGCGCCGGAACATCTCGCCCTGGACTCGCGTGGTGTCGCCCCAGACCTCGACCGTGTCGGCGTCTACGTATTCCCCGAGCTTGAGATTCGTGAACGACGTGAACGGTATCTCCAGGCTGTTGCCGCCGTCCACGACGTCCTGCACCCATCCGGGACGCACCTCCAGGCTGTACTCGTAGTAGTTCAGCGAATCAGCGCCGATCCTGACGAAGACGGTAGTGCCCTCCTCCACGCCCTGCTCGCCGTGTATGTAGAGCTGGAGGGATGCGTACCTGGTGTAGTTCTCCTCGGAGTACAGGAGTTTCCGGGCAGCGCCTTCGTGACCGGGACGAAGATTGTCGTAGAGCAACACGAGCGACTGTTCGCGCTTCTTGAGCTGCGTCTCGTCGTCGACGCCAGGGTCGAACGGCGGCAGGTAGTCCGCGTCCTCCTTGGTGTTCTTGGCGGTGACGCGGAAGTCCTCTCCCATGAGCTCGTCGTCAGGGATCGTCTCGCCGTTCTCGTCGCGGACGCGCCCGGGCTCCCACTGGCTCCCCACGACGTCGAGCGAGCCTATGAGAACCGCATCGTCCGCGATGTCCAGATTCTCGAACCAGACGCGCGCCGACTTGATCACCTCCCAGCCAGCGATCCCGCCGATGGCGATCGCATCGTCGAGCGGTATTCTGTAGAGGCGCCAATCGGTTCGCTTGGTCGGGTCCTCGTACGTGTTGTTATCCTGGACAAGATAGGTGGTATCCGCGAGATCTACCGTCAGCTCCCAGAACCTGTTGTCGGTATCCAGGTAGTAGTTCCCGTTCAAGTCCTCCGTATCCAGGCGGTCGTTGTTCTCCGTGCCGTTGATCCTCCGGTAGTTGTCGGGGTCGCCCTGGTAGTCGTAGCTGTAATCGTCGGTCGGAGCGATCGGAGGAGCGTCATCGACGCAGCCTGACACCTGGCTTTCGCACTGCCCCGTGCTGCAGCAATTGTCGAGACCCGTGTCCTCGTCGGCGTCGAACCCATTTCCGTCGTAGTCTTCGGTGTCCAGCACTGCGTTCGGGTCGCGCAGCGGGTAGAAATCCTCACTGATCGTGCCCAGGTCGATGTGTATGGTGCCCTGGGGAGCATCGCCGGCATCGATCCAGAACTCGAAGAACTGATAGTCCGAGTAGTCGTTCCCTGCCTTGGACAGGAGCCGCATGAGGCCGCCCCAGTCGCCACCTCCCCATGAATCGCCGGCGCGGTAGTCGAAGAGCGCCAGCACCGTCTGGAGGTCATCGAACTCCTGGTCCGGAAGGTATGGGAAGAGATCTCCCTTTCGCACGAGCCTGTCGGGGTTGTACCAGCTCAGGTACTCCCTGTCGGCCGCCGCAACCGCCGGAGCGCCCGACGGATCGACCGGGATGCTGGAGGGCACCCACAGTCGTCGCGTCACACCAAGCATGCTCACGCTGTCGACACCTTCCATGTCGTCGATCGAAACGAACCCCTTGGTGTTGGGTTCAGGGATGCTGATCGCCGTCTCCGCGGAGACCGTGAGGTTCGACGGGGCATCGGTGTCGACCAGCGGTATCGCGTCCGCGATCGTCGTCATGATCCCCGGCTGAAAGTCGGCTGACACGTTTATGTCGCCCACGACCGTGCGTGACGGTTCCTCTCCGAGCCGGGGCTTGTCCTCGGGCGTGCCCTTGCTCTGGTACATCCAGGTTGTCCCGATCTGGATGTTCTCGCTCCAGTTGTAGACGCCCCTCGTGCCGAGCAAGGTACTCTCTCCGCCGATGCCGAACGGTTTGTAGTCGTAGTCGACGGTAACGCGTGCGTCGGGGTCCTTGGCTTCTTCCGCGAGCAGCGTGAGCTGCCCGGCCGGGTAGTAGATCGTGTAGTCGGTGCCCCTGGTGAGGCGCACGCCATTCACGCGTACGACCTCGCTGTTCTCGATGATGTTGATGTGTCCCAGCGAGAACGTGGTCTTAGGGCGATCGTAGTTGACCTGTATGTAGTAGATGTCGTCATTCGGATCGAACGACTCCTCGGAATACACGAGGCAGTTCTTCGGGTCGAGCCCACGGGCGTAGGTGTGGTAGTCCACCGTATCCCCGGCGCTGTAGTAGAAGTTGACGCTCTCGTCATAGGCGGGACAGAACGGCGTGTAGTGCGGGAAGATCAGGTAGCCCTTCTCGAAGTCGATGTGCTCGAAGTCTACTATGTTGTCCGGTGTCGGGTTCCCGGAGAGGTCATGAGTGTCGAGTCCAAGGATCTGAAGATAAGGGACGCCATCGGCGTTCACGTCCAGATCGTCTCCGGTCGAGCTGCGCTTTCTGACCGTCAGCTCAAAGCCCTCCTGCGGGATGTCCTCCGCACCGAGGTCGTAGACGTTCTTGAGCTCGTGGTCGCGCACCCTCTCCCAGTCCTGGTCCACGCCTCCGTCCTTCTTGATCATCAGGAGCCGCAGCTTGCCGTCGCTGCCCTCACCTCCGACCACGTGCCCCAGGCTGGTCTCGTAGCTCACGGCCACAACGCTGTTCGTCGAAACGGGTCGCAGGAACTCGATGATCCCAACCTGGACGTTGCTCTGGTTCCGCAGCTGGATGTAGTCCTCGAGCTCGACCAGCTCGTCAAAGCGACCCAACTGGTACACGCCCGACGGCGAGTTCGTATCCGAGGGCGCGTTGAGGAAAGCACGACCCTGCACGGCACCGGTCTCATTGTCATTGGAGCCGTCACGGTCGTCTACGTAGACCTTGAGGCTCGTGAACTGCTCGGTCGTCTTGAGCACCTGGCTGTCAGGAGCGAAGAACGTGAAGCGCTTGTAGGAGACGTCGTTTATCACGAGTGAGTCGGACTCCGAGCCACCCGCGAAGCTCGCCCCGGCCGATTTGCCCTCTTCCTTGCTCGCGATCGCGATGATGTCCAGCTTGCCGATCTTCCCGGTCATCTTCGCGCCGAAGAGCCCCTCGTGGGTCCCGCTGTAGCTCACGAACTCCGTCCCGGGCAGCGACAGGTTGACCTCGCCAAGTTCGATCCTCTGGATGATCTCGTCCTCATCGCCCTCGTAACGGACCCTGATCTGGTTCGCCTTGCCGGCGCTGAAGGCGTCGCCTCCACTCCGGTGGTCCACGTAGACGTGTATCTTTCGCCCTATGGTGCCCTCGAGGTTAACGGTGAGCTGCTGCTCCATGTCGAGCTGCGGAAACCGCGACGCCGGCCCGGACTCCTGGTCGAGAGCGTCGACCACGTAGCTGGTCTGTCCCCCGAAGGTGATGCGCTCGCTGCCGCGGACCTTGAGGTTCGCGCCGGGCCCGATGGCCCTGACGAAGGGACCTGGAAGCGGCATCGGGATGTCGATGTCGAGGAACCCCTTCTCGGTTCCGGCGCGCTCGACCCCGAGCTGTGCGAGCACCGCCGTCCGCCATCTCAGGCTTCGAGTCGCCGCGCTCTCGGCGCGCCGGAAGCTCTCGAGGTCATTAACGTAGGAGACGTACGAGAGGAAGTCTCCTGACGCCGTCTCCACCGAGACCAGGTCGGTCTTAAGATCGATCCTCTCTTTGAGCTTGAAGGGCACGTTGGACAGGTCCAGCGAGGGGGGAGCGATGCCCGGCGGCCGCAGGCCACGGCCCGGCAGCGGCGCGAGAGAGGTCCAGGGTCGCCTGAACGCCATCTCGCTGTCGAATCGCTTGCGCACACCGATCCCGCCGAGCAGCACGCGCGGTATGGCCCCCGGAGCCGAGGTATCACCGGTGGCAGCGGCAGCGGTCGTGCCCGGGCGCGCTGCGTCGAACCCACCGCTCGAGTCCGCGTATGTGGGCATTCTGAGCGGGAGCGGGCTCGCCGCGCGGGCGAACGTGTCGGGCTGAGCCGACCAGTCGTCAAAGAAGGCGGCGCCTCCACCCGCTTCCTCAGAGTCGACGTCGAGCGTATCGGCCACCGAGCCCGGAGGCGGCGCCTCACCCTCCTGGGCGCGCAGTACCGCACACACAGGTATGAATACGACAAGCGCGACGACAGTCAGTAGTAGAAGCTGCCGCGTCGCTCTCGTGGTCGACATCAACTCGCTCCGATGGTGCTGACGTGTACTGGGCCCGCCCCACGACGTCGCTCGCGCCGAATCGTGTTGCGGCATCTCGACCTCAGGTAGTATATCTTGTTTTCGCGATATGCCAACGGTTGCCTGAAGGGACCACGCCCGCTATGGCCATCCGGAAGCTCCCTTTGACGGACGAGTCATGAGTATTCTCTCGCGATATGTGCTCAGAGCCCACCTGGCGCCGGCGGCGGCCGGGCTTGCCATATTCTACTTCGTCCTCTCGATGGACTTCATCGTGGACTACCTGAACCTCTTCATAGCCAAGGGCGTGCCCGGTCTGGCGGTTCTCGAGGCCTTCGGCCTCAGCCTGGCGTGGATGACCGTCCTCGCGGTACCCATGGCAGTCATGGTCGGAGTGCTCACCGTGTTCGGCAGGCTCTCCGGAGACAACGAGATCACCGCAGCCAAGTCAAACGGCGTCAACGCGTTCTCGCTCATGCTGCCCGTTCTCGTCGTTGCGGTGCTGGTGTCACTTGGGCTCTTCCAGTTCGGCAACCAGGTCCTCCCCACCGCCAACTACAAACTCAAGGCGCTTCTGATCGACATCCATCGGATTCGTCCTCTCGCGACCATCGAGCCCGGGATCATGACCCGCCTTCCCGGAGGCTACCGCATCATCGTCGGAAGCCTCGACCCGAAGACCTCTCAGATCTTCGACGTCCGCATTCACAGAATGGAAGGCGACGACCCTCTTCAGACAATCGTGGCAAAGCGCGGAACGATCTCCACCAACGAGAGCGACGGCATCATCAAGATCCGGCTGTTCGATGGCGAGATTCACGAGCTCGACCCTGATGATCCGACGAGATACAGCCGTCTGCTATTCGAGAGGCACACGATCAATGTTGACCAGGGCACGGCCGAGCTCGTGAGGTCGGAACGCGCGAAGCGCGGGGACCGTGAGATGACGCTGGCTGAGCTGAAGCAGCAGATGGCCTCGGAGTTCGCAGAAGCCGAGGCCAGCCAGGCGCGCATCGACGGGCTCATGGCGGCGCTGCGGGACGAGGACGCGGAAACGGACGGAGCATCGGCGGGCGTTGACACCGCGGGCGGCGTGGCCACGGCCGCCGACAGCGGGGCGATCGCCCCGGCGGCCTCAGGTACGAAGCAACCTACCAGGTCGGAGATGCTCCGCCGGGCGGAGTCGGAGGACCGCAACCGCAGGTCCGCGCTGCGGAAGGCGCGCAAGCTCGAGGTCGAGTACAACAAGAAGTTTTCAATACCATTCTCGTGTGTGGTGTTCGTCCTTCTCGGAGCGCCTCTCGGGATCAGGAGCAGGCGCGGTGGCGTAGGCATCGGAGCGGGGATCGGAATCCTCTTCTTCCTCGCCTACTACCTGTTCCTGATAGGCGGCGAGCAGCTCGGTGACCGTGGCATCGTGAGCCCGGCACTTGCAATGTGGGCACCCAACATCGTATTCGGGGGAGTCGGCATCTACCTGACGCTTGCCACGTGTCTCGAGTGGCGCTCCCGGGCGCTGTCCAGACTTGCGGGGCTCTTGCCGCGGCCGTGGGCGCGCAGGGCCGGAGGGAGAGCCCCGGCATGAGGATCCTGGACACCTATCTTCTGAGGAGCGCCGCCAAGCCGCTGGTTCTGGTGTTCCTCGCGTTCGTCGGCATCTTCATACTGGTCGACCTCTTCGATCACGCCCACACGTTCATAGACAACGAGGTGGCCATCGGCACGGTCATCTCCTACTACACCCACTACCTCCCACTTATCGTCGTCCTCACGACTCCAGTTGCCATGCTGCTGGCCACGCTGCTCTCACTGGGCGGTCTGGCGCGAAGACAGGAGATCATGGCGATGAAGGGGTGCGGGGTGTCACTGAACCGGGTTCTCCTCCCGTACTTCCTCCTCGCCCTGAGCCTGAGCATCATGACCATGCTCGTCGGAGAGACGGTCCTGCCGCCGGCCACGTCGGCGAGGCTGCGCATCGAGGAAGAGCACATCGACAAGCATCCGGGCGACGTGACGAAGAACAACGTGATATACGTGAGGCCGGATGGCACCGTGTTCCTCGCCCGCTACCTCAACACCAGAACGAGCACAGCCGAGGGGGTGACCGTTGAGGAGTTCGACGCCGACCTGAGGCCGGTGCTTCGCATCGACGCTCAATCGGGGGACTGGGACGGCAAGCGCTGGAATCTCAGTGACGGTCTCATTCGGCGCTTCACGCCCGACGGAGAGGAGGCCGAGCAGTTCGAGCGGTACGCGCTTCCCTACGACGAACCGTCCATGGACGACCTGCGGAGCCGGAAGCTGGACCCCGAGGAGATGGGCTATCGGCAGCTCCGATCGTACATCCGGCGCCTCGTCGCGAGCGGGAGCGACCCAGGCGACCTGGACGTCAGCCTTCAGCTCAAGATAGCTTTCCCGTTCGTCACGCTCATCATGGCAATGATAGGGGCATCGCTGGCCGCGGGCGCGCGCCGCACGGGCTTCGCCCTGTCCTTCACGGCTGCGCTCGGAATATCGTTCCTATACTACGGGCTGCTGCAGGTGGGTCAGGTTCTCGGAAGACAGGGTGTGCTCACGCCGCTCCTCGCGGCGTGGTCAGCGAACATCATCTTCGCGGGCGTGGCCGCCTGGCTGCTCGCGAGGGCTCCGAAGTAGCGGCCGCGCCTGGAAGCGCGGCCGCAGCGGTCCCCCATGTCGTTCCCCGACTCAGGTGCCCATCTCCCACGATGCCAGGTACTCCCTTTGCTCGCCGGTCAGCTCGTCGATGCGAACGCCCATCGCCCCGAGCTTGAGCTTCGATATCTCCGCGTCGATGTCGGCCGGCACGTTGTAGACGCCCGGGGTGAGCCTCTCCGGAAGTCTGGCGAGATACTCGCTGCAGAGAGCCTGGTTAGCAAAGCTCATGTCCATTACTGACGCCGGATGTCCCTCCGCCGAGGACAGGTTGATGAGCCTCCCCTCGCCCAGCAGGTTGATGCGTCTCCCATCGCTGAGAACGTAGGTCTCGACGCTCTCGCGCGGCCGCAGCACCTCGGCCGCCATCGATGCAAGGGTCTTCTTGTCGATCTCCACGTCGAAGTGCCCCGAGTTGGCCACGATGGCGCCGTCCTTCATCTCGTCGAAGTGGCGACCCACGATGACGTTGATGTCACCCGTCACTGTGACGAAGATGTCGCCCGCCGGCGCGATCTCGTCCATCGGTGCCACGCGGAAGCCGTCCATGACCGCCTCGAGCGCCCGTAGCGGATCGACCTCGGTGACCACGACGGAGGCGCCCATGCCCCTTGCCCGGAACGCGAGGCCCCTCCCACACCAACCATACCCGGCGACAACGAAGGTCGAGCCGGCCAACAGGACGTTCGTCGCGCGGAGAATCCCATCGATCGTGCTCTGGCCGGTTCCGTATCTGTTGTCGAACATGTGCTTGGTGTTCGCGTCGTTCACGGCGATGACCGGCACTTCCAGGGCGCCATCCTTGTGCATGGCCTTGAGCCTTATCACGCCCGTCGTGGTCTCCTCCATACTGCCCAGGAGACCATCCAGAAGCTCGCGTTTCTCCCTGTGCACCGTGGACACCAGGTCGGCACCGTCGTCCAGCGTTATCGTCGGACCCAGATCCAGCACCGAGCGGATGTGCGAGTAATAGCGGTCGTTGTCCTCACCGCGCACGGCGAACACGGGCATGCCGTGGTCCACGGCCAGGTGTGCTGCCACGTCGTCCTGCGTCGACAGAGGATTCGACGCGCAGAGCGCAGGCTTCGCCCCTCCTGCCGCCAGCGCGATCATGAGGTTGGCGGTCTCCGTGGTCACGTGCATGCACCCGCTGATGACGATCCCCCCGAGCGGCCTCTCTCGAGCGAACCGCTCCGCAATGCTCCGGAGCACCGGCATGCGCTGCGACGCCCACTCGGTCCTGTCTCGCCCCTTGGCGGCAAGCGAGGCGTCGGCGATGTCGTATTTCATTGAACCCTCCCGAATGGTCAGCAGCCGGCCTTCAAGTCATCGACCTTGTCGAGACGCTCCCAGGTGAAGTCGGGCTCCTCGCGGCCGAAGTGCCCGTACGCAGCGGTTCTGCGATAGATGGGGCGTCTCAGATCCAGTCGGTCGATGATGGCGCTCGGCCTAAGGTCGAAGTGCTTGCGGATGATGGCGACGAGTTCCTCGTCAGGCACCTGGCCGGTCCCGAAGGAGTCGACCATGATCGAGACCGGCTCGGCGACGCCTATGGCGTAGGCGAGCTGTATCTCGCACCTGCTTGCCAGGTCCGCCGCCACCAGGTTCTTGGCGACGTGCCGTGCCGCGTACGAAGCCGACCTGTCGACCTTGGTCGGGTCCTTCCCCGAGAAGCAGCCCCCGCCGTGACTTCCGAGGCCCCCGTAGGTGTCCACGATTATCTTCCGTCCGGTGAGGCCGCAGTCCGCGTGCGGACCGCCCTTCTCGAAACGTCCGGTCGGGTTGACCAGAAGCGTGTACCCGTCCGCTACCATCTCTCTCGGGAGCACCGGGTCGACTACCCTCTTCTTGATGTCTGCAGCCATGTCCTTCATGTCGACGTCGTGATCATGCTGAGAAGAGACCACGACAGTCCTGACCGCGACCGGCGTGTTGTCCTCGTACTCGACCGTGACCTGCGTCTTTCCGTCCGGTCTCAGGTAGTCCAGGATGCGCTCCTTACGGACCTTGGCCAGGCGTCTAGCCAGGAGGTGCGCAAGGTGGATCGGCATGGGCATGTACTCCTCGGTCTCACACGTGGCGTATCCGAACATCATGCCCTGGTCACCTGCTCCGCCTCCCTGCACGCCCATCCAGATGTCTCCCGACTGCTCGTCGATGGAGGACACGACGGCGCAGGTCTCGTAGTCGAAGCCGTACGCGGCCGTCGTGTACCCGATCTCCTTGATCGTCTCGCGCACTATCTTAGGAAGCTCGACGTACGCATCGGTCGTCACTTCGCCCGCGACGAACGCGAGCCCCGTGGTCACGAGCGTCTCACACGCGACTCGACCGTACGGGTCCTTCGCGAGGATCGCATCGAGTACCGCGTCCGATATCTGATCCGCCACCTTGTCGGGATGCCCCTCCGTGACGGACTCAGACGTGAAAAGGTGCTTGCTCAACTCCGCCTCCATTCGCCGCCCGCGCGGCCGGTTTCCCCTCGCGGCCTCAGCCGACTATCTCTATCTCCGATGAATCACCCACGTTCAACCTCCGATAGCTTCCCTTCACTGACGCCCCCTCCCCGACGAGCGACTCGGACAGAAGACTGCGCTCAACAGTCGAGTTTGCGTTCAGGATGCTGTCACTCACGATCGACTCCTTCACACGCGACCCGGCGGCCATGGAGACGTACGGCCCGATGACCGACCTCTCGATGACTGCCGTCGGGTCGATCGAGACCGGCTGAATCACGATGGAACCCGGGTAGTCGCCCCCGTTGCCGCCGGAACGCTCGAGAAGGAACCTGTTGGTCGCGAGCAGGGTCTCGGGAAGTCCGCAATCGTACCACCCGTCGACCTCGAACGTGCCCATCTCCTCGCCCCGCTCGAGCATCAGGATCAGGGCGTCGGTCAGCTGGTACTCGCCCTTCGTTCTGATGTCTCCCTCCACGACGTCTCTCAGACACTCGAAGAGAAGTGCGCTGTCAACTATGTAGTAGAGGCCGACGATCGCCAGGTCCGACGGCGGGTCGTCGGGCTTCTCCACGAGACTCTTCACTCTTCCGTCTCTGACCTCGACGATGCCGAACCTGCTGGGATCGTCCACCTCCTTGACGCCAATGAGCGTGCGCTCACCGCCTATGAATGCGGAGTAGTCCGCGGTGACGATGGTGTCGCCCAGGATGATGAGCAGGGGGCCGTCGTCCACGCAGTCGCGCGTCAGGTAGATGGCATGCCCCAAACCCTTCCGCTCGGTCTGATCGACGTAGCACGCGCTCAGATCCGGGTGTGCAGCCTCCATGTACTCCTTGACCCTGTCCCCCATGTACCCGGTCACGAGCACGACCTCGGAGATCCCCAGCGGCTTCAGATTGTCCAGTATGTGCCCGAGAATGGGCTTGCCGGCGACCTGCACGAGCGCCTTGGGTATCGTGTGCGTGTGAGGTCTCAGCCTCGTCCCGATGCCAGCCACGGGAATGATGGCCTTCATGCGTCCCCCAATGTTACGCCCGGCGATCCGGTAGAGCGGCTCCCGCCGGCCGGCAGGCCGGCAGTGCCGCATACGACCTAGCCGTCGAAGTCGGCGAGCGTGCTCTTGAGCCTGTCGATCGTAGCCACTGGCGTCGGGTCGACGCCTTCGAGCATCGCCAGGTAGAAGCTGGTGAAGTCCCCCAGGGAGACCAGCGAGATCATCCTGCCCAACCGCGTGGCGCCCGAACTCGCCGCCACACGCGCCTCAGCTCCCGAAGCCTCCACCTCGCCTATCGTGAACTCCATCCTACGCACGACCCTGGCGTGGTCCTCTTCGTCCTTCAGGAACACAACCCTCGCATTCCCCGCGAGCGCGCGCGGTCCGCTCCAGCCGACGATCTCGTTGTGGTTCATCTCTGGAAGCTCGTTGCGGTGTGCGATCGTCTTCGAATTCTCCGAGAACTGGCCCGCCCAACGGTTGGCGACGACCGATGTCATTGGCGCCGTCCCGTATACGACGGGGATGTGTCCCTGGAGCCAGAGCGCCATCGCCTTGGCGGGATTCTCCTCGACCGGAGTGTCCAATCCGTGGGAGCTTGCGCTTTCCTCGGCGACGGATACAGCGTCGTCTATCTGCGGGCCCGGATCATCAATGAGCCCCAGCCGAGACAGCACCACGAGCATGGGCACCAGGCTGTAAGGCAGCGCCGCCCTGGGAGGAAGGCCTCCAGGGATCGTAACGGTGTCGTGCCCGTACACCGAGGCCTGTTTGCCCACCTCGCCCCCGGTAGTGGAGCAGATGATCCGAGCGCCGCGGTCTCGCGCCTGCCTGTAGCCGGAGAGGGTCTCCTCGGTGTTGCCTGAATAGCTCGAGACGAGGACAAGCGTGTCCGAACCGACGTAGGCAGGCAGGTCATAGCCCCGAAGAACGTTCATCGGAACACGCAGCTCCGCGAACAGCAGCCCGGACGCCAGCTCGCCTCCTATCGCCGAGCCACCCATTCCAAGCACGAGGATCGATGAGAGCCCGTCGGCCGGTGTCGATATCTTCGCCCGCCGCCCTATGTCATGCGCCTCGCTCAAGTATGCGGGAAAGGCCTCGAGGTGCCCGCTCATTCCCCCGCGGTCGTTACTCCTCATCGAGCTCGCGTCGTTCAGAATGCTCATGAGATCAGCTCCGTTGCGCTTATCTCCGGGTACTTCTTCCGGAGGATGCCCTCGAGGTATCTGCGAACGTCCGACCCTGTGCTCATGTTCATGGCCTTCAGCAGCGTCTTCCGGGCCGAGCTGTAGCTCGTCGACCTAACGATGCTCTTCACCTCGGGCAGTATGAACGGACTGGCGGAGAGTTCGTCCAGTCCGAGCCCAATGAGCAGGATGACCGAGAGCGGGTTGCCCGCCATCTCACCGCAGAGACCCACCCACTTCCTGTGCTTCTTGGCCGCGCGCACCGTCTGTTCGAGCAGCCGGAGCACGGCCGGGTGATACTCGTCATACAGGTAGGCCACCCTGTCGTTTCCGCGGTCGACCGCAAGCGTATACTGCACCAGGTCGTTGGAACCTATGCTCATGAAGTCGACCTCGCCGGCGATCATGTCCGCGATCACCGCGGCCGCCGGCGTCTCGATCATGACTCCGACCTCCAGGCCGTCGTCGTACGCCTGCCCCCTGCGTCTGAGCTCCTGTCGCGCGGCCTCGAGCACCTGCTTCGCGTCGCGCACCTCGTGAAGCGACGATATCATGGGAAACATGATTCGCGCGTTTCCGTGCGCGCTCGCCCTGAGGATGGCCCGCAGCTGCCTCATGAACAGGTCGGGTCTCGCGAGGCTGAACCTGATGCCGCGCCATCCAAGGTACGGGTTCTCCTCCCTCAGGGTGGCCCCGAAGGGCCCGAACTTGTCCCCACCCACGTCCAGTGTCCGCACGACGACCGACGCGGGGGCCATCGCCTCGACCACGTGCCTGTAGGCCTCGTACTGCTCCTCCTCGGTGGGCTCGTCGTCGCGCGCGATGAACAGGTACTCCGTACGGAAGAGCCCGATGCCCTCGGCGCCGTGCGCGCGTGCGGACTCGACCTCGTCCGGGATCTCGATGTTCGCTGCCAGCTCGAACCTGCGCCCGTCCCGCGTCACCGCCGGGTAGTCCTTGAGCTTGAGAAGGCTTCGCTCGAACTCCTCGTACTGCCGTTTGCGCTCAAGGAAGTAGTCCAGCACCGCCTGGTCGAAGTCGTAGGCGACCATACCCAGCGTTCCATCCACGATTATCGACTGCCCCTGGTCGATAAGTCCCGTGATTCGCGCCAAGCCAACGACCGCCGGGATCTCGAGCGAACGAGCCATGATCGCTGCGTGAGACGTGCGACCGCCCGCCTCGGTGACGAACCCAACGACGCGCTCCCTGTTCATGGAGGCCGTGTGTGTAGGCGCCAACTGGTGTGCGACCAGGATCACGTCACCGCGGAGCTGCCGCAGCGTGCTTGCCTTCCTGCCAAGAAGATGTATGAGCAACCTTCGCTCTATGTCCTTGATATCGAAGATGCGCTCGCGAAGGTACTCATCGTCGGTCCTTCCCATGGCGGAGGTCACGCTGCCTATCGTCTCGGTCAACGCGAGCGCTGCGCTGACGCGCTCGTCCCGCACACGCCGGATCGTGCCCTCGACGACCATCGAATCATCCAGGATCATGAGGTGCGCATCGAAGATGCGGGCGTGCTTCTCCCCCAGCTCGTCCTGCAGCGCCCTCTGCAGCTTCTGCAGCTCCGCCCTGACCTCGGTGATGGCGCTCGCGAACGCGGTCACCTCGGCCTCCACCCTGTCCTCCGAGATCGTCTCCTCGGACACGTGAGGCCGTTCCGTGTCGAGGATGAACGCCTTGCCGACGACGATGCCGGGTGAGGCCGGGATCCCCTCTATGTACTTCGTCCTGCCGATATTCGAGAAGTCTACCAAGGCCTCACACCTCCCCGAGGTCGGTCTCCAGGAACGTCTTCAGGTCGTTCATGGCCTGCTGCTCGTCGTCTCCGTTGGTCACCACGACTATCCGGCTGCCGTGCTCCGCCGCCAGCATCATCACCCCCATGATGCTCTTGCCGTCCACGGTCAGTCCGTCCTTCGTCAGCTTCACATCGCAGTCAAAGCGGCCCGCCAGTTTGACGAACTCGGCCGCCGGCCGCGCATGCAGTCCGTGCTTGTTCGCAAGTACCGCAGTCTGTTCCAGCAATCGCCCCTCCGTCAGACGCGTGTCAACATGATGGCGACCCCGCCCGCCACTCCGGCAAGGCCGATCGCGGTCACCGGAACTCTGACCCTGAGAGCAACCAGAGACAGGACGAAAAAGGCTCCCGCCACTGCCACACTCTGCGGTGCCACATGGGCGCCCGAACGCAGGGCGAGCGCCGCAACCATTCCGGCTCCGAAGCACGCCAACCCTCTGAGCGTGGACACGAGCGCCCGGAAGCGGCCTGACAGCACCTCCATCGCCCCCCTGTGACCGGCACGCGCCCCCGCCACCACTCCGCGCGCGCGGAACACAAGGTGGGGCACGTTGTATACGGCGATCAGCAGCAGCGGTGCCCAGCGGACACCCAGTAGAAGCGCCGCAACCGAAGCCACCGAGGCGAGCGGTCGCGCGGCGCCCCACAGGAGAGCATCGCCGGCCATCCCGAGCGGCCCCATGAGGGCCTTCTTCACCTCGGAGGCCCCGTCCGGGTCGCCCGCCAGCTCGGCCGAAGCTGCTGCGGAGATCGCGTAGGTAGACAGCGCCGGGTTCGTATTGAAGAACGTCAGGTGCCTCTGCAGGAAGGCACGGAGTTCCTCCTTCGACCGCGCCACCCTGCGCCCGACCGGAAGCATCGCGAAGCAGAATCCGATGCTCTGCATGCCGCGTGGGTTCCACACCGATTGAAGCAGGAAGCTGCGCAGGAAGATCGACCCGCGCTCGCCCGATGTCAGCCTCGGGCGCGTCTCGGTGCGTCCGTCGTTGGCGTCCTGCACGCGCGTCTCCTCCGCCGTCCGTTCCAGTGAACGCTATCCGAGGCTATCCGAGCGCGACGATGATAAGCCCCGCCGCAAACCCGGCAGCCAGCAGGGCGCGCTCCGTCCCGGTCCTCGACCTCTGAGCTACCACGGCCGCGGCGAGCGGAGCCGCCCAAACGAAGCCGGGAAACTGCCCCCCCACGAGCGGCAACCGAAGATGCCCCGAAGAGGCTGCCACCACCCCAAGGGCAAGAGCGGCCATTGCCGCGCCTCCCGCGAACCTCACGACGAGCCCCAGGCCGACCGCCCTCGTTACCGCCGAGGTTCGCCCCGCCTCCACACCCGCCGCCGCATCATCGGATAGACGGACGTTCAGCCGCCTGAGCGCGCCTACGACATATCCGCCGAGGGCGCCGACCACGATGGCCCACGTCGTGCCGAGACCGACGCACCATGCCATCTCGTGCCCGGCGGCCGCCAGGATCCAGGCCGCCCCCACGCCGGCCACGGTGCCGACGGGCGCATCGGGGAAACTCGCCGCGCCGACCGGCAGAGCGGCGAGCCACACGAGCTGGAGAACGCCTCCCACGACCACGCCCATCTCGAACTGCCCGCAGACGACGCCGGCCAACGCGCCCGCAACGATCGGCTGAGACAGCATGATCTGGAGTGCGGCGGTGGCGTCCAGCGCCAGAAGCCCCGCGAGGCCGACGAGAGCCATCATGGTCGTGACATCGGTCACGCCAGAACTCCTTCCGCGCTCTCTTCCCGCATCTCGACCGAGAATCGCCGTTCGATCTCGGGCGCGAACTCCGTCTCCCACACGGCGACCAGGGTCGTCCCCTGGAAGACGCGCTCGAGCCCTCCCTCGGACTGCGAGGCGGTCTCGAGAGGATACGACCACAACGTGCAGGCCGGCTCGAAGCGGAAGGAGACTCTCGAGCCGCGGAGCCTGTCGAGCAACGTCAGCTCAGTCACGTTCTCGAGCGTCTGGCGCCCACCGGCCGCGGCGGTCCGCCCGTCACTGAACTCGAAGCGCGAGTATTCCTCCGACCCGGTGAGGAAGGCCAGGTTCCACTCCGACGAGAAGGCCGCCGCCAGCTCGGCGCGGGACTCCACGGCGTATTCGACGCTCAGCAGACCGCCAGGCTCGATGCAGACCTTCTTGCGCATGCAGACATCCACGCCTCGCACGCTGCCGACACGGCTCATCGCGACGCCGACGCCCCCATCCTGCCTGCTGGGTTCGAACTCGTACTTCCCTGCCGCGAAGTCCGAATCATCCCCGACGACCGCCGCCTCGAGCTGATCGCGGCTCGTCCCGGGCGGCAGGAACCTGTCTATCGCCGCCCGCCTCGGAACCCGGTCGGCGACCTCGAAGCGCTCAAGCCCCTTCTCTCTTGGGGCCATGTCGTCGTGGATGCTCGCCACGCCCCCGGAAGGCGCCTGCGTGTCTTCTGCCGGATCGTGCCGCTTGTGATAAGCCTCGATGTACCTGGACATCGTCCCGACGAGGTTCCAGCACGGCCTGCGCAGATCTACCTCGATGAGCACGCCGCCACGGGCGGGCGCGACGTAAACGTTAGCCCACTGCGATTCGAGCACGACCTCCTGGCGGCCGTCCAGGTCGTGGTCGAGTACCTCCACGACATTCCAATGCGTACCGCGCAGTGAGTCGACGTGGTTCTCCGCTCTTATGAGATGCTCGTAAACAGCCGACCTCAGATGGGGCAGGTACAACCCTCCGAACACCCCGTGCCAATAGGCGCAGTTGCACTGCCCTCGCCACAGCTCCTTCTCAGCGAGCGCGGCCGCGTCAGGATCGAGCGCAGGATCGCCGCCGCTGCCGGCCTCGCGCGCGATGTGGTTCAGCTCATCGGCCTCGCGGAGCTCCTCGATGAGCCGCTTCGCGAGTTCTATCTTTCTGCTGACCCGAATCATCTTCCGGATCATCAGGTTGGATTCCTCGTACTTCGAAATGAAGCCGCGCCAGATGCCTCCCGAGAGGTATGGGCCCCAATCGTCGAAGCGCCCCTGCGCTTTGAGCTCTGCCAGCATGCGCTCGTACGAACGCCTCGCCGGCGTCGGCAGGGCCCACTCCATCATCTCCGGATACGATGACGCCGGCAGGTAGACGCGACCGACCGCCTCGTGCGTGTCCACGAACTCCGCGAACGTCCGGGTCTTGAGCCAGTCCGAGTTGTCACGCAGAGCCGTCAGGAACCGCCGGAGCCATCCGCCCTCGTAGACGTGATCGTACGTGCCCGGCCAGACGCCGAACTTCTCCCCGTCGTCTCCGAACACAGCGCAGGCCCCGGCCCGGCGTTCCGCCAGCTCCCGGAGCCGGCCGACGGCCGCCTCGGGCTCCTGGAAGGGAATCGCGTAACGCAGGGCCTTCGATATGGGGAACACCCTCACGGGCTCTCCCTGGTCCTCCGTCATGAAGTAGCCCGTCAGGTCCTCGTCCGGGACGCCCGAGAGCATGAACTCGTAGTCGTCGAGCGGCAGATACTCCACGCCCGCGCGCTTGAGCAGCCTGGCAAGATGCGGCTCCCACACGCGCTCGGCAAGCCACATTCCCCGGGGCCGCGTTCCAAAGCGCTCCTCGACGTAGCGGTTCATCCGCCGGATCTGGCCGACCACGTCCCGCTCCGGGATCGCCACGAGTATCGGCTCGTAGAATCCCCCCGTCAGGACTTCGACCTGTCCGCGCTCCACGAGCGCCCTCAACCGGGCGATGTAGTCGGGCGCGTTCTCCTCGTACCATTCGAGGAGCGGCCCGGTGTTGTGCATCACGAGCTTGACGTCGGGAAACTCCTCCACAGCACTCAGGAACGGCTCGTACGCGTGCGTGTACGCGTGCTCGAAGACCTCCGGCAGGTTCCCCACGGGCTGGTGATTGTGTATACACAGGATGAGCGAGACGCTGTTCAATTCACTCCTCCCGCAGAATAGCCCCGACGTCCACGGGCCTTGCCTGAGGCACGTCCCTAGCCTCCAGCTTCACGCCAAGAGAGTCCAACTCCCTGAGGGCCGCCACATCGCGGTCGTCGACATAGACGTACGGCAGGATCTCGCGCTTGCCCGGCAAGTGATGCATCCCGCCGATGTTGGCCTCGGCTATCGGCACGCCCGCGCGCACGATCCTGAGGAGGTCCGTGGGCGACTCGACGACCACGAGAACCTGCGCGGCGTCCCAGAGGCCTTCCTTCGAAGCGTTCACGAACTCGCCGATGCCTAGGACCGATATGGGAACGCCCATCGAGTCTGCCGCGCTGTACATCTCACGCTTCCACTCGGTGGCCGCCACGTCATCGTTGACCAGCACAATCCTGTCAGGTGACAG
>CAZLTC010000029.1:23539-31360 GCA_964562405.1 uncultured bacterium | reverse complement strand
GCCATCAAGCCCGGAGAGGCAAGGGGCGCCCCGTGCACGACCGCGCGGGGCGCTCACTCACAAAGTGGCCTTGGCATGGGGCCTGTTGAAGTTTCTACAATGACAAGTTGCAAGTCTGTGGTATAATAAATGCAGATGGGTTAGAAGGACCTCAATCGGCGTCCCGGCATCAAAAAGGTACGTGGACGAGGGGTTGAGCGTGCTGTTATGGTTAGTTTCCAGCGGCTCGCGCCGCGCTACGGAGAATATTACCCCAGCCTCACTCTGATGGAGGTGCGTTGTGGGCAGAGCGAGCATTGCAGTTCTCGCGTTCGTCCTGTTGGTTTCGTCGGTGGCGATGGCTGAGACCGTGACGCTGGACGCTTCAGTGCGTGGCGTCTCGGTCGAGCTTCCAGGCTCGAGCGCCGACCGGACGGTCATCGAGTACCGTGTGGGCGATTTCACCACCATCCCGGTAGACATAGACGGTGAGACGTACGACCGGATCGTACTCGACGGCGAGAGCAACATGCTCGAGCGCGGACTTCCCGAGCTTCCGGACGTGGCCAGGAGCATCGTCATCCCTGATGACGCCGAGATGGAGGTCAGGGTCCTGTCCTCTCACTACGTCGATCTGCCCGGCATTCGCGTGGCGCCCTCCAAGGGAGTCATAACCCGCAACATCGACCCGGCGACGGTCAGGTACGCGTTCGACCCGATCTATCAGACCGACGCGTGGTACCCGTCCGACGTCGCCTACACGCGCGAGCCCTACATCATGCGCGACGTACGAGGCATCGTGGTCGTCGTGAACCCATTCCAGTACAACCCGGCGACGCGGACGCTCAGAGTCTACGACGATGTGGTCGTCGAGGTTGTCCCGGTCGGACCTGGCGTTACCAACGTGCTCACTCACAGGCCGGGCGCGGGCATCGTGAGGGAGTTCGAGTCCATCTACGAGAGCCACTTTCTCAACTACGATTCGGTCGGAATGCGCTACACGTCGGTGGGCGAGGTCGGCAATATGCTCGTCATCTGCTACGACAGCTTCATGACCAACATGGAGCCGTTCGTCGAGTGGAAGAAGCAGATGGGCGTGCCGTGTGAGATGGTGAGCGTGACGACGGCGGGCGGCACGGCCGCGAACATAGCTGACTACATCCAGAGCTACTACGATACCAACGGTCTCGCGTTCGTGCTGCTGGTGGGCGACGCGGCCCAGGTTCCGACCCTGACGGCATCGGGCGGCGCCTCGGACCCGAGCTTCTCGCTCGTGGCAGGCTCGGACAGCTATCCGGACCTCTTCGTGGGCCGTTTCTCCGCCGAGAGCACGTCGCAGGTCGACACGCAGGTCCTCCGATCGGTCGAGTATGAGAAGCTACCGCAGGCGGGCGCCGACTGGTACCACAAGGGCACCGGCGTGGCGTCGAACCTGGGAACAGGCGACGACAACGAGTATGACAATGAGCACATCGACAACATCAGGGCGGATCTGCTCGGGTTCACGTACACCGAGGTCGACCAGATCTACGACCCGACCGGCAACGCCACCACAGTGTCCAATGCGTTGAACAACGGCCGCAGCATCGTGACCTATTGCGGGCACGGATCGGTAACGAGCTGGAGCTCATCGGGGTTCTCCAGCACGAACGTCAACGCCCTCACCAACGACAACATGCTGCCGTTCATCTGGAGCGTCGCCTGCGTCAACGGGCAGTTCACGAGCACTACGTGCTTTGCAGAGGCCTGGATGCGCGCGACCAACGGGAGCGAACCGGCCGGTGCCATCGGGACCTACATGTCGTCGATCAACCAGTCGTGGGACTCGCCGATGTGCGCGCAGGACGAGATGGTCGACCTGCTCGTGGCGGGTGCCAAGCGCACGTTTGGCGGCCTGTCGTACAACGGCAGCTGCCAGATGATGGACGAGTACGGCTCTGACGGCATCAACATGTTCAAGACGTGGCACATCTTCGGTGACCCGTCTCTCAGGGTCAGGACAGACACGCCGACGGCGCTGTCGGTCAGCCACGATGATTACATAGATCCAACCGCGTCGACGTTCGACGTCTCGGTATCAGGGGTTGAGGGAGCGCTCTGTGCCCTCTACTACAACGGAGTGCTGTATGGCTCCGCATTCACGAACGCGTCGGGTGACGCCGTGATCGACGTCACGGCAACTCCCCCCACGGACGTGGACCTCATGGTCACGGTGACGTCGTTCAACGCGATCCCCTCCTTCGGGACGACGCACGTCGGACAGGCCTACGTCCCGAGCATCGAGGCATCGCCCGCGTACTTCGACTTCGTGCTCGAGCCCGACGAGTCCGAGGGCGTGTCGCTGTCCGTCGGGAATACGGGTGAGCCCCTCTCGATACTTCACTACGACATCGAGATCGTCGACGCGAGCGCGCCAAGGGACCTCTCCGGTTCGACCGTCACGTCGAGTCCGACCAACTACGAGCCCGGCGCGACCGCGGATTTCATCTTCTCGTTGTACAACGGAAGCACGGACGACGAGTGGATTGAAGCCGTCAACCTCGACTTCCCGCCCGGCGTGAACGTCACGGCATCCACCAACTTCCAGGTCTCGTCGCGGAGGCTCACTTGGGACGGCACGACGGGCGACGGAGCAAGCGTGGATTGGACGGGCGGTGGCACGAACGTCATATACCCCGGGGAGTCGGCAGTGGCCACGGTGACTCTCGCCGTGGGCTCAGGTTTCACGGGTGACCTCGATGTCGACTACACGATCGACGGCGACGGTTGGGGTTCCGCTCCGCACACGGTGACCGGTACTGCGACCATCGCTCCGCCCGCCGGACCGACGGTGACTCTCGTAGCGCCCAACGGAGGCGAGGTTTGGGGCGTGGACGAGTCGCACAACATCGCCTGGACCTCGACCGGCACGCTCGACTACGTCGCGCTCGACTGCTCGACGGATGGCGGAAGCACCTGGAGCTCGATCTCCGGTTCGACCGAGAACGACGGCATCTACCCGTGGCTCGTCGATGCGCCGGTATCGAACGACTGCCTGGTCCGCGTGACCGGGCTCACGACCCCGTCGATCGACGACGTGAGCAACGCGGAGTTCTCGATCTATCAGCCGGTGACCTGGCTGACGGCCGACCCGATCACCGGTGACGTGGACTCCGGTGACGCCGATCAGATCCTCATCACGGCCGACGCAACAGGTCTTCCGGAAGGTGACTACTACGCGAACCTCCACATAGACTCGAACGGCGGCGGTCGCATCACGGTGCCGGTGGCGCTGCACGTCCAAGCTACGGGCATTCAGGACGGCGTCCCGAGGGTGTCGGTGCTTTACGGCAACTACCCGAACCCATTCAACCCGTCAACCCGGATAGCCTTTGCACTGCCGGGCGAGGGACCCGTGAAGGTCTCGATCTACGACACCGCCGGCAGGCTCGTGAGAACGCTCGTCGACGGAGTCCGCGCTGCGGGTCCGCAGGAAGTCCGCTGGGATGGCAAGAGCGACTCCGGCAGCGATGTCGCTTCCGGCGTGTACATCTACCGTCTCGAGGCCGCTGGTCGTGTCCTCGGCGGGAGGATGGTGCTGCTGAAGTAGACGCGGGGGTCTTCCCTGCGGATGTGATCGCGAGGTCCCCGCGCCTGGCGCGGGGACCTCTCTGTTCATACGAGGAACGGCCCCGGGGGGATCATCCCGGGGCCGCACGTTGTGAAACCCGTCTCCCTGCCGCGTCCGTCATGAGCTCCGGGGTGAAGGAGGCCCGGAACCTGGCCTCCTACGGCGCAACGACGATCGCGCGCCGAGACACCGCTTCGCCGGCCCTCAGCATCACGAGATAAAGTCCCGAACCGACGGGCCGACCATTCTCGTCGGCGAGATCCCACTCCACCGCGTGGCGGCCGGGAGGCATCGCACTGTCTATCAGGTCTCTGACAAGTCTCCCGGACGGAGCATAGACCGAGAGCTGCACGCTCACCGCGGAAGGCAGGGAGTAGGCCAGCGTCACGGGGCCACTCGCGGGGTTCGGGAAGGGACGGTCGAGCGATGCGAACGAAGCCTCGGCCTCAGGCACGCCCGAGGCGTTACCGTTGTCCGTCGTGACCGTCATCGAGTCGGAGGCCGCGTTGCCGGCGGCGTCGGTAGCGGTCACGCGGATCAAGTAGTCGGCGTCCGGAATGGCCGCGGTGTCCCACGCCTCCGTCAGGTCAGACGTCTCATACACGTCGTTCCCGTCTGAGTTCGTGATGATGTGGTAGAACTCGCGGTAGTCATAGTCGCCCTGCGTCCAACAGGTGGCGTCCCGCTTGTAGAGAAGGCCCACCAGGAATGGGTCTATCGGTCCTCCGGAGTACGTGTCGAGTGCCATGTCGAAGTTCACCGCCAGCCTGTCGTCGACCACGGGGGAGCCGGGGTGGCCGACGGGGTAGATCGTGTAGCGGATCTTCTGGACAGAGCATACCCAGCCCGACTCTATCGTGTCGCCGACGTGCGCCACGATGTCGACGCGGCCCGACAACGCGTCCGGCTCGAGGTACGTTGAGGTCTGGTCGGTGCAGAATGCCAGGAGGTCGGAGCCCCTGGCAGGCTCGAAGACTGGCGGAGAGGTCTCCGTCATGGAGTCGAAGTCGGTGTGCGGATTGTCCGTGGCGAGCCAGTTTCCGTACCACTGTATGCCCTGGTCCTCGATCCTGGCGAAGTGGCAGTGGTTGAAGCCCGCGACCGGCCAAGCGACGAGGTCGCCTATGTACTCGCCGGTCTCGACGGTGTCGCCGATGCCAGGCACTATCGTCGGCTGGTCCAGATGGGCGTAGAGGTAGCCCGTGCTCGTACCGGAGGTCGCCGAGTCGGCGATGGCTACGCGCCAGTGCCACTGGCCGGACGTCGTCAGGATGGCCTTCACCACGCCGGGCGCGACCGCGTAGACCGCCTGGCCCGGCGCGCCCATCACGTCAACTCCAGGGTGCAGGTAGGGGGCGCCGCCGTAGTACTGGAATTCGCCGTAGGTGTTGCCTACCGAGTGCTGCGCGTCAGGAGCGAGCGGCCATGGGATGCCGCGTCCGTCTGGAGCGCGGACGGACAGGCTTGCTGGCCTCGGCCGTGAGCCGCTGATCTCCGAGCGCAGGATGTCGCCATCTCCGGACAGCACGAAGAGCCTCGTTGCCTCCATTGCACCGTCGAGCGAACGCGCGCTGACCGTGATGCCGGCATCGGACACATCGAGGTTGCGAAGCTCGGCGCCGCCCGGCGCCGCGAACAACGTCGACCAGTCACCGTGTTCGCCGAGCCTCAGGAGTGATGCCCTCGTCAGGGCGAGCACCGTTCCGTCTTCGTCGAACGCGACATCGACCGCGCGTCTCTCGATCCGGAAGCTGGAGCACCGCCCCTCGGCATCCACCAGCACCAGCTCGAACGCTCCCGACGCGTCCGCCCTGGCTCCGGCGACCCGCCCGTCGCCCGATACCGCGAACGGCGCAAGCCTCGGGGCGGACGTTACCGAGAATGAGACCAGGTCGATTACGGAGATGCCTTCGGCCTCCAGGTATGCGAACGCGCGGCCGTCATCGGAGATGGTGGGGGAGGTCAGCGATCTCGCCTCGCGGAACCACACCTGCCGTCCGTCCAGGTCCATGACCACGACCCGCGATGGAAGCGCGGACGTCTCGGGATCCTGAACAGAGACGACGAGGCCAAGGTCGGACACGAAGAAGGCCTCGCCCTCCGCGGGCACGAAGTGCCTGATCCCTTCCGCGTCCGTAACCTCGACGAGCGCCGAGAAGGGGCACTGCCGGGTCTCGTCGATGGTGACGTTCCAGGCCAGCGTTGATGCCGAAGCCGTCGCGAACGCCGCGAGCAGCAGCACCGCGCCCGTGGCGGCCCTCGCTGTCCAGCCAGCGGAGGCAGCTTGTGGACTCATCGCGCGCTTCATTGCGGGCTCCTTCTCGGGAGCGTTGTTATCTCACCAGGATCATCTTCCTGGCGACCGTGCTCGAGCCTGACTCAACGCGATAGAAGTACATTCCGGCCGACACCTCGTTGCCGTTCAAGTCACGCCCATCCCACGAGGCCGTGTGCCACCCGGCGGACAGCGTCCCGTCGAGAACGGTCGTGACCCTGCGACCCGCGACATTATAGATGTCGAGCTTCACGTCAGAGGGCGCGGGCAGTCCGAACGCGATGATCGTCCCTGAGCGGAACGGGTTCGGGTAGTTCTGTCTCAGGGCGAGAGCCAGGGGCAGCTCGCCCTCCTCGATGCCGGTCTGCGTGAGGTCGACGTCCACTGTGACGACGTCGGTCGTGACGTAGCGCGCTCCGGTCGACATGGCGATCTCGAACTCGATCGTGTCACCGGTCGGTATCGGGCTCACCGTGACCGTGAACGGCGAGGCCGAGTTGTCGGCGGAGGCGCTCCCGGGTATGTCGCCGAACGATGAGGCGCCCTCGACGATCTCGGCGTCGGCGTCGCTCGTCGTGATCGTCGCCGAGACGGCGGAAGCCGTGGTTCCGAGACGGTTGCCTATGGTGACGATCAGATCGACCGTCTCGCCTGGCTGGATGACGCCGTCGCCGTTGCCGGCGGCGGAATCGTCGACGGTGATGTCATCGACGACCAGCCACAGATCGGGCGAGTCGGGCGGTTCCGTCGTGAACTTGACGGCGAACCCGTCCGCCAGCGATTCAGCGTTCGGGTCGTACGTGCTGTTGTACAGGTACTGGATGCCGTAGGTCTGGGTCGGGTTCTCGATGCCCATCGTCATCGAGTAGGTGAACGCCACGTCCTGGTACTGGTAGACGATGATGCCGTCGCCTGTGCCGGTCGGGTAGTAGCTCGGGTCGTACAGGATGGCCTCGAACGTCTCCGGATTGGCGCCCCCATAGTGGACGCAGGCGTCGAACTGGACGATGTAGCGGTGGTTCGCGCTGTCGTACCACTCGTAGACATCGCCCGAGTCGCTGGGATCCAGATCGTCCCAGAACGGAGCGATCATCGCGTCGGGCCCGTGCGTGCTCGGGATGCCGTCGTTGTCGCCCAGTCGGTAGTCCTCGCTGCCCATGGCGAGGAAGCCGTTCGAGCACACCGACACCTGCGTGTAGTCGCTGCCGTAGTATCTGAACGCGAAGGGAAGCGAGAGGACCGCGGTCTGGGCGTCCTGGTCGGTGATGGCCGCGATCTTGGTGCCGGTGCCGACCAGTTCCACCCACGAGTACGTGGGCGCCTGGCCGCTGGCCACGTCCGTCTCGTCGTACGCGTAGTAGCCGTACGTGTCGGGGCCGGTCGGGCCGGCGGAGGCCGTGCCGCCCAGCGCGAGCGAGAAGCCGACGTCCTCGACGTGCGTATAGGTCTCCGCCTCGCCTGTTGCCGTCAGCGTGAACAACGCCTGGTGCCCGGGTGGCGCTCCGGGGCTCACGCTCACGCGGAAGGCGTTTGCAGTGCAGGTCGCGCTTCCGCCGGATGTCAGCTCGCCGAAATGGCCAACCCCGTCCGTCACGGCGACGTAGGAGTCGCTCGTCGACAGCACGCCGGCCACGCCATCGAGTCCGATGGCTCCGTCGTTGTCGAGCGTGACCGTCACCCAGGCGGTCTCACCCGGCTCCAGAACACCGTCGCCGTCGCCCCACGAACCGCCGTCGTCTACGACGGTCCCCGAGTACGACAGGTCGGCAGCGGCCACGGTGATGTCAGGGACTAGCACGATCCACGTCGACCTGCCGGCGTCGGAAACCGACATGGTGAACTGGAGATCGTGTCCATCCGGGCAGTCGGCCGCGACCGTGAACTCGAACGGGTCCGGGTTCGTCACGGTGGAGCTGCTCGGGATGCTGCCGTAGGTGTCGGTCGAGTCGACCAGCGA
>CAZLTC010000029.1:21623-23439 GCA_964562405.1 uncultured bacterium | reverse complement strand
TTGCCGCCCGTCTCGACACTTACCACGAGATTGGAGAACCCCGTCGGGACCGTCTCGGCGTGCGTCACGTCGAGGTACGCGGGCGTGTCCGTCCAGATGTCCAGCTCCGGGTCTCCCTGCGCGCTCCATCCCTGGTACTCGTCCTGATCGCCGTACAGCTGGTAGACCGCCAGCTTGCCGTTGTTGAGCGCGGGGGCGAGGCGGTAGGTCCTGAGGTTGAATATCGCGTTGTAGAAGTTCTGGTTCACGCAGCTTCTCAGGTATGCGCCGTGCGACACGATCTCGTACGTGCCGCAGAACCCTACGGAGCCCTTCGGGTTCGCGACCGTTCCGGCGCGCATCCAGTTTTCACAGGGATATCCGTCGTACCAGTAACTCCCCGTCCCGCACGTGGCCGACATCACCACCGGCAGCTTGAAGCCGGGGCTCGTCTGGTTTGGGTCGCAGTCGAACGGTGACCACCAGTTGCTCACGCCCTGGCCGCGGTAGTTGACGAACACGCGCCCGTCCGCTACCGACGCATACACGTCGTCGTAGTCAGCGTTGTGCTTGCGGAAGAGCGTGTCGATCTGGGCAAACCCCGCGGCTTCCATGAGGTCGTAGGCGTGCCACGTATCTTCGTAGTATGTGGCGTCGGACTCATCGTAGTCGTCGCGGATTATCAGGCACGCGCTCTTGAACCAGTCGGGATCGCTCATGTCGGGCGTGCGCTTGTAGCCCAGCGTCTTGGCCACGATGAGCTGGCACTGCGTCACGTTGTCACAGGAGAGTCTTCCGATGTTGACGTCGACGAGGTAGTCGCTGCCGGCGAGCTTCGCGTAATAGTCATCGCCCTCGCTGCCGGTCGGGGTCTGTTCCGTATCGCCGACCAGAAGGACGTACTCGGGCGGCGAGTTCCACGTGTTGTACGCGTTCTGCAGGTACGTCTTGATCTGAGATGCGCTGGAGCCGATGACGGACAGCTTGGCGATCTCGACCTCCATGCCGCGCATGTGCTTCCACTCGGCGAGCGGGAGTATCGATGAGTAGTAGGTGTCATTAGTGATGATGACGTACCTACCCCTGCCGTCGTCCTCGTAGCCGGCTCTCTGCGGCTCGTAGTTGGCTATGCTGTTCTCGTAGATCTGCCGGAAGGACCTGGCCGGAGAGCGCTCGGTCCTGAGGGCGTTCACTACCTCCCCGGCTCCGTACTCGAATTCCACGACCGCCCGCTTGAGCACGCTCACCTCGCCGGTGGCAGCGTTGTATCGCACCGGGTAGATCCGCAGCGGCACCACGCGGCAGTCGCGCATGATCGCGGGCTGGTCGGTGGAGACGGCGTTCTCAGGAAGGAAGCGGTTCTGGGAATACGCGGTCGCGTCGAGGACGAGCTGTGCCTCTCGTTCCTCGCCTGGGGTCGGCACCGGCGCCAGCTTGTAGCCGGACCGCGTGTACGACTCCTCCTCGAGCACCCTCATGGTCACGCCCGCGGCCGGCGGCACGGCGATGAGCGTCGCCGCGACCTGAAGCATGGGGTGGCCGGGCTCTCCATAGGGGCTCCCGCCCGGCACTCCGAGGACGTCGAACTCGGTGCCGTCCAGGACGATGCTGCTCGACTCCAGGTCGGGTAGCACGATCTCGACCAGCGTTCTTGCCTGGGTCGAATCGAGCACGTTGAACTCAACTGCAGCCGCTCCTTCCACCGGATACGGTCCGTCCGCGGCTGCCAGCGTCGGGCAGGCGAGCGCCGCGAGCAGGGCCGAGGTGAGAAGGGCGGCAGCGAAGGGCCGCACGCGGACATGGGTAGCCTTCACGGGCATCAGGAGCCTCCTTGGGC
>CAZLTC010000029.1:0-21523 GCA_964562405.1 uncultured bacterium | reverse complement strand
AGATAGGCCGCGACCATCGCGAGGAAGGCCCTGCGTCCGAGTGCCGCAGCGAGAAGCGGCATCGAACTCAGGCAGATGCCGGTACCGGCGAGCGCGAATGCGATCGCGTGGCCGAGACCGAGACCCATGGTGACGAGCGGAGCCGTCAGGAGGACCTCCTCGCCGCCGCACATGTTGACCGGAACGCCCACCAGCACCGCGGCGGCCATGGACAGGGTGCCGGGACGGATTATCGCCTGGAGGAGGCCCGTCGGGAGGAAGGCCGTGAACGCGGCGCCGACGGCTATCCCGTAGAGCGCGTAGCGGATGAGGTCTCTCAGAGTATCGAGCCCGGCCTCGAGTGCCGAACTCGTTCTGTCAGCCCCGGCCTCGAGCGCCGAGCCGGTGCCCCGCGCCCGCACGCATGAAGCGCCGCCGGCCGCCTCTGCGCGCTCCGCGTGGAGAAGTGGCGACGCGAGCCTGGAGATGGCGAAGGCGAGGAGCGCGCTGGCGCCGACACGCAGAGCCGCGTAAAGGGGACCGATCGCCGTCACGGCAAGGATGATGATGATCGGGGAGAGCAAGGGCGCGGCCGCCAGGAAGACGAGGCCGTCTCTCCTTCCTCGCGGTCCGGTCTCCATGATGGCCCTGCCGAGCGGGACCGCTCCGCACGAGCAGAGGGGAAGCAGAGCCGCGAGTCCGAATGAGCGCCAGAACCCTGCGATTCGAAACCTGTCGGAGCGTGCCAGGATGATGCCGGACAGGAGGCACGCGAGCACGAAGATGGGGAGTACCGTTGCCCCGTAGTACCACGCGGCCTCGAGCAATCTCGCGATCGGCGTTGCGCCGGAGGTCGCGACCAACCCGGTGGCGGTCCTGGCCTCCGCGGGGATCACCGGGCAGGACGCGCAGATGGCGAAGACCCCGCGGCGGAGCGGCGGGAAGAGCGCCGGAGCCGCGGCGAGAGCGGCTCCTGCCGACAGCAAGATCATGGCGGCGCGCCGGCCGGCGGGCGTCAGGCGTGCGCGTCTGGGGGTGGTCCGCCCACGCGCGGCGCGGGTGACGTCGAACGCGAGCGCGGCCAGTGCGGCCGCGAGAATCACGACGCCTAGCGCCTGCTGCATGCCATCTCCTCCGAAAGGGCCCAGGGAACAGAGTCTACGGCCCGGCGTCGGCTCACGCAAAGCGAACACTCTCGGCCTTGACAGTGAATGGTCAGACGGTCATAATGAACATCTAGCACGGTTGTGTTCAGTATGTGGATTCTGTTCAACGACCATGGGCAGTTCTACGTTTGCTGAGGAGGTGAGCGTTCTTGAACGCGGTTGAGATGGAGTCCGAGGGCAAGGCGCGCCAGATAATGGACGCCGCGGCTCGGGTCTTCGCCGAGTTCGGCTTCCGTAAGACGAACATGGGCGACATCGTGCGCGAGGCCGGGGTCGCGAGGGCGACGCTCTACAAGTACTACCCCTCGAAGGGGGACGTCTTCCATGCGGTCCTCATGCGTGAGGGGGAGGAGATGCTCGCGGCGGTGAGTGCGGCGGTGGCGGCGGAGACGACGACCGAGGGCCGACTGAGGACGGCGATCATCACGCACACGGACGTGATCCGGCTGAAGGTGAACGTCCTGCGCGTCTCGCTCGACGCGGCGGCCGACATCATGTCGCGGTGGAGGCCCGAGACGAACGCGCTCACGGAGCGCGCGGTTGACCTCTACGAGCACATCCTGGCGCTCGGAGTGGAGTCGGGCGAGATAGTGGTGGAGAAGCCTCGCGAGATGGCGGTCATGCTGATGTACATGCTCAAGGGGCTCTTCATAGGAGTGCTCACCGGCGTCGTAGGTGCTGAGCGCGATTCGCTGGTCGACGGATTTCTGGATGTGATCCTTAACGGAATCAGACCTCGAGGGGAGGCCGTATGAGCGGACTGGGAGGCAGTCGATGCGGCACGCGCTGCCCGGGGCTCCGCGGAAGCATGGGTGGAGCTATCCTGGTGGTCGCGGGCATCGTCATGCTGGTGTCGGCGGCGCACGCGGAGCCTGTCGAGCTGACACTCGACGGCGCTATCGCGATGGCGCTCGAGAAGAACAAGGAAGTGGCCATCGCGCAGGCTGGAGTAGAGGCGGCGGAGGCGCGGCTGGGCCAGTCGCGTTCGGCCTACTTCCCGGCGCTCAAGGCTTCGGGGAGCTACACCAGGCTCGACCAGGCGCCGTACATGGACAGCTCGCAGTTCGGAGACCTGTTCGCGCCCCTCATGGCCCCGTTCGAATACCTGGTGGAACAGGGCTATCTCGACCCGTCGACCCTCATCGGGCTGCAGGGCACCACGGGCGGCGGCAAGATCTACCTGGGGGACGACGACATCTACTCGGTCGGCCTGACGGTGACGCAGCCGCTCTTCACCGGCGGGGCGATCGTGTCGGCGCACGGCGCGGCCAAACACGCGTCGAGGGCAGAGAAGCTGAATGCGATCCGGACGACGGATCAGGTCCGCTACGACGCCACTCAGGCGTACGTCGGTCTCGTTCAGGCCAAGGCGGCCCTTCAGGCGATGGACGACGCCGTGGGCGAGATGGAGAGCCACATCTCCGATCTCCAGGCGATGTACGACGCCGGGGCGCTGCTGAAGAGCGACCTCATGATGGCGAAGGTGCAGAGGTCGGACGTGGAGCTTCAGAGGAGCAAGGCGGGTCACGCCGTCGAGCTGGCTTCCTCCGCATTGGGGTTCGTCATCGGTCTCGGGCCGGACGCTGAGATCGAGCCTGTCGACAGGCTCGAGAACGACGATGGTGCAGCGGATCGCGGCCTCGAGGCCTGGATGGAGACGGCGCTCGATTCGAGGCCCGACCTCGGCTCGACCCGCGAGATGGTGGACGCGGCCGACAATGCGGTGTCGCTCGCACGTGCGGACTACTTTCCGAGTGTCGTGGCGACCGGCAGCTACATGTGGGACAGACCCAACCGCGAGTACCAGCCTGAGTTCTACGATCACTGGAGTGTCACGCTTGCTGTGCAGATGAACGTCCTCGACTGGGGTTTGACGCGCAACCGTGTCAAGGAGGCGCGCGCGGGCCTGACGCAGGCGCAGCGCGGATACGAGATGATGGAGGACGCCGTCAGGCTGGAAGTACGGCAGGCCTATCTTCGGTGCGATGAAGCGCGCGACGCTGCGGCCATTGCGGAGGACGGCCTCGCTCAGGCTCGGGAGAGCATGCGCGTCGTCCGCGACAGCTTCAAGGCTGGACAGGCCACCAGCAGCGACGTGCTGGTGGCGCAGACGGCTCTGACCAGGGCCTGGATGAATCGGATAGGTGCGCTCGCCGGACTGCGGGTCGCGGAGGCGGGTCTGGAACTGGCGACAGGCGTTGCCGTCGTCGACGAGGAGACGCGATGATGCGGAAGATTACGCACAAGGCCCTGCTGGCGCTGGTGGCGACCGCCGCCGGGATAGCGCTGGCCGGATGCGGCGGGGCGGGCGACAAGACGGCCGCGGACACCGGGCCGACGCCGGTCGAAGTTGCGAACGCCGCGCGCGAGACCGTGTCTCCGGTGGCGGACTACTCCGGGACGGCCGAGGCCGGGAAGAAGGCTCTCGTCGGGGCGGAGATCCAGGGGAAGATCGAGCGCATCCACGTCGAGGTCGGCGACAAGGTCAAGGCGGGCGACCTGCTTGTGGAGCTGGCGAGCGAGCAGTTGACGCAGGCGCGGGCGCAGAGCACGGCCGCCGAGAAGGACTGGGAGCGCGCAAGGGACCTGCTCGAGAAGTCGGCCATCACGCAGCAGGCATACGACCACGCCAACGCCGCGGTCGAGGTTGCGCGCGCGTCGTACCAGATGGCGCTAGCGAGCTGTCAGCTCCGCGCCCCGTTCGACGGGGTAATTACCAGGCGGTTCTTCGACGAGGGCGAGGTGTACACGCTCATGGCGATGTCGGCCGGAGCCCCGGCGCTGTTAGAGATCGCCGACCTCACCGATGCCAAGATCTCCTTCCAGGTCGGCGAACGCGACAGGGCGCTCATCCGCAAGGGGCTCGCCGCGGACGTCACCGTCGACTCGCGGCCGGGAAAGGTCTTCAAGGGCAAGGTGACCCGCGTCGACCCGTCGCTCGACCTCATGAGCCGAACCGCGACCGTCGAGGTCACGGTCACCGACCCGGGCTCCAGTATCATGCCGGGCGCATTCGCGGAAGTGAAGATAGGCCTCGCTCCGCGTGAGACCATCCTCGTGCCTCGCGACGCGCTCACCCGCCAGGAAGGCACTGGCTCATTCTTCGTCTACGTGGCGGACGGCGGAGTGGCGAAGCGGACCGATGTCGAACTCGGAGAGGGGTTTGGAGCAGACATCGAGGTCCTGAGCGGGCTTTCGGGCGGCGAGCAGGTCGTCACGGCCGGGCGGTACCGTCTCCACGACGGGGCGGCGATAGAGATCAAGCCGCCCGCGGCCGGAGCGACCCGTCCCGGTGGCCTGGGCGCCGGCGCCTCCGTGGACTCGAGCGCCGTCGGCTCGGGTGAGGAGGCGTCGCGATGAACCTTCCCGAGTTCGCCGTAAGACGGCCCACAACCGTCTTCATGCTGTTCGGCGTCGTCCTCCTTTTCGGGATCCTGGGACTGTCCAGGCTGCCCGTCGATCTCATGCCCGCGTTCGAGGTGCCGATGGTCAGCGTCGTCACGCTCTATCCCGGAGCAGGTTCAGAGGACATCGAGAGCAACGTCACCGAGGTGCTGGAGGACGCGCTCTCCACGATCAGCGGCGTGGAACACATCGATTCGGTCTCTCAGACCGGCCTGTCGGCCGTCATGGTTCAGTTCACGTGGGGGACCGACCTCAACGAGGCGTCGAGCGACGTTCGCGACGTTCTCGACATGCTCTCGACCCAGCTTCCCGACGACATCGAGAAGCCGATGCTCATGAAGATGAGCTCGACCGATATTCCGATCCTCATGTTCGGCGTCACCGCCGAGGAGAGCTTCGACAGCCTCCGCTACATCATGACGAAGCAGATCGCAGACCCTCTGAAGGCGGTTCCGGGAGTTGCATCGGTGATGGTGCTGGGAGGCCCGGAGCGCGAGATCCAGGTGCGCATAGACCCGGGCAAGCTCGAGGCGATGGACATCCCGCTGAGCCAGGTGACGCAGGTCCTCGCGGCCGAGAACGTCGACATTCCCGTCGGCTCAGTGAAACTCGGGTGGACCGAGTACTCGGTGAGAGTCCCCGGTCGGCTCGTTGACGTGGACCAGCTTGATGGCATCGTCGTCGGGCAGAGTCGCGACGGCAAGCTCATCCATCTGGGCGACGTCGCGGAGGTGCGCGACAGCTTCGCGGAGCAGGAGATGAAGGCGCGGGCCGACAGGGTGCCGGGCGTCGTCTTCTTCGTCTCGAAGCAGTCCGGGTCGAATTCCGTGACCGTCGCGAAGGCGGCGCTCAAGAGGCTCGACGAACTGAAGGCGGAACTGCCGCCGGACATCAAGCTCTTCACGTTCTTCGACACGTCAGACTACATCGGCAGGGCGCTCCGCAACCTGCGGCAGGCGCTGATGTACGGCGCCCTCGGTGTCGTGGCCGTCGTTCTGCTCTTCCTCCGGAGGATCAGGAGCACGGTCGTGATCGGCCTGACGATCCCGGCGGCCCTGCTGGCGTCGCTCTTCGTGATGTACGTCGCGGGATACAGCATCAACATGGTCTCCCTGATGAGTCTCGCGATCGCCATCGGAATGGTGGTCGACGCGGCCATCGTCGTTCTCGAGAACGTCACCAGACACGTCGAGGCCGGAGAGCGTGTCACGGAGGCCTCGATGTTCGCACCGGCCGAGATCGCGCAGGCGATCACGGCGTCGACGCTGACCACCATCGTCGTGTTCCTGCCGATGCTCTTCATAACGAACATCACAGGCATCCTCTTCAAGCAGATGGCGCTCGTCGTTATCGTATCGATATCGATGTCGCTCTTCGCCGCGCTCACACTGACGCCGGCCCTGAGTTCCACCCTCATGAGAGGCAGCTTCGACGGCGGAGAGAAGAAGCGGAGGAGCGCCTTCTTCCGCCGCGGCGAGGAGGTCTTCAAGAGGTTGGAAGAGAGGTACGCGGGCCTGCTCTCGAGCGCGCTGAATCACAGGAAGCGCACCGTCTGGATCGCCGTCGGTGTCTTCGCGGTCTCCATGGCGATGCTGGGCCTTGTGAAGACCGAGTTCTTCCCGAGCCCGGACAGCGGCGAGATCGAGATGACCGTGGAACTCGCTCCGGGCACCCGGCTCGACAGGACGATGGAGGTGCTGGGGCAGATCGAGGACTTCATAGTGCGCGAGGTGCCGGAGCGGGAGTATCTGTGGAGCTACGCCGGCGCGACCGGCAGCGGCTACGCGGTCATCCAGGGCGAGAAAGAGGGCTCGCAGGTCGGGCGCGTGGGTGTCCAGCTGGTCGACAAGGAACTCAGGAAGCGCAGCTCAGACGAGGTCGCGGAGGATATCCGTAAGTTCACGAAGAGCATCCCGGCCGTCGTCACGCTGAGCATCCGGACCGGGAGTTCGATGGCGCAGTTCATGGGCATGAGCGGCACGCCTTTGTCGATTCAGATCAAGGGTGAGAACCTGCAGCAGATCGAGCAGGTCGCCGTACAGATCCGCGATGCCGTCCGCGCGGTCGAGGGCGCCGTCGACGTCGACCTCGATATTGGAGATCCGAAGCCGGAGTTCCACGTCGTGATCGACAGGGAGAGAGCGGCTGCTCTCGGCCTTAACACGTACACCATCGCGTCCGCGCTCAGGTCCGAGATCTACGGGGCCGAGGCCACCAAGCTGCGGCAGGGTGGCGACCAGTGGGGCATCGTCGTGCGGGTCCCCGAGGGCGACAGGTCCAGCGTCGAGGACATCCTGGCGCTGCCCGTTCCATCGGTGACCGGGCAGATGGTGCGTCTCTCGTCTGTCGCCGAGGTGGAGCTGGCCACGGGCCCGACCGAGATCAAGCGGCGCGACCAGGAGCGCGTGGTGCGCGTCGAGGGGCGCGTGCTGAACAGGCCGCTCGGTCAGGTGTCCGGCGACGTCCGCAAGGCGATCGATCAGATGGAGTTCCCGAAGGGCGTGGCCGTGCAATTCGGCGGCGACGTGGAGCAGCAGGCGCAGTCGTTCCACGACCTCGGCCTGCTGTTGCTACTGGCCGTGGCGCTCGTGTATATGGTCATGGCCGCGCAGTTCGAGAATCTTACCGACCCGTTCGTCGTCATGTTCTCGATACCATTCGCGTTCGTGGGCGTCATCTGGGCGTTCGTGATAACGAACACGACGCTCTCAATGACCTCGTTCCTTGCGGTCATCATGCTCATGGGCATCGTCGTCAACAACGCGATCGTGCTGGTTGACTACACCAACATCATGCGCAAGAGGGGTATGAGGCTCGAGGAGGCCGTGCTCATCTCCGGCCGACGCAGGTTGAGACCGGTCCTCATGACCGCTTTGACCACGATCTTCGGCATGCTGCCGCTCGCCCTCATGCGCTCGTCCGGCTCGGAGGTCTGGAGGCCGCTCGGTATCGCGATGGTCGGCGGGTTGCTCGTGTCGACGATGGTCACGCTCGTTCTCGTGCCGACGCTCTACACGATCTTCGAGGCGAGGCTCAGACGGAACGCGAGGTGGTCGCGATGAAGATGGTGATCCTCAACTACTACGTCGGTGTGGATGTCGAAGCTAAGGAGATCCTGACCAAACTGGGCATCTGCACGTACACGCGGATCCCCGAGGTCGAGGGTAGGATCTCCTGCGGAGACCCTAGAGAGAACTCGCACGTCTGGCCCGGAGCTAACTCCACCATGTTGGTCGTTCTGGAGGACGACCGGGCGGAGGCGCTGCTCCGCGAGGTCGAGTCGTACAACGAGCGCGCCGGGGGAGAGGGCATGGACGCATATCTCCTCGACGTGTCGAAGCGAGTGCTCTCCGGCAAGGAATGAAGGGTGGAGGGCGCCGTGTGAGCGGCGGGTGCGCGTCTCTTGCGCACAGAGGCGGCGATGGGGCCCGGCAGATTCCGGCGGGCCCCATCGATGCGTTCGGTCCGGCCGCGCCGGGACTACGCGAACGGTTCGATGCGGCAGGCGGAGTCGATCTCGGCGGTGCTCTCAGGATACTCGTCGAAGAGCCGTCCCCACGGGCTCTCGCGCTTCCACTTCGTGACAACCGGCACGCCGTTCTTCGGATACCAGAACTTGTCGTGGTAGGTCTCGCTGGCCCAGATGAAGATCTTCACGATTGGGGTCTGGAAAAGCAGCTTCTGGAATATCTTGAGGGGCGAGCGCCACAGCAGCATGCCGGTCCCCGTCCCGAAATTCACGCCGACGGTGAAGTTCCATCTCTCCGCTGCGGCGTCCGGATCTCCCACGATTTCTATCTCCCTCGGGTCGCCCTGTCCGAGACCGCGCGCGGTGGCGTGCGCGATGTACTCGATGCTCATCGGGTCGAACCCCATCATGCTCGCCGACACCGCGTCTATCGCCACCTGGTCGGCCGACGCCAGGATGACATCCTTCTGATGCGGGATGAGTGTCCGCGGGCCGGGACCGCTTCCCGCGGTCGTCCCGTCCATCGTGCAGAAGACGCCCGTGTGTATCTCCTTCTGAATGGCGAGGAGGTCGACGATCGTGTCGTGTATCCACGTGTGTGTCATGTGGCGGTTCACGTTCAGGAGTCCGCCGAATGCGTTCTTGAGCGCACCGGTCGTCACCGTGTAGCTGTGTGTCTTGACGGTCGGAAGATGCACGATGTTCTTCCCGAAGAAGTAGTCGGGGAGGTAGATGCCGTCCGGGAAGACCTTGTCCAGCACGGCCATCTTCGCCTTCGGCTTGTACTCGATCCACGACATGTCTGCCGGGCTGAAGTTGTACTTGGTAGGAACGCCGTACTTCTCGAGCACGGGACCGAACTTGTTGTACTTGTCACCGAGGTCGCAGATCGTCACGACCGTCTTGTTGTGCACGTCGACCAGGTCATCGAGGCCCGCGTCCTTCAACGCGAGTATCGTGCCCTCGAGTTGCCACGGCGTCGTGTTCGCCCCGGGGTACATGAGGTGCCAGCTGATGTTGTCCTTGAGTATCGTCGTCGCGGCTGGGTCGAGCGCCTCCGCGAGTCCCGCCAGCTTGCAGAGCCGGCGGTAATCGTCGAGGACTGAGTCGGGCTTCGTGCGGAGTACGGCGACCTTGGACTTGGGCATGCTGGCGCTCCTTCGAGGACGCTCTCCCGGCTTCCCCGCGACGGCGCGCCGCGGCTCGGGACGTGAATCGGGGCGGCGCCTCGCGGGCCGCCCCGTTTTCAAGCTGGTGCCGAAGGGGGGATTCGAACCCCCACAGGGACAAGCCCCACTGCGCCCTGAACGCAGCGCGTCTACCAGTTCCACCACTTCGGCGGTCCCAACAGGTAGATAGTGTAGCCACTGCCACGCCCCGCGTCAACCGACAAGGGCCCGTGGAGTGGGCGCGCAGCGAGTTATTGACAGTTGGGACAACCTGTGTTAAGCTGACAGATGAGAGATGTCCACGCCGGAGGGGTCCGGCGTGCTTTGCGAAGCGGACGCTCACTCCCGGGCTCCAGTGCCGGATCCCCCGGTGTGGTTAAGTACGAGGAGGGCCGTGGCCGGCCCGTGTTCATTCTCTCGGAGGGATCTCCGTGGCGCGGTTGCGGCACTGACCCGCGCTGCGAACGGGGGCCACCGAGTCCGCGGCCGCCCGACCGGAACGGAACATCGCAGTCCGGCTCGAGCGTGATGGGAGGGCGGGTTCAATCCCGCCCTCCGCGCATGTCCGGGCCCGCCCAATCCCCACTTGCCCGTCTTCCTGACGCTCTGTTAGCATCCATCGGAGTCCGCCGACGTCCCGTCTCGCCGGCGGCACCGCCGCGGGAGGGCATTGTGAGTGAGGGCGTCAAGATCATCGCGAAGAACAAGCGCGCCCGGCACGACTATCATGTTGTCGACTCAGTGGAGGCCGGGATCGTCCTCAGAGGCACGGAGGTCAAGTCCGTGCGTCTCGGCAAGGTGCAGCTCGTGGACAGCTACGCGAGGGTGCAGGACGAGGAGCTGTTTCTTCACGGCGCGCACATAAGCCCCTACGAGCAGGGCAACCGCTTCAACGTCGACCCGCGACGGACACGCAAGCTGCTGATGCACAAGGTCGAGATCGCCCGCCTCGAGCGCCAGGTTCTCGAGAAGGGCATGGCCTTGATCCCGCTCTCCGTCTATCTGAAAGGCGGCAGGGTCAAGGTCGAGGTCGGTCTCTGCCGGGGCAAGAAGGCCTACGACAAACGCGAGACGATAAGAAAACGGGACGCCGACAGGGACATGGAGCGGGCCGTGAGACGGCGTTCGAGAGGTGGCGACTGATGTCGAATCGCCTGAGGACATGGCACCGCGCGGTGCTGTCGACGGCCACGGTGGCCGTCCTGGTGGCGTTCGCCTTCGCCGACGCGGATGCGGCCCTCGTTCGCTTCGAGTTCGTCGACGACAGCCGGGTTGCGCAGGTCGAGGCCATGACGGAGAGAGGCATCGCCTACTTCCGGCTCCGTGACGTGGCGCTCGCGGTCTCGGGCATCCGCTACCGGAACCCGAGCACCGGGAAGGTGACCCTCTCGGTCGCGGATCATCAGATGTCCGTGACGCCGGATAGCCGCTTCGCGGTTCTCGACCGGACGGTCGAGAACATCATGGAGCCTGTCCTGATTCGGCGAGGCGACGTCTGGGTGCCGACGGGCTTCCTCACGAGGCTGCTGGCCCCCTCGCTCGACTCACAGATCCGGTGGCTGCCGGCCGAGAGGACGGTCCGCGTGGAGCGTCTGAGGCCGTCGGTCGACTCGCTCCAGCTCAGGCAGACCACGGACGGTACCATCGTGGAGCTGGGGCTGACGAGCCCCGCCGAGTTCAGCGCCGTGAGCCGGAGCAGGGCGTCAGTAGAGGTCATGCTCTCCGGCGCCCGGTTGCCGGATTCGCTGGCCGTCGAGCAGAACACGGAGTACGTATCCGGCGTGCTCCTCGAGGAATCGCCGGACGGCGTGAGAGCGGAGATAACGCTCACCGACCGGGCCGGCTCCTACAGCGCCCGGCTCCTGGGGAACCCACCGAGGATCGAGGTTCTCGTGCGAGGGAGCATCGAGTCGGCGACGCCGTCGCTCGAGCTCCGGGGCGTCAAGCATCTGCTCCCAGAGTCCGACAGCCTGTTCGCGACGCCGGGGCTCGGGCTCGAGACCGTGATGATCGACCCCGCCCACGGAGGCAGCGATCGGGGCGCGGTGGGGCGCCGAGGACTCGAGGAGAAGGTGGTCACGCTGGCGCTCGCGAGGGAACTCAGCTACGCGCTCCAACGCAAGGGGTTCTACGTCTTCATGACGCGCAGCTCCGACTCGTTGGTCCCCGAACACCGCAGGGCGGAGATCGCCAACCTCGCCGACGCAGACATCTTCGTCGGCCTGCAGTGTGGCGCGTGGTACTCGGGTTGGGCGCGCGGCTTCGGCGTCGACTACTACGAACCTCCGGGATGGCAGCCGGAGGACGAGTCGGTGCGTCGTGGCCGCGGTCTTCCGCGCGTCGAGACCCTGGCGCCTTCCGGCGCCGTTGACGAGCTTATCTGGGAGAAGCTGCAGGAGAGCCACGTTGCGGAGAGCCGAGCGCTCGCGCGGGCGGTCGACGCCAGCATGAAGGCCTCGCTCTCCCTGAACGACAGAGGCGTGGGGCGCCGCAGCTCGCGCGTTCTTGGCGGATGCGCGATGCCGGCGGTCCAGGTAGAACTCGGGTACATCACCAACCGCGACGAGGAGGCGCTGCTGTCCGACGAGAGCTTCCTCCGGGAGGCCGCGCAGGCGATAGCCGACGGCATCGCGGCTTATAGGTCCGGTGCAAAGGAGAGGGGACAATGAACCTCCTGCGCGTGAAGCTCATCGTCATAGCCATCGCGCTCGTGGCGGGCGTGCTCATCTTCCTTTCGTGGGAGCGGGGCCCGTCGGAGGACCTGCAGCCGGGCGGCGCAGCGGAGGAAGAACTCGGTCGGGGTGTGCAATCGGTCGTTCTCGTCTTCGGCGACCCATCGGCCATGCGTCTTGTGGAAGAGAGGCGGGAGATCGTCGTGCCGGCGGACAGGGCCATTCGCGCCAAGAGGATCCTCGAAGAACTCGCCAGAGGTCCGTCCGACAGCGGCGGTGTGCGGACTCTGCCCGAAGGGACCGGCATACGCTCGGTGGTCTTCGACGACAGCGGGGGCGCGTTCGTAGACTTCACGAGAGAACTCGTGGACAAGCACCCGGGAGGCTCGACGGGCGAGCTCATGACCATAAGCTCGGTCGTCCAGACGCTCGCGCGCAACTTCCCACACGTGGAGCGGGTCACGTTCCTGGTCGAAGGACGCGAGATCGAGACCATCGCCGGGCACATCGACGCCACCGTCCCCTTCAGCGTCGACCAGTACAGATAGGCTCCGCACCGACGCCGCGGGACCTCGCGGCTCCGGGCGTACTCGCAGGCGCCACCTGCGGCGCGTCGATGAGCACACACAGGCTTCGCAACAGGAGAGAACACGAGTGGGCGAGAGATCATCGAGGCCCATCGGAGTATTCGACTCGGGCATAGGCGGGCTCACGGTCGTTGCCGAGATCATGAGGCAGCTTCCGAACGAAGAGATCGTTTACTTCGGCGACACGGCCAGGCTTCCATACGGTCCCAAGTCCTCCGAGACGGTCACGCAGTTCGCGATCGAGGATACGGAGTTCCTTCTCAGGCACGGCGTCAAGATGGTGGTCGTGGCCTGCAACACCGCGTCCTCAGTCGCGATGGAGACACTGAGTGCCCGGTACGATCTGCCCGTCGTCGGAGTGATAAAGCCCGGCGCGCTGGCGGCGGTCTCGTCGACGCTCGACGGCAGGATAGGCGTCATCGGCACGGAAGGGACGATCGCGAGTCGGGCCTACAGCCGCGAGATAGCGAAGCTCGACCGCGACGCCGAGGTGCTGGAGAAGAGCTGCCCGCTCTTCGTCCCCCTGGCGGAGGAGGGGTGGACCGACCGCGAGGTCACCCTCGTCATCGCTCACGAGTACCTCACGCCGCTCAGGGACGCCGGTGTGGACGTCGTCGTGCTCGGATGCACGCACTACCCAATCCTCAAGGGAACGATAGGGAAGGTGTTCGGGCCAGGCGTCAGGCTGATCGATTCAGCGGAGGAGACGGCGAGCGAGGTCGCGGAGCGCCTGGCTGCGCACGGGATCGGGCGGGAGCCGGGCGGGATGCTCAACCACAGGTTCTACGTCAGCGACGTGCCCCACAGGTTCAAGGAGCAGGCGGAGCGCTTCCTGAGGAGTCCGCTCCCTCCTGTGGAGGTCGTGTCGATCGAGGAACTCACCAAGGGGACGAAGTGAGGCTCGTCATCGCCACCAGGAACAGGCACAAGGTGGAGGAGATAGGGGAGATCCTCTCGGGCCTCGACGTCGAACTGGTCTTGAGCTCCGACTTCCCCGACGTTCCTGACGTGGAGGAGGACGGGGCGACGCTGGAGGCCAACGCAGTGAAGAAGGCGTCCATTGTCTCCGATGCGACGGGCCTGCCCGCGCTGGCCGACGATACCGGACTCGAGGTCGACGCACTGGGAGGCTCTCCCGGCGTCTACTCCGCCCGCTACAGCGGGGAGCCGCCGGACTACCAGAGGAACAACGAGAAGCTGCTCCGCGAGCTGGACGGCGTTCCCGAGGCTAAGAGGACCGCACGTTTCCGATGCGTGGTCGCCCTCGCCCGGCCGGGGGCTGACGTGGCGACGGTGGAAGGCGTCACCACCGGGCGGATCCTGACTGAGCGGCGCGGCGACGGCGGGTTCGGGTACGACCCTCTCTTCCTTCCGGACGGACATGAGAGGACCTACGCTGAGATGTCAGCAGCCGAGAAGAACGCCTCGAGCCACCGGGGCAAGGCCGTGAAGGCAGCCCGAGAGCTTGTCGAGGCCGCCCTGCGTTGATTATCTGGTCATCCTTGTGAACCCTTTCCTGTGGTTCTGTAACATCTTATCCATCAATAAGTTACGATTTTCATGGTCGGGAACTTGCCTCGGCGGGACCGCCGTGATACTATCTTCTATGTCCCTTCCAGGAGGGCGGAACCCTATACGATCTGGCCGACTCGGCTCTCACTGTAGTGCCGAGTCCACTTGTGGCCGCGAGCCTCCCATTGGGTCGCGGCCACGGCCTATCACGCAGGGGAAGTTCCCTTCCGAAGAGCGCGAATGAGACCGTCAGACCGCCTTCCTGGCGCACCGTGGGTCTGATTCGCGCGTCAGAACTACAAGACGACGAGCAAGACTCGGCAAGGGGATTTCCCTTGGGGATTCGCATGGGCGGTCTGGGACATACCAAGATACGATTGGTGCGGTCGGTAGAGAGAGCGACGGGGCTGGGCCTGGCGTTGGCTCTCGTCTGTATTCCGGTCGTCTCTGCCGCCCAGGCTCCCGCGCCGGCGGCCGCGGCGCTTCCCGAAGCATCGGCCCACCCGTCAGCAACTACCGCATCCGGGAATGCCATCCGGGTTCCTCTCACGTTGGACGCGTGCGTCGCGACGGCGGATTCGTCGAACCCGTCGGTGCTGTCCGCCTGGCACGCTTGGCAGGCCGCGCTTGGAGCGGCCCGGGGCGCCGGGGCGCTTCCGGATCCGATGGTCTCGTATGGCTACTCCATCACGCCGGTGGAGACGCGCGTGGGGCCTCAGGAGGAGAGGTTCGGCCTCCGCCAGACCCTGCCGTGGTTCGGCAAGCTCCGCCTGAAGTCTGAGGCCGCGATGGCCGGGGCGGACGCCGCGTATCATCGCTACCGCCGCGCGGCGGCCGACGTTGAGTATGCGGTGGTGGAAGCCTACGCCGAGTATGCGAACCTCAAGATCACGATAGGCATCCTCGAGCGCAGGGATGCGCTCCTGGGCGACCTCGAGTCCGCTGTCCGCGCGAAGTACGCATCCGGTGAAGCTCCGTACGCCGACCTCATGCGCGCGGAGATAGAGCGAGCGAGGGTCTCGGACCGTCTGGCAGCCGCGCGTGGTCGCAGACTCCCTGCCTCGGCGCGTCTCGCGGCTGCGATCGGGCTCGAGCCTGGTGCGCCGCTTCCGTGGCCCGACGACATCCCAAGCCTCGATGCCGCCGCCCTCCGCGAGTCTTCCGCGGAGATCGGGAGCTTGAGTCCGGAACTGCTCCTCCTGGACAGTGAGACGGAGAGAGCCGAGCGGTCCCGCTCCCTTGCGAGGCGCGGGTACTTCCCGGACCTGACGCTCGGCGTGGACTATATCGTGACCGGAGAAGCGGCGATGCCCACGACGGACAGCGGCAAGGACCCGCTCTCGGTCTCCGCTTCGATAGGTGTCCCGCTCTGGTTCGGCAAGCACGCGGCCGCGGTGCGAGAGCAGTCGGAGCGGCTTGCGGCCACCAAGGAGATGAGGAGGCAGAAGGAGAACGAGCTTGGTGCAAGACTCCAGATGGTGTTGTTCGAGATGGACGACGCCGCGAGGCGGGTCACGCTGTATGCCGACCAGATAGTACCGGACGCCGATGCGTCGCTCCAGTCCGCCAGGGCCGCGTATGCGAACGGAGCGGTGGGCTTCGAGACCGTCGTCGCGGCGGAACAGACCGTGCTCGAGATGGAACTTGCGCTCGGTCTGGCCCGGGTCGACTCGGCGAAGGCGGCGGCGGGCCTCAAGCGATTGCTCGCCGCCGGCATTCCGGCGACCCCGCCGCACGAGGCGGGTCACGCACAATGAGGAGGTAGGGAGAGATGGTGAGAAGCACGCTGAACATGCGGATGGTACTGGCGGTAGTTGCTGTTTCGGCTGTCGCGGTGGTTGCGGGACTCGCGCTCTCGGGCTGCCAGTCGGGAGGCGAGCCCAGCAAGGAGGGCGAGATCGGATCGGCTGCCGAGATGCCCAAGGACGAGGCGGTCACGTACACGTGTCCCATGCACCCCGAGGTAGTGTCGAACGAGCCTGGCGAGTGCCCGATCTGCGGCATGGACCTGGTTGCCAACGATCAGGACCAGGCCGGGAACGCCACCGCGGTCGAGGGGCAGATGTACACCTGCCCGATGCACCCCGAGGTAGTATCGAACGAACCCGGCAAGTGTCCCACGTGCGGTATGAACCTGGTGCCGGTCGATGAGGCGAAGGATGCAGGAGCGGCCACTGGCGGGGAGATGAAAGGTGACTAGGAACCGCGTGAGCGCGGCGGCGAGCGTCAGCGGCGCCTTCGTCGTGGTGTTTCTTCTCGCTCTTGTGCTCGGCCTGTGGGGTTGTGAATCAGGCGCCGGGACGGGCACCGGGGAGGAACCGGGTGGCGCGCAGGGCGGCGCGACCGACACGGAGACGCACGTTGCTGAGGACGGGACCGTGTGGACCTGTTCGATGCACCCTCAGATAAGGCAGCCCGGACCGGGAGACTGCCCGATCTGTGGTATGGACCTCATCCCCGTCGAGGCGGAAGCGGAGGAGATGGTCGGAGACCGCACCCTCACGGTCACCGAGTCGGCCGCGAAGCTCATGCAGGTTCAAACGGCTCCCGTCACGCGCAAGGTGGTCAGCGTCGACGTGCCGATGGTCGGGATGGTCGCGTACGACGAGGGTCGAGTGGAGCGAATCGCGGCGTGGGTCGGCGGCCGGATCCAGAAGATGCACGTCGACTTCGTGGGAGAGGAGATAGGCGCCGGACAGCCGATGGTCGACCTCTACAGCCCCGGGCTCATCGCCGCGCAGGAGGAGCTTCTGGGCGCGGCCCGCTCCTACGAGCGGGCGCGGGAGTCCGGAGGCGATGCAGATGCCGCGCTTCAGACGCTCGACGCCGTAAGGAAGCGTCTCGTGCAGTGGGGGCTTGCGCCTGAACAGGTTCGCGCCATAGAGGACGAGGGCGTCGCCCACGACACCGTGACGCTGATCGCTCCCGTGGGCGGCACGGTGGTCGAGAAGAACGTGACCGAGGGCGGGTACGTCCAGACGGGCACGGTCATATATACGATCGCGGACCTGTCGGTGGTCTGGGTCGAGCTGGAGGCCTACGAGTCCGATCTCGCGTGGGTCGCGGACGGACAGAGCGTGTCTTTCACGACCGAGGCGCACCCGGGTCACGTGTTCGAGGGGACGGTCGCGTTCGTGGATCCTGTGGTCGACCTCGCAAAACGGACCGTGGGCGTCAGGGTCGAAGCGGACAACGCCGATGGCGCGCTCAAGCCGGGCATGTTCGTCCGCGCCACCGCGAAGGCGCAGTACGGCACGCGCGAGCGGCCGCCTCTCGTGATTCCGGCGACGGCGCCGCTTCTCACGGGGACGCGGGCGGTCGTCTACGTCGAGGTGCCCGAGCAGGAGTCTCCCACGTACGAGGGAAGGGAGGTCGTGCTCGGTCCGAAGGCGGGCGACTACTACGTGGTCGAGAGCGGGCTTCACGAGGGCGAACGAGTCGTCGTCGAGGGTGCTTTCAAGATAGACAGCGCGCTTCAGATACGGGCCAAGCCGAGCATGATGAGCCCTGAGGGCGAGGGTTCCGGCGGCAGCGCTCATCATCACGGAGACATGGACTGATGGCCGACTCGGAGGGGCGCGGACACGTAGAGGAGTCGATGGCGCTGTCGGGGTTCGTGGGGTTCTTCCTAAACCACCGCCCGATCGTCGCGCTACTGATCGCCATCATCATCGGCGCCGGCGTGGCCGTTGCGCCCTTCGACTGGGACGTCGGAGGGTACCCGCGCGACCCCGTGCCGGTGGATGCCATCCCCGACATCGGGGAGAACCAGCAGATCGTCTTCACGGCCTGGATGGGGCGCTCGCCGCAGGACGTCGAGGACCAGATAACCTATCCGCTGACCGTGTCGCTACTGGGCATCCCCGGCGTCCGTACCGTCCGCAGCTTCTCCTTCTTCGGGTTCTCCAGCATCTACGTCATCTTCGAGGAGGGCGTCGACTTCTACTGGTCGAGGACGCGCGTCCTCGAGAAGCTCGCGAGCCTGCCCGCCGGGGTTCTTCCCGACGGGGTCCGACCGACGCTCGGGCCCGACGCGACCGCGCTCGGGCAGGTCTACTGGTACACGCTCGAGGGCCGCGACCCTGAAGGCCGGCCGGCGGGCGGCTGGGACCCGCAGGAACTCCGCTCGATACAGGACTTCTACGTCAAGTACGGGTTGATGTCGGCCCCCGGCGTCTCAGAGGTCGCCTCCATAGGCGGCTTCGAGCGCGAGTACCAGATCGACCTGGACCCGCGCGCGATGAGAGCGCAGGGGGTGACGCTGGAGCAGGTCCTCTCCGCCGTTCGCATGTCGAACATCGACGTCGGCGCCAGGACCATCGAGATCAACCGCGTCGAGTACGTTATCCGCGGTCGGGGGTTCGTCGAGGACACCTCCGACCTCGAGGAGATCGTCGTCCGCGCCACCGGCGGCGTGCCCGTCCGCGTCGCCGATATCGCGACGGTGCAGTCGGGTCCAGCCCCCAGACGCGGTGCGCTCGATAAGGGAGGGGCCGAGGCGGTCGGCGGCGTGGTGGTCGTGCGTCACGGCTACAACCCGCTGGCGGCCATCCAGAACGTGAAGGAGAAGATCGTCGAGATCACTCCCGGCCTACCTTCCAAGACGCTCGACGACGGGACCGAGTCGAAGGTCACGATCGTCCCGTTCTACGACAGAACGGACCTGATCCACGAGACCCTCGGAACGCTGAACCACGCACTCATCCTCGAGATCCTGATAACGATCATCGTCGTCATCGTCATGGTCAGGCAGTTCAGCGGCGCCATGCTCATCTCCGGCGTGCTGCCGCTGGTCGTGCTCCTCTCGTTCGTCGCGATGAAGGTGTTCGGCGTGGACGCGAACATCGTGGCTCTCTCCGGCATCGCGATCGCCATCGGCACCATCGTCGACATGGGCATCATCATCACGGAGAACATAATAGAGCACTTGAAGCGCTCCGGTCTGGGGGAGGACCGCCTGCCGATCGTGCGGCGCGCGGCGTCCGAGGTGAGCGGTGCGATACTCACGGCCATCTCGACGACGGTAGTGAGCTTCCTTCCCGTTTTCGCGATGACCGGCGCCGAGGGCAAGCTCTTCCGGCCTCTCGCGTACACCAAAACCTTCGCGCTCATCGCTTCCGTGCTTATCGCCATCGTCATCATCCCTCCGCTCGCGCACGTCGTCTTCAGAGGCGCGCGTCGTGCCAGGCGGAAGGGCTACTTCTGGCCGGGAGTACTCGTCGCCGCTGGCGTCGCGCTGGCGATCCTCTCGTCGTGGTGGGTCGGGCTCATCGTGATCGCGATGGGCGCCCACGGGCTCTTCGGCGACAGGCTGTCCGTCAGGATGCCGCGACTGTCTCCGGCGATACCTCTCATCCTCGTCGGGCTTCTGATCACGGTCGCTCTCACGCGCTACTGGATGCCGCTGGGTCCCGGACGGGGCACGTTCCCCAACTTCTGGTTCGTGGTCATCGTGCTGGGTCTTCTGCTTGCGTTCTTCAACATCTTCATGCGCGTCTATGAGCGCATGCTTCGTTGGTGCCTCGCGCACAAGAGGCAGTTCATGGTCCTGCCTCTTCTGGTGGTCTTCTTCGGAGTCCTCGTCTGGCTCGGGTTCGACAAGACCTTCGGGTTCGTCCGAGCCGGGCTCTCGGGGCTCGGTGTTCCGGAGAACCGCATAAGGTCGAGCGCTGTCTGGTCCGGGCCGATGCACGCGCTTCCGGGTCTAGGCCGCGAGTTCATGCCGCCCCTCGACGAGGGCTCCTTCCTCTGGATGCCCACGACGATGCCTCACGCCTCGATAGGCGAGGCGCTCGATGTGCTCCGGAAGCAGGACATCGCGTTCTCGCAGATCCCCGAGGTGAAAAGCGTGGTAGGCAAGATCGGACGAGCGGAGAGCGCGCTCGACCCGGCGCCCATCTCGATGATCGAGACGGTCATCAACTACAAGACCGAGTACATCGAGGACGAGAGCGGGAACGAACTGCTGTTCCGCTACGACCGCAAGGCGGGCGAGTTCGTGCGGGACGAGAGCGGCGAGCTGATCCCGGACAAGCACGGCCGGCCCTTCCGGCAGTGGCGCGACGAGATCAGGAGCCCCGACGACATCTGGGCCGAGGTCGCGAGAGCCGGGAAGGTCCCGGGAACCACGTCTGCTCCGAAGCTCCAGCCCATCGAGACACGCCTCGTCATGCTTCAGAGTGGGATGCGGGCGCCCATGGGCGTGAAGGTGAGAGGGCCCGACCTCGAGACGATCGAGCGCGTGGGGCTCGAGATCGAGCGCCTTCTCAAACAGGTCCCGTCGGTAGAGCCTGAGACCGTGTTCGCCGACAGGATAGTGGGCAAGCCCTACATCGAGATCAAGATAGACCGCGAGGCGATAGCGAGGTACGGCCTTCACGTGATGGCGGTGACGAACGTCATCGAGACCGCCATCGGCGGCAAGACGGCGACCGTGACCGTCGAGGGGCGCGAGCGCTACGCCGTGCGCATCCGCTACGCCAGAGAGCTTCGCGACTCGATAGACGCTCTGTCCTCGGTTCTGGTGGCGACGCCCGGCGGAGCGCAGGTTCCGCTGAGGGAACTGGCGGACATCCAGTACGTCCGCGGGCCTCAGGCCATCAAGAGCGAGGATACGTTCCTGGTCGGCTACGTGACGTTCGGGAAGCGCGATGGCCACGCCGAGGTCGACGTGGTGGAGGAGTGCCAGCGCTACCTCCGTGACATGATCGACGCCGGGCAGCTCGTGATCCCGCCGGGAGTCACGTACCGGTTTGCGGGGAGTTACGAGAACCAGGTGAGGGCGCAGCAGAAACTGTCTGTCATCCTGCCGCTCGCGCTCCTGGCCATCTTCACGATCCTCTATCTCCAGTTCAAGTCGGCGTCGACCACGCTCATCGTATTCTCCGGCATCGCCGTGGCGTGGGCCGGCGGCTTCATTCTCATATGGCTTTACGGCCAGCCGTGGTTCCTGGACTTCAGCTTCCTCGGGGCGAGCATGCGCGATCTGTTCCAGATCCACCCTGTCAATCTGTCGGTGGCGGTCTGGGTCGGGTTCCTGGCGCTTTTCGGCATCGCCTCGGACAACGGCGTCGTGCTTGCCACCTACATGGACCAGTCGTGCGCCACGCGCCCGATCGCGTGCGTGCGGGACGTCAGAGAAGCCACCGTGCTCGCGGCCGTGCGACGCATCCGTCCGTGCCTCATGACGAGCGCCACGACGATACTGGCGCTGCTTCCCGTCCTGACCTCGACCGGGCGCGGCTCCGACGTAATGATCCCCATGGCCATACCGTCGTTCGGCGGCATGCTCGTCGTGCTGCTCTCCGTCTTCGTCGTCCCCGTGCTCTACAGTTGGGTGAGGGAGAGGCGGGAGGTGGAGACGGCGTCCACCGCCGGGTCCGCCGCCGGGCCCGCGGCGGATCGATCGGATGAGCGCTCCCGGTGAGGTACTCCCCTGTGTCTTGACATCCCCATGCCGGCGACCTATGATTATGGTTCGGTCCGACCGCGGGGCGTGGCGCAGCCCGGTTAGCGCGCCTGCTTTGGGAGCAGGAAGTCGGAGGTTCGAATCCTCTCGCCCCGA